>JALZBR010000158.1 GCA_030863485.1 Actinomycetota bacterium
ATCTCGCCCGGGGTGAGAGCCGTTGGGATCGAGGCGGGGCCCCGGCGAGCGGTGGAGAAGGAGCGCCTTCCCCTGTACGTCGAACACTTCGTCCGTGGGATTCGAGCGTTTAGCGCCACTCGGCGAAGTCGCTACGACCTCGTGCATTCCCACTACTGGCAGTCCGGGCTCGTCGCGAAGGAGTTGGTGAGTGGGTGGGGCGTGCCGATGGTTCATTCCCATCACACCCTGGGGCGAGTGAAGAACAGCTTCCTCGCCCCGGGAGACTATCCCGAGCCGCCGAGCCGCCTCCAAGGGGAGGCGGAAGTCATCCGGGCAGCCGACGTGCTGATCGCGTCGACGGACGACGATTGGCAACAGCTTGCCTGCATGTACGACGCGCCGCAGGAGGCGATCAAGACGATCCACCCCGGCGTCGATCACGGCCTCTTTCATCCGGGCGATCGCGCACAAGCCCGGCGAAGGCTGGGTCTAGGCGCCGAACGCATGTTGCTGGCGGTCGGAAGGATCCAGCCGCTAAAGGGTCTCGATCTGGCGATCCGCGCCCTGGACGAGCTTGTTCGGGCCGTCGATCGGCCGCTCGTCCTGACGCTCGTGGGAGGCGCCAGCGGGCGCTCGGGCGAGGACGAGTTGCGACGGCTGAGACGTCTCGTCGATTCGCTGGGTCTGCGCGACAGGGTCCGCTTCGCGGGACCGCAACCGCACAGCAGCTTGCCGCTCTTCTATCGTGCCGCCGACGCGCTCGTCGTGTGCTCGTACTCCGAATCTTTCGGGCTTGCCGCTCTCGAGGCTCATGCCTGCGGGACGCCCGTGGTTGCCACCCCTGTCGGCGGGCTGTCTTTCATCGTTCGAGACGGCGAGTCGGGATGGCTCGTGGATACGCGCGACGCGGGCACGTTTAGCCCGAAGCTGCGCATTCTTCTTGAAGATGACGATTTGCGCGCGGCGTTCGCGGAATGCGCCGCTCGTTCGGCGCGCAGGTTCTCGTGGGACCGCACGGCCGCCGCGCTGCTCGACCTCTATGAATGCCTGACGACGGGCGATCTACCCGAAGTGTGCACCGCTAACTAAAGCGGCAGAAAAACCTCGAACAGCGCGAAGAAAATTTGCACGCCTCTGAGCAGGACGTTTGCCGTCTTATCTGCGCAAACGCGTCCTTGACGCTCGAAAGCCGGCCTCGCTATGTTCGCTCGCCTGGGGGTGCCGCTCTCGAACGCGACGCCCTCGGGGCAGCCAGGGCCCCAGAGGCCTGCGGCGGCAGGGCCGGGCGTGTAAGGGGAAGTGCACGACCGGCCGGCCAACGCGAGGTTTCTGGGGCCTTGCCGCGTCCGGGCGCGCCGCGTCTTCGTGGCTCCCGTACCGGGGAAGTCATCGCGAGCTGCCATCATAGGCAGCGCGATGACCAAGCTTGCCGTGCTCGGTGGCGGAAAGATGGGCGAGGCGCTCGTCGCGGGCCTGCTCACGTCCGGCTCCTGGAAGCCCGAAGAAATCGTCGTCAGCGATGTTCGCAGCGACCGTCTCTCCGAGCTCGCAGGGCGGTATTCCGTTGCGACAACCCGCGACAACCTCGACGCGGTCGCCGACGTCGAGCTGATCGTCATCGCCGTGAAGCCACAAGACATGGAAGGTCTGCTCGCGGAGATCGCTGCCTCCGTGCGGCCGGACCAAGTCGTCGTCTCCATAGCCGCCGCGATCACGACGCGCTTCATCGAACAGCGCCTCGAGAAACCTGTTCCCGTCGTAAGAGCGATGCCCAACACTGCCTCCCTGGTCCACGAGGGCATGACCGGCCTCGCAGGCGGCAGCCACGCGGGCGATGCGGAGGTGGCACGCGCGGGCGAGGTGCTCGAGCGGGTCGGGCGAGTCGTGACGGTATCCGAGAGCCATCTCGATGCCGTCACCGCCATCTCCGGATCTGGGCCTGCTTACTTTGCGCTGCTGGCGGAGGCGATGATCGAAGCCGGGCTGTTGCTGGGTCTCTCCCGCGACGTCTCGACCGAGCTGGTCGTGCAGACGATGCTGGGCTCTGCCAAGTTGCTGCGCGACGGGGGCCTGCACCCAGTCGAGCTACGCGAGATGGTGACCTCACCCGGAGGCACGACGACTCGAGCGGTTCGCGTCTTGGAGCATTCGGGTGTGAGGGCCGCCTTCCTGGATGCGATTCGCGCCGCAATGGAGCGGGCGCAGGAGCTCGCCGCCCCGGACTCCTCGCCATGAGCGGAGCGGTAAACGACAGGATCGCGCGAGTGCTCGCAGGTGCGGACAATGGAATGAAATCTTGGACAAAGCTTCGGGGGAGAAGATGAAAGACGCGAAGAGACCTCGGCGAGCTCGGGAACGAGCATGAGCGATTCCGTGGGCCTGGTCGCCGCCGACGAGAACACAAAGACATACGACTTTGGCGCTGCCCACCCTTTGCGTCCGGAGAGGTTCTTGCTCACCTACGAGAACATCCGGTCGCTGGGGTTGTCGGAGCGCGCCAACGTCCGGGAGATCAGCGCGCGCGCCGCAAGCGACGAAGAGATCCTCGCGGTGCACGACGCCGAATACGTCGAGATCGTGAAGCGCATCGACGCGGGCGAGAGAGTTGGTTTCGATGCCGTCGTCCATGGGTTCGGCACGTCCGACAACCCGGTGTTCAAGGGGATGCATGCTGCGTCGGCCGCGGTGTGCGGTGGGTCGGTCGTCGCGGCCGAGAACGTGGTCTCGGGAGAGGTGCAGCACGTCTTCAATCCCCCCGGCGGGCTTCACCACGCCCGCCGGCGCGAGGCGTCGGGTTTTTGCATCTACAACGATGCGGCGGCAGCCATCGCCAAGGCCCTCGCGCTCGAGCCGAGCTGGCGCGTGATGTACGTGGATGTCGACGTTCATCACGGCGATGGCGTGCAGTGGATCTTCTACGAGGAGCCGCGCGTCCTGACCGTCTCGCTCCATCAAACGGGCGAGACCCTGTATCCGGGGACGGGCTTCGAGAACGAGCTCGGAGACGGCGAGGCGCGCGGAACTTCCGCGAACGTTCCGCTCTCGCCCCTAACCGGCGATGACGATTATCTCTGGGCGCTCGAGCAGGTCGTCCCGCAGCTCGCCGAGGCATTTCGGCCGCACCTCTTCGTGACCCAGCTCGGCGCCGACACACACCGCGGGGATCCGCTCGCGAACCTCGGCCTCACCATGCCCGCCTACCCGCGCATCGCGCGGATCTTGCACGAGACGGCTCACGAGTTTGCAGAGGGGCGTTGGATCGCGACGGGGGGCGGCGGCTATCAGCATGAAAAGGTGGTTCCGCGGGTATGGACGATCCATTTCGCAGAGATGTGCGGTGCGCCCGAGGCGATACCCGACGAGTGGCTCGAGGACAAACCCTCCGAAGAGACGTCCGAGAGCCACCGGGCCGAAGTGGAGACGACCGTGAGAAAAGTCGTCGACGCGTGTCTGCCTCGTCTGCGGGAGCTTTCCGGCGTGTGAAGGACCAAGCAGCTATTAACCTGCCTCGGTGACGGAGGTTCATCTGCTCATCGGCTACTCGATTCCCGCGGGCTTTGCCCTGCTCTTCGTGCTGACCGTTTACGCGTTCGTTCGAGACCGCCCTCCCGGCGGTCTCTTCTGGAACCTGCTCGCGGCGCTGCAGATCGTGCTTGGAATCCAGCTCGTGGTCGGAGTCGTGCTGTTCGCCTCCGGTCTGAGGCCGCGTACGCAAGGCCCTCACTGGCTGCACTACGTCTATGGGGCCGTGCTGCCGGCCCTCGTCCTAGTCGTCGCGCATAGAGCGGCCGCAAGCGAACGCTTCAGAGCGATCCCCTGGCTCGCCTTCGGAATCGCCGCTTTTGTCTGCTTCGCCTCGACCTTCCGCGCTCTGCAGACGGGGCTCGGCGCGTGACGAGATGAACATCGTCGACCTGTTGATACTCCTAGCCGCCGCCGCCGCAGCCTTCCGCGGTTACCGGCGGGGTCTGCTCGGCCAGGTGTTCGAGCTCGGCGGCGGCTTCTTGGGCCTGCTCGCGGGCCTCGCCCTCAGTCGCCCCGTCGCAGCCGTTTTCACAAGCCGCCCCGGCATCGAGGGCGCCATAATCTCGCTCGCAACCGTCTTCGCCGCGCTCGCCATCGGCCAGATGCTGGGCTTCCTGGTCGGCTACAAATTCCGCCACGCGGCTCGCCACATGCAGCTCGTCGAGCTCGACGCGACGCTTGGACTCGCGTTCAGCGTGTTGGTCACGCTCATCCTGTTCTGGCTGATCGGGTCCATGCTGGTGCACGGCCCTTCGCGCCAGGTGGCGCGCGCGCTGCGCCAGTCGACTGTGCTCACCGCCCTCAGCGCCGCGCTGCCGACTCCTCCCGACGTCGTGTCCGCCGTCCAGCAGTACCTGGACCGCTCCGGCTTTCCGCAGGTGTTCGCGGGACTGCCCGCCGAGATAGGACCGCCGGTGAAGCTCCCCAGCAACGCTCAGGCGCTGCGGGCCGTGCGCGCCGCCGATCAGTCGACCGTCCGGGTGACCGCTCCCGCCTGCGGCGGGACGCTGCTCGGCACCGGATGGGTGGCCGCGTCCGATACCGTCGTGACCAACGCGCACGTCGTGGCCGGCGCCAGCAGTGTCATGGTCCACGACGCCGCCGGCCATCATGCGGGCAGGGTCGTGCTCTTCGACGACGAGACCGACATCGCGGTCATTCGGACCGACGGCCTCGGGGGCCCGCCCCTGTCGCTGACGACCCGCGACCTCCCGCGCGGCACCAAGGGAGCGACGCTTGGCTATCCGGGTTCCTCGGGCGGGAGGCTGGTGTGGCGACGGGCCGCGGTACGCGCCCATTTCGAGGCGACCGGGCGCGACATCTACGGGACCTCGCGCGTGCAGCGAGACGTCTACGAGATCCACTCGCCCGTTCGCCAGGGGGAGTCAGGGGGCCCGTTCGTGCTTCCCAACGGGACCGTCGGCGGCATGGTCTTTGCAGCTTCGAGCACCGATGGGGAGACGGGCTATGCGCTCAGCGGACGCGAGGTCCTCGACGAGGTCAGAGCCGGCGCAGCGAGGACGAGCCCGGTGTCCACCGGCGCTTGCACCCACTGAGCCGGCCGACGCCTCCCTTAGGATCACTTGATGCGCGATCTTCCGCTCGCTGAGGTGCGAGACGCACTCGTCGCGGCGGGAGTCACCGGGCCCCATCAGTCGCATGCGCGCGAGGCCAACGTCGCCAAGATCCACGATCTCCTCGCCGGAAATCAAGAGGCGTCTTTCGGCCTCTCCGGCATCGACAAGTACTCGGCGCTCGAGGTGCTCGCGCTGATGGCCGAGCTGACGGGGTGCTCGCCCGACATCGACGAGCTCGACGAGCAGGACGCCATCGATCCGGAGCGCACTACCGGTGCAATCGTGGCCGCGGCGCGTCGGTTGTCGGAGGCAGCCGCGCAGGGCGCCGCGCTCTTCGCCGCGACCGGGCACCCGACGGGCCTGCTCGAGCACCACATGCGGGTGATCGATGCCTACACCCGGGCGGGGGGAAAGGTGGTGCGCCTTCGTGAGGACGAAAAGCTGCCGATCGACAAGCGGGGGGCGCGCGTGCGCTACGTCGGCGGCGTCGGCTGCCTCACCGACGGCGCCGCCCTTCAGCACACGCACGGGTCCGAGGCGATGGAAGCGCTCCTGGAGGCCAAGCCCTGGCCCGAGATCGTCCTCGCCGATCACGGCTTTGCCGGGGCTGCCCTCGAAAGGGACATTCCGACCATTGCCGTGATGGACATCAACGACCATGCGCTCGCCCTGGGGTGGGCAGAGAAGCAAGACGTGGTCATCATCCCTATGGACGACAACAGGGCTCCCCGGCTGTACGAGCCGTCCTGGAGGTTGTTCGAAAGGGTGCTGCTGGACGGCCGGGCGTGACGGAGCTCGCTCACGCCGTGACGACGGTGCTGGATCAGTGCCTCGGCGTGCAAGCCGGCGAGGACGTCGTCGTTCTGACCGATCCTCCCAAAAGAGCGCTGGCCGAGGCCTTTCTAGCTGGAGCGCGCGCGGTGGGAGCCGACGCCGTGCTGATCGAGATGAGCGAGCGCTCCAGTCACGGCGAGGAGCCGCCTCCGCCGGTTGCCGCTGCCCTCAGCAGGTGCCGGGCGTTGATCGCTCCAACTTCGAAATCCGTAACTCACACCGAGGCGCGCCGAGCGGCATGCGCCCAGGGAGCGCGCGCCGCGACAATGCCCGGGATCACCGAGGACATGCTCGTGCGGACGATGCGCGCAGACTACGCGGAGATCGCTCGCCGCTCCCGAGCCGTGGCGCGCGCGCTCAGCGACGCCCGCGAGGTCCGGGTGAGCAGCGCAAGGGGGACGGAGCTGAGCCTGTCGATAGAGGGTCGACAGGGAGTGCCCGACGACGGAGACCTGCGCGCCCCGGGCTCCTTTGGAAACCTTCCGGCGGGAGAAGGCTTCATCGCGCCACTCGAGGCGTCGGCTCAGGGCCGCGTTGTCTTCGACGGCTCCATCTGGCCGATCGGGCTGCTCGAGGAGCCTCTGACGGTCGACGTCGAAGATGGTTACGCGACCAAGATCAGCGGACCGCGGGCGCACGAGCTGCAATCGCTGCTGGAGCCCCACGGCAAGGAGGCCTTTGCCGTCGCGGAGCTCGGAATTGGGACCAACGACGCCGCGAAGCTCACGGGCAATGTCCTGGAGGACGAGAAGATCATGGGCACCGTGCACGTGGCCTTCGGCGACAACCACTCCTTCGGCGGCGCCATCCGCGTCGCGTCTCATCAGGACGGGGTCGTCCTCGAGCCCACCGTGATGGTGGATTCGGCGGTGCTCTTGGAGCGCGGGAGGCTGCTGGCTTGAAACCCGAAAAACTCCGACGAGCAGGAAATTTCACCCTGCTATACTCCCGCCATGGCCGAGACCCCGGCTGTTCCCACGGGTAGCTCCGAGTTCATGGGCCGTTTCTTGACGGTCGCGGAGGTCGCCCGGACGCTGCGGGTCTCGAACATGACGGTTTACCGTCTCGTCAACTCCGGCCAGCTTCCGGCCGTCAGGGTGGGCCGGGGTTACCGCATCCGCGAGGACGACGTCCTGAAGTATCTCGAAGAGAGGTACATGGACACCGGCTGAGCTCGTGAGCGGCGGCTGGGGGTGACCGCCCTCTCGGGGGCGGTCTTTTTGTTGAGCGTCGCGACAAGGATTCGGGCGTCTCGAAGGTGGGGGACGAACGTGGATGTGGACGCGATCTGCGAACGCCTGCTGGCGAGCCCGGGCGTGGTCTTCCTCGTGGGGGGCATCGACAGCGGAAAGACCACGCTCGCGATGGAGCTGGCTCGCCGCGCCGAGGGGGCCGGAATCTCCCCGGCCATCGTCGACGCGGACATCGGGCAGTCGACGATCGGGCCCCCGACAACCGTCGGGCTGAAGCTGTGCGCGGGCATGCAGGAGATCGGCATCGACGCGTTGCGCGAGGCCGACGCGCTGGCGTTCGTCGGCTCCCTCTCGCCGCGGGGTCATCTGCTGCCTCTGGCCGTGGGCGCGGGTGAGCTCACGTCACGAGCGCGCGCCGCGGGCTGCCGATTGATAATCGTGGACTCCACAGGGCTCGTGTCTGGGATCGCGGGCCAGCTCCTCAAGTTCTACAAGATGCATCTGGTGCGCCCCGACTACGTCATAGCCATGAAAAGGGGCGGGGAGCTCGATCCGATCATCGGGATCGCACAGCGCTTCACGCCTGCCCAAGTTTTCGAGATGCCCGTTCCGCCACAGGCGGTTGCCCGGTCCGCGGACGAACGCGCGTCTCTTCGTGAGCGGCAATTCGCCGCTTATTTCGAGCGGGGAAGCTCGCGCTGGCGCGTCAAGCCGACCGTCTTCATGCCGACGCTGCCCCCAGGGTTCGACCTCGCTCGCCTCGAAGGACTCGTGGTGGGCATGGAGGACGGGGAGGGTTCGTGTCTGGGGATCGGGATTCTCGACTACGAACGCTCCGAGGATGCGTTGCGCATGACGAGCCCGGTGAGCGAGGGCGTGCGAGGGCTACGGCTCGGTTCGGTGAGGATCGACGCCCAAGGCCGCTCGCGGGGTTCGATCAGCCTCAGAAACCTCTTCGGTTCGGAGTGACCCGGGTGAGCAAGCGTGAGACGGTGGGCTTCCTGTCCGACTACGGGCTCGAAGACGAGTTCGTGGGCGTGTGTCACGGAGTCATGCTTCGCATCGCTCCTCACGTCAAGATCATCGACATCCATCACAACATCCGCGCCCAAGACGTCCGGCACGGCGCGCTCGTGCTGCGACAGTCGATGGCGTTTCTGCCGAGACACGTTCACCTCGCGGTAGTGGACCCGGGCGTCGGCTCGGCTCGACGCGCGGTCGCGCTCCAGGTCGCTTCGGGAGCCGTTCTGGTCGGACCGGACAACGGGCTGCTGCTGCCCGCCGCAGCCGCAAGCGGCGGCGTGGAGCGCGCGGTAGAGCTCACAAACGAGGCGTTTCTCCTGGCGCCCGTGTCGCGCACCTTTCAGGGACGGGACGTGTTCGCTCCGGTAGCAGCCCACGTCGCGAGCGGCGTCCCCGTGTCCGAGCTCGGTCCCGACCTTGCCGCCTCCGAGCTCGTACCCCTGTCGATCCCGGAAGCTCGGGTCGAGGGCGAGCTCGTGCACGCCGAGGTCTTGCAGATCGATCGCTTCGGCAACATCCAGCTCAACGCCCGGCCCCCGCAGGTCGCGGCCGCGGGCGTCGCGCCGGGGGCCGACGCGCGCGTCGTCATCCAAGGACGGGAGGTGACGGCGCCGCTTCGAGAGACCTTCTCCGCGGTCGGAGCGGGGGAGCTCGTGCTGGTGGAGGACTCCTACGGCTATCTCTGCCTGGCGCTCAACCGGGGCCGAGCCGCCGACGCGCTCGGCGCCCGCCCGGGCGCGCGCGTCACCCTGGCCTCGCCCGGGGGCCTTGGGGTCTGACGCCCTCTCAGCGTGCCAGCTGCCAGAGGCGCTGGACGGCCAGCGTCCCGGCGATCGCGATCGCCGCCAGCAAGAAGGCGAGGGCGAGCAGCGTGTTCCTTCTCATCCCGGCTGCTCCGTCGAGGTGTGGATGCCACACTCGGTCTTCTCGAAGCCCTCCCAGCGCCCGGCCCGCTCGTCCTCTCCGGAGGAGACAGGCCGGGTGCACGGCCAGCACCCGATCGACGCGTAGCCCTTCTCCAGAAGCGGATGAGTGGGGATGTCGTGCTCCCGGACGTATGCCTCGACGTCGTCTTTGGTCCAGTGAGCCAGGGGGTTGATCTTCAAGATCTCCTCGCCGGACAGGATCGTCTGGACCTCGACTATCGGGATTCCCGCCCGCGACGCGGATTGGTCGCGACGCAGCCCCGTAAGCCACCCGTGGTAGCCGGCCAAGGCGTGTTGGAGGGGCTGCACCTTGTTGATCGTGCAGCAGAGGTCGGGGTTGCGCCGGTAGAGACCGCCGCCGTAGATCTCCGCCTGTCGCTTCGGGCTGCCGTGCTCGCCGCGCAGCTCGACGACGTTGATCCCCCAGCTCTTGGCGATGCGGTCGCGGAACTCGAGCGTCTCGGGGAAGTGGAACCCGGTGTCCAGGAACAACAGCGGCACCTCGGGGCGCACTCGCTTAAGGATGTGGAGAATCACGAGCCCCGAGGACTGAAACGAGGTCGTCGCCGCGAGGTCGTCGATGTTCTCAGCCGCCCACGTGACGATCTCAGCGGGGTGGATGACCTCGAGGGCCGCGAGATGCGACCCGTCGGGCGCGCCGAAGTGCAGCTTGGCGGCGCGCTCGTAGCTTCGGGCGCTCGGCTCCGTCGACTTCGTCATGCTTGCTGGAGGCGTCATCTCTTTTGTCCGGCTCCATCTCCCGCCACTCGGCCGGCCCGGTGAATGCGGGTCGAGTCACTCCGGCGCCGGCGGGGGCCCCGAAAGGGCTCATCAGTGCTGTATCGAGGCGGGCGATAATAGCGTATGGGGGTTGGGGCCGAACGGAAGCAAGGCCTTCGTGGCGGACGCGTCGCTGCGGGGTTGCTCGCGGCCGGCCTGCTGCTCGCCTCCTGTTCGGGACGTCCGCAGTTCACCTACGTGAAGAGCTCCGAGGGCAATGCCTTCTTGCGGCTCCCGTCGAGCTGGACGCTGTTCGAGCAGAGCGAGCTCGGGGCGAGTGCGGGCCCCGCCTCGTCGCCCACCGGAGACACCGTCCTCTGGCAGGTGGCTTTCGACGCGGGTCCGAAGCCGTCGATCGAGCACGTTCTCGACGATCCCGCCGACCACCCCGCCGGCTTCGCGACCGTGCGCAAGCTGACGCCGCTGCAAAGGGACTCGGTTTCGCTGGTATCCCTTCGCAACCTGGTTGTCCAGGTCGATTCGATCGTCGAACGGGAGGGCGAGGATGCCCTCGAGTACCGCCGCAACGACGTTCTCGTCGAGGGTTCCTTGCACGGCGCGCGCAACGTCTTCACCGTCAAGTTGCAGGATGGATTCGTCACCTTTGACCAGACCGCCCT
>JALZBR010000177.1 GCA_030863485.1 Actinomycetota bacterium
GGGGGCTTGATCGTCGACGATCAGGACACGGACGGAATCCTCGCTCATACACGAATGATGCTCTCTTTGGTTTCCGGCCGCCACAGTGCTGACATGTGGATCTCCGGTGAGGTCAGCCTCCCCGTTCCGCCAAGAACAGCAAGACCGCCTTGACTCTGCGGTGCAGCTCCAAATCCGATGACAGCCCCAGCTTCGAGAAAATTACATTGATGTATTTTTCCACCGCGCGGTCTGAAAGCACGAGAGCCTCCGCGATGGCGTGGTTGTTCTTGCCCTGAGCCATCTGCTCCAGGACTTCCAGCTCCCTGGGGGTGAGATGGCGCAGGAGGGACTCTTTCTTACTGGCACGCAGGGCTACCAGGCCCTCGACGACCTTGGGATCAACGACGGATCCGCCACCAGCGACCTCCCGAAGCGCAGCCAGCAGGTGGTCCAAGTCGGCTATCCGCTCCTTGAGAAGGTAAGCCCGGCGCTCCGATCCACCTTCGAACAGACTGACGGCATATGCAGGGTCGCTGTACTGGCTGAGGACCACTACTCCGATTTGAGGCCATTTCTCCCGAATCTCGCCGGCCGCCCGGATACCCTCATCCGTGCCCGTCGGAGGCATGCGGATGTCCGTGATAACGACGTCGGGCTGACGGTCCTCGACAGCCTTCATTAGCGAGTCGTAATCGGCGCAGGCCTCCACCAACTCGAGGTCGTCAACCGATTCCATCAGCCGAGTGATTCCCTCACGCAGCAGGAAGCTGTCCTCGGCCAGGATGACTCGGATAGCCACAGCCAGCAGAATAAGGGAAGAGCCTTACTCTGGCGGGCAAGCAGGTCTAAAGACCTGAAAGTATGGGTTGGCTGCGGGGAGGCCAGGGAGGGAGAGCGCATGGCCCCAGTGTCTTCGTCAAAACTCAGTCGCTTGACCGAGACGGAGTGGTCCTTCGCCGATGGAGAGTACCTCTTTAGGGAAGGAGAGTCGGGCACCGAGATGTTTGTCATTCAGGAGGGGCAGGTTACGGTGACGAAGCGTGTCGGCAGCCAGGAGATCCACCTCGTCACCCTCGGCCGCGGGGATTTCCTGGGCGAGATGTCACTCCTCGAAGGGCTGCCCCGGACCGCCGATGCCCGGGCGATCGGAGACACCAAGGTGCTCGCGATTGGCCAAGGGGGCCTCCTCATGCGTATTCGGCGAGACCCCACCTTCGCTCTGGAGCTGCTCAACCGACTGAGCGGGCGGGTGAGGGAGCTCACCGATCGGGTCGCGCGTCTGACGGAGGCAAGCGCGCCGCCCGCCAATGACGAACAGCCGTGATCATCGACATTGCCGAAGACCGTCTCGTCGTCGTTTCAGATCTGCATCTTGGAAACCCCGCCTCCCGTGCCGGCGCGTCCTTCCGAAACTTTCTCGACTACGTTCGCCAGGAGGGCTTCTCGCTCTGCCTAAACGGGGATGGCCTGGAGATGCTTCAGACGCGCTTCGCCCGGCTCATCCAGGATGGCCTACCGCTCATGACCCAGATCAGCCGCCTCCGGCGAGAGGGACGGCGCGTCTATTACGTGGTGGGCAATCATGACATCTACGTGGAGCACTTCCTCGACGAGTGGCTCACGACCGGGGTTTGCCCGTTTTTGAATGTCACATCAGGTGGCAAGCGCATCCGGATCGAACATGGCCACCTGTACGACCCCGTCTTTTCCCGCTCTCCCAACTTCTATGAAGCGCTCACTCGCCTTAGCTCGCACCTGCTGTTCCTGCACCCTGACGTTTACCGGATGTGGGACTGGGCGGCGCGCAGCCTTGACCAGCGCGTGCGCCGCCGAGCACACGAGCCCGACGAGGTGACCACTTACCACCGGTCCGCTGTCGAGGTGCTGAACCGGGGATTCGACGCGGTGATCTATGGACATACGCACCGTGCGGAGACTTGCCAGCTAGCCAAGGGCATCTACATCAATAGCGGCAATTGGCTGCAAGGCGGCACCTATGTCGAGATCGACAATGGCCGGGTTGAGCTCAAGCGCTGGGAGGGCCGCTAGCCGGATCACTTTCGCGTCAGCCCCGTCCGTTGCTCTCGGCGCTAGAGGGGCGCGCGCGATCGATTTTGTCTTAACTCGATGGCTCGAACACTGACGAGTCAGTGGGGACGGCCGCGTCGCTGACGAAAGGACCCCCTTTGCCGCTATCACCCCTTCGCCACGTCGCAAGGATCCGGGCCCCGTGTGCTGGTAGTACACGTGAGCTCGAAACCAACGTGTCAGTCTCGGAGAGCCGACATTTGGTGGCGGCACTGTCCGCGCCGCTGCGAGGTCGAATCTCTCGAGCTGCGCGGAGAGGGCCGCGAGTCCGCAAAATGGCGTCTCGCCTCGACTCCTAATGACCATGGCCTGCTTCCTGGAGCGTTGGGATGTCACACCCGCCGGATACCTTGCGTCCATGAACGTGCCGAAAAAACTAGATCAAACGAGAGCGGCAGTGGCACAGACCGAGCCGCAAGGTCGGCCTGTCTCCATATCAAACGGTGATTCCATCGAAAGGGCGCGTCGGATTTTGCGCTCCCGCCACTAGACGCCGCGAACCATCAAGGCGTATCTGTTCTGGATCGAACGATTCCTGCGCTTCCACGCTCCCCTCGAAGCGTCGAGGCTCAGGGAGGCGGAGGTGAACGAGTTCTTGACGCACCTTGCAGTAAGAAAATGTGGCTGCCTCGACTCAAAACCAGGCGCTATGCGCCCTGCTCTTCTTCTACGACAAGGTGGTAGGGCATCCTCTCGACCGCGTCGAGGGAGTCGTCCGAGCCCGCCGTCCCCAGACTAGGCCGACTGTTCTTTCTAGGCACGAGGTAGATGCGCTGCTGGCACAACTTGATGGCGTTTCGCTGCTGATTTGTCAGCTCCTCTACGGGAGCGGGCTGCGACTGAACGAGGCGATCAACCTCAGGGTGAAAGACATCGACTTCTTGCAGCACGAAATCGTGGTACGGGCCGGAAAGGGCCAGAAGGACCGGATCACGATGCTGCCCGCCTCCGTCGTTCCGAGCCTGAGGCAGCATTTAAGACGGATGGAACTACAGCACGAGTTCGACTTGAGTATGGGCCTCGGGCACGTCCCGTTGCCTGCCGCATTGTCGCCAAAGTACCCCAGCGCCTCTCGAGAATGGAACTGGCAGTGGGTGTTTCCGGTAGCCAGTCATTACCTCGATAAGAGCACGGGAATGCGTTACCGCCATCATGTCCACCTGTCAGTGATCCAGAAGACTGTCCGAGAAGCTGTAGCGCTCGCCGAGGTCCGAAAGCACGCCACCCCTCACACGCTTCGCCACTCTTTTGCTACGCATCTGCTCCAACGGCTACGACATTCGCACCGTGCAGGAGCTGCTAGGCCACGCAAGCGTCAAGACGACGCAGATTTACACTCACGTCCTCAACCGGGGCGGATTCGGTGTGAGAAGTCCCCTGGACGGGATGTCCGACGCAATGATTACATCTCGTGCTCCGGCTGCTACCGAAGTGTTTAACTTGAGGGCGTGATCTTGATGCGCCGCCTGCCGGTCATTCCAGTCCGATCAAGGAGTTGGTGTGTTATCGAGTTCTGTATAAGAACTAGTTATACGGACCGAGGGCCTTGAACCCAGAGGAGCGCATTCAGGAACAAGTGGTCCAAAGTCTCAAGCAGTTGTCTCGAGACCTCCGTTTGTGGGTGGAGGCGCACATGGTCCCTCCGCGGAAAGTAGTCGTGGCCCGGGATCCTGACGGACGTAATCAAGCTGAGGTATGGCT
>JALZBR010000182.1 GCA_030863485.1 Actinomycetota bacterium
GGTTTACACCTGGAGCGCTGCGGAACGAAGCCTACAAAGCGTGTGACGAGAAGAGAACGGTGCGAGAACACACCGATAGCGCGCCCGGCGGTAACGGCTCGTAGGAATCGCCTTTCTTACTGTATGGTGTGTGGTTCTGCTCGCTGCGTGCGCGTTGTATCGCATCGCGCGGTGATAGCTGCATAAAGAGAGTTCGCCATGTTCTGCTTAGAACCTATCCCCCTACTTGGCGGTTCCACAAGAGGTGCGAGGTTGGTAGTAAGACAAGGATTCAGGGCACCCAGTACCAAGTGTCGTGATCATAGCGATGGCGAAACCGGATGAGACCGTCGCGTTCCTGCTCGGAATATTCGTCTCCGGTAACGCCGGGTACGTCTCGCTGGATCCGGATAGTTCTGGTCGGCGTGAAAGCCGATGATGCACTCTGGGCTACCGCCGTCATCCGCGTGAAAAACGCCGGGTTGGCGGCTGGTCGAGGGGAGCTTGAGCTATGAGCAAAATCACGGTGATCGGCACCGGAAGCGACGGAACAGCCCCTCTGTGGGACGGCCACACTATGCAGGAGGGGACCCACCTTCGTTGGTTCTTTGAGCCGTCGCTAGGGTTCCCTGAACTAGGTTTTGAGGTATTCCGCAGACCGAGTGGTCCGCTCGGCGAGCTTCCCTTTGGGGATATACGGGCTAGGCTCCAAGCACAACCGAGTTCAACCCTGTCTTATGGGAATGTGACTATCAGCTCAAAGGCGAACCTCGTCGTCAATCAGAGCACGTTAGGTTCCCTAGGATTGCGCGTGACGGAGGCCGCCGGTCCCATCAGTATCTCCTTCGGATCGACGGTTTGGTATTTGCGCGTGGAATTGGAGCCCGAGCCGGGCAAGCGTCTTGAAATCAGGAGGAGCCTTGGAGGGAGCATTGTTTCCTCAACCACGGTTTCATCCTCTAGGGTGCTTGAGGGCTCGTTGGAGCTGGATCGGATAGAGCTCAGCGGGGACGGATGGGTGACGCTCTGCCGCTTCGACCCTCGTAGTCCGGATCAGGACTGGGGTAATCCCATCGCCAGCCTATGCCTTCCGGTGACGGACGCACAGTACCTATGCCGCCATTCTCGCGCGGACGGCACGGTAGCCAGGGACGAAGCAGAGGCGGATGCGCGTCTCCCGCAGAATCAGCGCATCCTGGATCGATACGTGTACGGGCAGCCAGGGTCAGCCGTCCGCCCGTTCCTTGATAGACTTCGCCCAGAGCTCGTCGCGTTGGCGACGCATCGCCCCGCGCCGCCGTGGACTTATCGTCCTGACCCGCCGAGGCCTGTAGAGCCGACGGATCCCAAGCTCGAGAATGTTGACCACCTGGACTACCTACTTCTCTTGTCTTTGGATCCCTATATCGCTCGCATTGCGGGACTGTACTACGTTGACGGAGAGGTAAGAGGCCAACAGATACCGTGGGACTACAAAGTCGAAGGGCGCTGGCTGAGACAGGAGTTCCGCCCGGCAGATATGCCGGGGCTCACAGGTTCGCAGCAGGCATCGTACCGTGGGTTCGAGCTGACATCTTCCGTCCCGGCCAAGCTAACGACAGAGAAGGATGCAGCGGTATTCGAAGGTCGCCAAGTCTCAGTAAGAATCGAATTTCCGCCCATCCACATAAAACGGATCACCATATTCGGCGACGTAAGCAATTGGCTTTTCGGCAAGCCCTTCGAGATCATTGCAACCTTCGGCGACGGCAGCGTGGAATATCGCCAGGTGCCGTTGGTTGCCATGACAGAACTGGCAACCTTCGAGGGTCCCGATGTGAGAAGCATCGAGATCACTGGGGAAGGGACGGTGCTCCTTCGACGTCTCGGATACGAACTCGACGCCAACCACCCCCACGTCGAGAGCGGCTACGCCTACCAGCTTGTACCTACCGAGCCTCGCCATCTCCCTGCTGTTCCCAAAGGCTTGAGCACCTGGGAGCTGAAGGGCTGGGCCTTATCCCCGCCCCCCGATGCCTCTGGCTTGAACCTGAACGCTGTGGGACTGCATTGGACTCCTGATACCGATCTGGATGAAAACGGTGAGGAGATGGTCTCTCCGACCGCGCTTCTTATGACCGCGGAGTGGTACGACTTCCGTACTCCGCCCTCCCAACCAGCACCAACCATCTCCGGGACCGAGCGATTCGAGCCCTTGAACGACGGGCGCCCAGTTTTGGCCAAGTCTGCCGAACGCTCGCCCTTGGCTTCTCCACCGGCTAGTGTGGCGGAGGCAGAGAGACGCCGGCGAGCAGCCCTCGAATTTCTGATCACCGGTAATCCACCGGCTGACCCGTTGCAGCCCAAGCCGCCGGTTGACCCGCTGCGCTACATCCACCCACGGCTGCCTGAGGGTTGGTATGGCTACAGGCTGCGAACGGTCGATCTGTTCGGCCGCATCAGCCCTCCTGGAGGCGTGAGCACCGTAAAGCTCCAGAACCGGCGCCTGCCACCAGCGCCGATCCTCCTCGCGGCCCGGTATCTCCAGCAGGATGAACCACCGCGGCTGCGCCGGCTGCTGCGCACGGCAGGGGAGGATGCCTGGCTCAAGAACCATCCCAATAGCAATGGGCTGCGTGTGCTGTGGGCCTGGCCGCCCGCCTCCTACCGCCGGGCACCGAAGGCGCTCACCTTCAAGATCTACGGCCCCGACATGAAAGCGAAGCCAATCGCCGTGGCCGACCCGAAAAACGAGCTGTCGGGGACGGTGGCGGCGATTACGCCGGGAGTGGTTGGAGCTATTTCGAGCGTATTACACCTAAAAGGGAACATCACAGCGGTCGAGCCAATAGGCACGCTCGTCTATCGCGTCGCAACCGACGCCGCCCTTCCGGCCGGAAGGACGGACGCTTTTAACGGCGCAAGGCTCTTGCGGGGCAGCACAACGTACAAGGTCACAGGGCACACTGAAGGAGCGGGTGTTACCCTCTGGGTTGAACGTTCGAAGCCTACTGACCCAGCACCGACGGCTGGGCCGTTCGCCCTCGACCACAGCCTGCTAAGAACCAACGTCGTATTCCACGGGGGCGCCGAGCTGCTGGTCGGTGGTAGCTTGAGCGTAGGCGGGCATACGAGCACCGTTGTTGCGTATTACGGTGGGTCAGAGTTTCTGGTTCGGCATAACTCCGCAGCGGCGCTGGGAACCCCACCGACGACGGGGCGCTTTTCGCTTCTGCCCCTCGCTGGTGGCACAGGCGTCCAGGCCGAAGTTGCGTCCTCTGTCGAAGATCTCAACACCCAGACAAGCAAAGTAGAACTCAAGGTCTCTCCACCCGCTCCGTTAATTCCCGCGGGAAACATTCTGGTGGGAGGAGTGGTGGAAGCCGGGGGAAACTCGTTCGAGATTTTGGAGAACACGGCGAGCGACCCGGCGTCGGGAAGCGCTCAGGTGACGTTGCGATGGAAAGACGCCCAAACCAAGCCACCGAAAGGCCCCTGCACCATCAAAGCGCCTTCGTTTGCCACCCTCGAAGCAGACAAAGTTCTCCCCGGGTTTGCCATCGATCCGCGGAAGGCTGGAGGGTGGATCGAGCAGGGGAGCGAGGAGTTTAGCGTCCTCGGAGCGTGGGAAGACGACTCTTCAACGGCCTCAGCTCAGAAACGGACCTACTTTCTGGTGTCTTATCGCGCTATTGCGCCGGCGCCTACAAAAACCGGCTTCTCTTACTTTCCGGCCTACGAAACCATCCTGCCCGTAGAGGCCCAGATCACCGACGCATCGGTCGTCGGTGCGGCCACGTACTTCGACGCCACCATCAGAGCCGTGCAAGAAGACCCCAACGCCGGGACTCTTACCATCACAACGGACCGTGACGACGTCGCGTGCCAGCTTGAGGTGTTGGAGGACGGCACGTTCCAATCCGGAGGTATCTCTTTTGATGTCAAGAAGGCGATCTCGCTCGCTCCACTAATGGTCGTGATCGAGAGGCCGAGAGGAACCACCACGCTTCCCGCAGTTAATTCGCCCTGCACGCTTTCAGTGAAGGCCCCAGGAATCGTCGTGAAGACGGACAAGGCGGGCAAGAGTTGGCGTTGGTTCGCGGGCGGAGTGCTAGAGCAGGGAAACAAGCGCTTTCCGGTGGCGGGATCCGTCGGTGACGCCGAACTCTTGGTCATGAAGCTGCCGGATGGCTCCGCTCCAGCGCCAGGACCTTTCAAGTACCATCCTGTTCGCAGCGACGAGCCGACGACCCAGGGGCAGGTGAGCGTCACCGCGGTCGATCCGAACGGGGAGAGCGCACATAGTGCGCCGTTAAGCGTCACGGCGGTCTACCACCCGGGTCCCTTGCCGCCACCCGAT
>JALZBR010000298.1 GCA_030863485.1 Actinomycetota bacterium
AGCGGAGCCTTACCAAGAGCGTCTCGGATGGCGCGCTCAAGCACGATCGCGTCGGACGGCCCCTCCACAAGCGCGAGCTTCCGGGCTAGAACTAGACGAAGGGTGTCGAATCCGGGGAGCTTCCGGAAGTAGGCAACTGTGTCGTCGCCCAAAGCGGCCAACTTCGCCGGGTGACCTCGATGCAACAACAGGAGCTTGTCCAGACCGAGCCGGTTGAGTACGAATGAGCTGTGCGTAGTCACGAATAGCTGTTGGTCTTCGGTCGCAAGAGACTCGACCCGCGTGAGGAGGCGGTTCAGACCACCGTAGGAAAGGTGGTTCTCAGGTTCCTCCATCAACACGTAAGTTGCTGCCGAACTACGGCTCATAGCGAGAGCGACCTTCACCGCCGCTTGCTGGCCTTGGCCTGCCATTGCGAACGGAATGTCATCGACCTGTGGAACCACACCAGACTCCCAGGAAGCTCGCCACGACTGGTCCATCTGCAGACCCATCGGTCGATCGTGAAGGGACGCGTTCTCCTTCGCG
Organism: Actinomycetota bacterium; assembly: GCA_030863485.1. Next base: position 529 of record JALZBR010000298.1, read on the forward strand.
ATCCGATCGTTGATCGAACCCAACACCGCGGTCGTTATGTCTTCACGAGCCCGCCTATGGGCGATCGAGATCGCAGCGCGCTCTGCGGCATCGAGGTGCTCCGTAAGCATCTCGCGAGTGTGGTAATCAATCCCTGAGGTTGACCTAATCGTGCGGGCATCGATGAAGGCAACCCCAAGCTCCTTCCGGCGCCGGCCTAGAGGTAGGTCCGAGAAGTCCCGCCAGTCGACGACATAGAACTCAACCGGGAGTATCTGCGGGGGCGCATTCTTCATGTACTCCTTGAACTCTGGCTCGTACTCCGCCGATGGAGCGATGTGAAGCCTGACGCCCGGGCAGTCCGCTCCGAGCGAATTGTGCACACCGCGGAGCGATTGCACGTCGTCATCACCACGTAAGTAGAGCTCGACCGTAATCTCGGGAGGCTTGCCGCTCCCATCCTTGGCGTAGCGTTCAAAGAAGTCTGAAACCAACTTTCGGTTGAACCAGAAAGGGTTGAGTTCCTCGGCTGCCCATCTGCCGTTCACACGGCCCGTTAGTGCGAGGGCGATCGCCTCGAGAAGTGTGGACTTACCTGATTCATTGTCTCCGACCAGGATGTTCATCCCAGGTATGGGCTCGATGTCGAGAGCCTCAAACCGACGGTATCCATGGATCACGACCCTTTTGATCACCGTCGAGACCTCCTAGTGGTACGTGTGACAACGCCTCCGTATGGTCTCGCGGCCGACGAGCTCAAGCTGCTTGCACATAGATGCTCTTACCGTCGCCCTGATAGGCCTCGAACACATGCTCAAAGACCCGCGAGCATTTCTTATGGAAGAGCATCGAGTCATACGCAGCCGGCAAGGAGTCGAGGTTTTCCTCGATCGCGACCTGAACCGCGGCTCTGGTCTGTTGTCTCTTCTTCCAGTCCAACACGAGCAGTTCATCCTTGAGTCGTTGCAGTAGATCCTTTGCAACCTTCTTGACCTCATCCTCCTGGGCCTTGGTGAGCTTCGGATCGGGCTTGGTCAATAGGTCGAACAGCGCCAGCTCCTCCTCCGTCATGGCCTCGGACACCGCGCGCTGCTCTTCCTCCTCGAGGTCTTGAGCGAAGAGCTTCAGTTGTTCGAAGAACTCCTCGATGTTGGCGCTGCCCGAGTTGTAGCGGTCGATCATCTCCCTGAGCTTCTCGGCGTAGTCGACGCGCGTCGGGTTCAGACGGATCATCTCGGTGATCTTCCGCTCCAGTGCCCCCCGTAGCTGCTGCGCGGCGGTGTTTCTCTTGCCCTTGGCGAACCGTTCGGCCAAGGCGTCGAAGTCGATATCGGACAGGTCAACGCGTTTGGCGTCTGAGTCGATCACGTAGGGCTCGGCCCCGATCGAACGTTCGAGCAGCTCCTCGACCTCGTCCATCACCACCGACACGTCCACCGGTCCGGCCAATGACCTGACCGCCTGTGCCAACCGAACAATCGCCCACATCTCCTCACCAGATTCGTTCGCGGTCGGATGTGGTTTGAGTGCCTTCCAGGTGCGCGCCGCGTCGTCGGCGAGATGGACAAACCCGTTGCGGGTCAGGTCGTTGACAACAAGCTGATCGCGGGCGTCCTCGAGGGCCACGATCCACTCGAACTTCCCGATCCCGATCAGAGAATTGAGATCTACCCCCGCTGAGGTGCAGAAGGCCTTCACCGCCGCAACCTTCTGCGCCAGCTCGGCGGCCAGGGCCTCTTTCTCCGCCACAGGCAGCTCCGCGCCCGTGGGCCCCGCGGCATAGATGGCCAAGGCCTTCTCGAGGTCACGGAACACCCCGATGTAGTCGATGATCTCGCCGGCCGACTTCCCGGGGAACACCCGGTTGGCGCGTGCGATCGTCTGCATCAGGGTGTGGTTGCGCATCGGCTTGTCGAGGTAGAGCGTCGATAGCACCGGGACGTCGAAGCCGGTCATCCACATCGCCGTGACGAATACGATCCTCAGGTCGTCGTCGGGATCCTTGAATTTAGTCTCGAGGTCTTCCTGGACCATGCGCTTGCGGTGCGGGCGGATGTCGGCGCCCTTCTCCGCGAGATCAGCTTCCTCGTTCTGGCTCTGCGATACCACCACTGCCATGTCGGTCTTCAGTGCCGGTTCGAGCTGGTCCTCAAGCGATTCCTTCTCCGCACCCTCGCTCCGGGAAATCGTCCGCCTCAGTCGCTCTATCTCGACAGCCCAGGCAGCCTTGACCTTGTCGTGCATCTTCACCGCGGTGGCCTTGTCGACCGAGATGACCATCGCCTTTCCCTGATGACCGCGTTCGATGAAGTGGTGGGCGATGTCTCCCGCGATGGTCTCGAGGCGGTCGTCTCGGGTGATGAGGTGGTACTCGCGCGCGAAGTCCCGCGCGAAGCGCTGCTCCTCGTCAGAGTCGAGAGCGGCTCGTTCCAGGATGTCCTCGAGGTCGTCGGAGAACGTCTCATTGATCAGCTGCAGCTCAGGGATGCGGTTCTCGTAATAGAGGGGCACAGTTGCCTTGTCGATGATCGACTGACGGAAGTCGTAGACACTTACGTAGTCGCCGAATACCTCTCGGGTGCGCTCTTCGCCGGCCAGCAGCGGGGTGCCCGTGAACGCGATGAAGCTCGCGTTCGGCAGGGCGCTGCGCATGTTGGTAGCGAACGTGTCGTACTGGGTGCGATGGGCCTCGTCGACCATCACGATCACATCCGAGCGGTCCGTCAGCTTTGGGTAAGCGGCGCCGGTCTCGGTGCGGAACTTCTGAATCAGGGTGAAGACATACCGGTGGTCCTCCCGCAGCAGCATTTTGAGATGCTCCCCGTCCTCGGCATGCGCCTCGGCTTCCGTGATCGCGCCTGACGCGGCGAAGTTGCCGTAGATCTGGGTGTCGAGGTCGTCGCGGTCTGTGACCACGAGGAACGACCAGTTGCCGGGGATCTTCCGGAGCACCTTCTGGGCGAAGAAAATCATTGATATCGACTTGCCGGACCCCTGTGTGTGCCAGAACACACCGAGGCGGCCCGGGTCGTTGCCGACGTTTGCCAGGGCCTCCATCGCGTTATTGACCCCGAGCAGTTGGTGGTTCTTGGCGACGACCTTGATCTGCCCGCCCTTCACGTCCATGAATAAGGTGAAGTTCTCGACGAGGTCGAGCAGGCGATCGTGCTCGCAAGTAGCCCGCAGCGCCGTCTCGACGCTGGCCTTGGGTTCCTCCTCCTCGGACCGGATGCGCTTCCAGTCGGCGAAGTGCTCCCACTCAGCGGTGATCGTGCCGATCCTGGTCGTACGGCCGTTTGACAAGATGATGAAAGCGTTGGGCCAAAAGAGCTGCGGTATCGTGAACTTGTAGTCGGTGAGGTTGTCGTTGTATGCATCTTTGACG
>JALZBR010000299.1 GCA_030863485.1 Actinomycetota bacterium
CCCTTTGGGCGGTTGACCGACGCTTCGTGGGCGAATTGTGGTGTCTGATGTGGAACCGCTTCAACCGAAGGAGGGCGAGCCCTGCATGAACGTCTTGCAGGACTGCCCTCGGCGCTTCCATCCTCCCGGCTTCCGAGCTCGAAATAGCGACTGAGCAATGACCATCCTCTGCTACCATTCAATCCACGCGGAATGGTCCGCACCCCTGGCTATAGCCCCTGACGTCTTCGCAAGGCACTGTTCTTGGTTGTCTCGCACGGGACGCGTGCTAGAGCTTGAGGAGGCTCTTGACCACGGCATCACTCCTTCCGGCCGTCTGCGTGGAGGCGTAAGGGCGCTTACGTTTGACGACGGCTTCTCCGACTTTTACCAAAACGCCTTTCCCGTGCTTGCCAGCCACAGACTTCCCGCCACGATGTTCCTCGTTGTCGAAACACTCACCAGCGAGGGTCGGCCCGTTGACTGGGTCGATACTCTCCCACCCTTTGCGCTGACAACTCTCGCCCTTGATCAGGTCCTGGAGATGCAAGAGGCCGGGATCCGATTCGCGTCACATAGCTATGCCCATCGGAATCTCATCGACCTGAGCGAGGACGAGTGCGAGCGCGATCTTCGAACAAGCCGAGAGCTTCTCGAAGAGCTCCTCCATCGACCGGTTTTCTTCCTTGCGTATCCGCGCGGGCTTCACAACGAGCATGTGCGCCGTGCGGCTCGTCGCGCGGGATTCACCCACGCGTTCGCACTGTCAGAACCTTACGGTCCCGTGACAAATTACGCGATCCCCCGAGTAGGTGTTTATCCGCCCGATGGCATGCTTAGGCTGCGGGCCAAGACGTCTCCTTGGTTTCTCAGAGCAAGACGCAGCAAAATGATCTCTGCCTGGCGTGGCCAGTGATCTAGAGGTGGTGGCTCGATTGATCGCGGAGCGACCGGTCGTCCATCGGTCGCGGTCTGCATATCCAGTCTGAGTTAGAGGGCTTTTGATCCTGGGAGAACCCGGAGAGAACGAGCCGACCTTCCGTATCAGCTCGCCCCCAGAGCGCGTACAGGAGACGAGATAGCATCGGTCCAGGATCCGTGAAGGATTCGGTGCTGTGCGCCGTCCGCCGATGAGGGCGCAGGTCGCGTAATATGTCGGTGACTTTCTTATCGCGCTCCCGTATTGCGCTCCATGCATGGCGCAGATCCCCCTCTATCCAACGAAAAAAGACACCCGTACGCGCGCGGACAGGAGCCACCCTCTTTCCACTGACTAGCGCACAGTACAGTCCGGGAAGATTCACGCCCGCTGCTACGGCCAGCGGCAGTGATCCGTAAACCCGAGGGTTCAGATCGAGCAGGTAGTTTCCTGCGAATTGTGCCTGAAAGATGCCGTTGTACCCATCGAGTAAGCGTACGAGATGACCTTCGAGGTTTTCGTCTGGCTCTACGGTTTGTGCAGCGCAGGCAACCCCGCAGTCCCTCGGCCACGTCCTAAGGTAGCGCTGGTGTAACGCGGCCACGAGCTCGCCTTTCCAGGCGATTCCTGCCACGGCGTGAAGGTAGTCGCTTATATAGGGTTGCACGACGAAAGGACCGCCGCCTACTGCGGCCGAACTAAGCTCGGCCGCGGATACAACCCGCCTCGCATAGCTTGGGGAGGCCGTCGTCTTCACGGAGGGCTTCAACACGATTGGGTAATCGAGTCCCTCTGCATTCGACAACAGTGCTTCTGTCGAGGCGAATGCCCGGCTCGGAGGCATTTGCAGCCCGGCCCTCGCAGCGCCCTGTGCAAGGAGTACCTTGTCGACGAGGTGGTCAACCGGAGCGCCGAGAGCTAGGAGCGCGGCGTCGCTCGCAGGAAGGACGGTAAGGTAGCGCTCAGCAAGTTCAGCTTGAACAGCTTCCGCATAACCGGGGGTGCCGACGGGAGGTACTTTGAGGCTGCGCGAACTGTGGCGTGACGCTGCCGCTATGGAAAACCGGCCCGAGACGGTGACCGCCGGCCGGTAGCCAGCGGCTGCGAGAGCTCGCACGGCCGCAAGCGATGAGCGGGCTTGCCC
>JALZBR010000306.1 GCA_030863485.1 Actinomycetota bacterium
GATCTGAACAAGACAGGTACGCCTACAGCGAGTACGGGGGGATGGGTGAGTACGACTCCGGGCCGGTGGTGGTCGATCTCGACGCGGGGACCGGCGCAGCCGAAGAACGCTAAGGCAGTTCGCAGGCCTCGATGAACTCCCCAGGGAATTCTTCTGTCGGGATCGGCTCTCGGACGAGAAATGCGGAAAAGTTGTTACTCACGCAACCTCTTACGACCCCTGCACGAGCTCGTGCAGCTCTATTCGCCCGAGAGCCGGTCCCCGCGCATGACGGTCCCGCCCACGAGGTCACCTGAGGGCAGGGGGGCCGGTGTCTGGTTCCTCATCTCCTCGACCAGCGAGTCGACGACGCCACTCAAGTCCTTGTGGCGAGCGAACGCCTCGCGCTGGCGTGTAGCGGACGTCCCCCGTTCGAGGATGTTGTTCACGCCGTTGAGCTCGTCGAGGCACCCCAGGCGCTCCGCAACCGGGCACAGGGTCTCGATGGTGTCGCCCAGCGAACGGCGCAAGGACACGAGATTGCCCTCCTCGTCTCGGATGATCTCGGCGTCGAGCCCGTAGCGAGCCGCTCGCCACTTGTTGTCCCGGATGGTCCACGCCTTGTGCACCGGCAGCTCTAGCCCGGCCTTGTAGCGATCCGAGAGCCACACGACGAGCGACTGTGCGAAGGCGACGATGGCCGAGAGCTCGTCCATCGTGGGGATGCCGTCACAGATCCGCAACTCGAGTGTCCCGAAGCTCGGGTGTGGACGGATGTCCCACCACACCTCCCGGATGCTCCTCACCGTCCCGGCGCCGATAAGAGTGCGCATGAACCGCTGGAACTGCCCCCAGTTCTCCATCATGTATGGGAGACCCGCGGTCGGCAGTGACTCGAAGATCTTCGATCGCGTCGACGCCAGTCCCGTGTCGCGCCCCATCCAGAAGGGGCTCGACGAAGACAGCGCGAGGAAGTGGGGGATGAACGTTCCGAGACTGTTGCCCACGGCGATCGCTTCTTCACCGGAGCCGAGACCGACATGTGTGTGGACTCCGAAGATGAGAAGCCGACGGGCGGTCCACTGGCAATCCTCGATCAGGCGATGGTAGCGAGGATCGGGAGAGACCGTCTGGTCGCTCCACGAAGAGAAGGGGTGGGTACCCGTGCACAGGATCCGGTAGCCCTGCCCCTCGGCGACATCGATGAGTCTCTCGAGCTTGCCCCACAGATCCTGCCGGGCGTGTTTCACGGTCGGGCAGACATCGGTGATCACCTCAACCGTGCACTCGAGCAACTCGTGCTTGAACGCAGCCGGGTCGTCGAGCTCCGCGAGGATCTTGGTGGCCGCGGTGTCGGTGGCGAGCGCGCCAGCTTCGTCAACGACTTGCACCTCTATCTCAACTCCGAGCGTTGGACGATCTGAGCCGTTGAAGACGATGTTCATGCTTTAACCCCCCAAAGCCGGTCCCGAATCCGCACGATGGCGCCGAGACTACGGCACTAGGGTCCTCCTGGCCCTCCGTCGACCCAGGACATACAGGATCGAGAGAAGTGAGGCGACGACGCCTGCGGCCGCGACGCCCACCCCTGAAGGGATAGCGAACAGCAACGGCACCAGGCCTCCTAGGACCCAGGCGATCTGCAAGAGCGACTCATAGCGGGCGAAGGCAAAACCCCTGCCGGCTTCCGAGGTGCCCTTTTGCACGAGGGAGTCGAACGCGACCTTGGCGGCGCCGGACGCGGCCCCGAAGACGAACACGAGCACGCCGGCCGAACGAACCGAGAACCAATTGCCCACGAGTAACCCGGCAATCGCTGCGATTGCCATAGTGGCGAACAACATCCCCTCCTCTTTGAGCCCGCGTCTCAGACGCGGCGCAAGGAAGGCTCCGCCGAGGGTCCCGATGGCCGCGGCTCCGACGAGGAGCCCCAGACCAACGGCTCCCGAATCCTCCCGACGCAATGCAAAGGCGAGGTGGAACACCAAAAACCCAACGAGAAAGCGCATCCCCGCAGCGATCACGACCGCTTGCCGGAACGACACCGACCGAAGCGCCCTGCGCGCCTCGTGCTGTTCCTCGAGGGGCCTCCGTCCGCGCGGGGAGGGCAGCCGCAAAGCGGGCAAGACGCCCGCCAGGTACACCACTGCGGTCAAGAGGAGCTCGGAACGCTCACTTATCCAGCGAGCCAGGATGATGCCCGGTACCAGAGCGATCATCCCGGCCGCCGCCCCGGCCTTCGAGATCGACGCGTTCGCGTTTACGAACGATCCCTCATCCGGGGCGATCGACGGCAGAAGGGCACCCCTGACGACCAGGGTTGCCCGGGAAAGAACGAGGATCCCGAAAGCGATCGGGAACAAGAGGGCGGAGTCCAGGCGGGTGGACAGGAGCCACGCGAGGACACCCCGGCCGAGCGCAGCCACGACCATGGCGAGTCGCATGCTACCCCGGTGCCGGTCGAGGACCCTCGCCAGAAAAGGCGCCACGATCGCAAAGGGCGCCACCGTCAGGGCGAGGTAGAGGGCCACCCGCCCCCTCGCCTCCGTCTCCGGCACCTGGAAGAACAGCGATCCCGCGAGAGCCAGGGCGATGAGGGCGTCGCCGGCCGCCCCGGACGCGTGAAAGAGGAGGAAACGCCCCAGGGCCGGGGTCGTGGCCTGCGCCCTGGCCCGCCTGACCACCCGGCGTGCCGCAATGCGCAGCAGGGGTTCCTCGTCGGCGTGGGGACTGTGGGGCATTCCGTCGAGCGTATCGACCTGCGGGCAGTTCGAGCCGCAGCGGCAGGAGTCCGGCCCCCCGAGCAGAACTTTCACCTTGAAAACCTTTCAGCAGCTCAACCAGGCACATACGCCGGGATACCAAGGAGACGCCGGGATGCGAGGTCACAGAAAGACAACCATCTTCCTTGCGGCATGCATGGTCACTGCCGGGCTCCTCGCGGCCCCCGTTTCGCCGGCGGCGGCCAAGGGCTACGAGGTCAAGACCGAGGACTACATCGTCAAGACCCGCCACGGAAAGATCTACGTCGAGGTGGCCCGCCCCGTGAAGGGAAACAAGATGGTCAAGGGCCCTGCGATCTTCACTTACTCGCCATACTCGGTGCTGGGACGGACCGAGGGCGACTCGGGGCACTGGGTCCCTCAGGGCTACGTGCGCGTGTTCGCCGACGTCGTCGGCACCGGCAACTCGGGCGGCTGCTACGACTACGGCGGCATCCGGGAGAAGCAGACGGCCTACGACCTCGTCGAATGGATCGCTCGACAGAAGTGGTCGACCGGCAAGGTCGGCATGATCGGCGGTTCCTACGAGGGCACCACGGCCACGGCAGCCGCCGTGACGCGGCCCCCGCACCTCACGACGATCGTCCCCGAAGCGGCGATCTCCCGGTGGTACGGCTACGCGTACTCGGGTGGCATCCGCTACTTCCTGAACAACGAGTTCCTTGGCCGCCAGGGACCGTTCGCGGTCGCCGATGAAGGTTTCGACACTCCGGCTGCGTTCGACTTCGGCCTCGCGGTACCACCCCCCATCAACGCCGACGACGCGGACTGGGCCGGTCGTGTGCAGGATGCGATCACGCCGTGCGACGAGATCGAGCACACCCAGCATGGCTACGACGACACTCCCGACTACGGCAAGTTCTGGCGCCAGCGCGACTACCTGAAGGACGCGCACAAGATCGACATCCCCGTGCTCGTCGCCCACAACTGGGGTGACTGGAACGTCAAGCAGGAAGAGGCCGTGAACCTCTACCGCCGGCTTCGCAACTCGCCCAACGCAAAGCTGTTCATGGGCACCCGCTGGGAGGGTCACGGTCTGCCGAACGGCGGTCCCAAAGGGCTCGCTTTCGACAGCGTCGTCCAGCGCTGGTTCGACCACTACCTCATGGGCAAGGACAACGGGATCCAGAAGATGCCGGACGTCATCAGCCAGACCTCGGATCACACGGGGGCCGGGCGGTACTTCGCGGGCAACTGGCCCAACACCAAATCGATCTCGCTGATTGCCCAGGAGACTCCCAAGACGAGCCCGAACGACTACCAATGGAAGCTGCTGCCGAAGAAGCCCGGCCGCGGGCTCAAGTCACCGACGCCCGCCCGCTTCCCATCTCTCGGCATAAACACCGAATCGCACGCAGCCCACCACGCTCGCACGAACCACGACTGGCAATGGTTCGAAACGCCGGTGCTGGCGCGAGACACACGCATCTTCGGCTCGATCAAGGTCAAGATCTACTCGACGGTCCAGCGCAAGTGGGTCACGTACACGCCGAGCATCATCGACGTCGATCCCGGGGACCACGTCAACGTGGGATCGCAACACGTCGGCTCAACCGACAAGAACTCCCTCGTCGGGGTGACACGAGGATGGCTCGACTCCCGCTACCGAGACGGACTCGGCAAGCGCAAGCCGGTCAAGCCCGGCGTTCCCTTCGGTATGAAGGTCGTAACCAAGCCGCAGGACTACACGTTCAAGAAGGGCCACATCATCGGGCTGAACATCCAGACCGAGATCAACGAGTGGTCGCTGCCCAAGCCATACCCGGGTTGCGAGACCGCCAGCGACAAGTGTCCGCTCGTCCGCATCAACTGGGAGGGTGCCAAGACCCGCCTCGTCCTTCCCGTGGTCAACGGCCCGAGGAACCCGATGGCTCTCTTCCACCAGGGTCACCACCACCACTAGCAATGCTGACGCCGGTACGGGGGGCGCTCGTCGCGATGGTGTTGGCCGCTGCAACGGCGCTCTTGCCCGCGTCCGCTGCCTCGGCCAACGCCTGCGCGACCGATCGGACTACGGAGTACATCACCCCGGTGACGTTCCACGTAGAGGTGGGCAAGTTCAAGAAGTCCTACAGCAGGGGTCAGAGGGTCAAGGTGGCGGTCGAGGTCACCCGGCCGGCCCATCAGGATCCCGCGGGACTCGGCGTGACGTTCGACAGCCCGACGGCCCAGCCGGCCGCCGAAGTCAACGTCGGCGTCGGGCTCAGTGTGGGCCGTGTCTTCCTTCCCGGCTACGGGCGTACGAACGAACAGGGCAAGACCACGGTGTCGATCAGAATCGAGCGCTACGTGAAGCCGGGGTCGGCTGACGTTAGGGCATTCGCCTACAGGGAGACCGTCAGCACCACTTGCGCGACGGTCGAGGAACAGGGCTACCGCAACCTTCCCAACGCCTTCAGGGTCACGGGCTAGCTCAGCTTCAGCTCGACTTCTTTCCGCCCTTTCGACCGGCCTCGGCCTTCTGGGACTTGCTTCCGCCGGAGCTCCCGGAACCAGACGAGGTCCCGCCGCCCGAGTTCTTGCCGCCCCGACTCGATGAGCCCTCCGAGTTCGAGATCGCGGCCGCACGTCCCTTGCTCATTCCTTTCTTGCGCAACCCCTCGTACTGCTTGTCGTTCTTGACGCTGGGTCCGTGGTCCTTGGCCATGTCGACCTCCCTGACGACTCGGCAATGGGACGAGCCCTGCCCGGGTGCTTGGGCTCACCTAGCTTGCGTACCCCCGGCCGCGCAGGACAAACGAGCACCTGGCCCCCCGCCACGAGCTGCCGGAAAAGTCTGTTGACAATGGTTTTCATTAGCAAGTACCTTGGAACCCATGGCGCAGAACGAGGTGTGGGTGCAGGCTTTGGCGGCGGTGCTCGTCATCAGCGTGATGTCGCTGATCGGCTCGGTGACCCTGGTCCTCGCCTCGAACCTCTTGCACCGCATCCTGTTAGTCCTGATCTCGTTCGCGGCCGGCGCCCTCCTGGGGGACGTCTTCATCCACCTCCTCCCCGAGTTGGCCGAGTCCGAGAAGGGCCTTGACCTCGGTACGTCCCTGACGGTCCTGGCAGGAATCACGGGTTTCTTCCTCCTGGAGAAGGTCCTTCACTGGCACCACGCTCACTTCCCCAGCGAGGAGGTCGTCCACCCGGTGGCGGTCTCGAACCTCGTCGGCGACGCTCTTCACAACTTCGTGGACGGCGCCATCGTTGCGGGTTCTTTTTTGGTTTCTACGCAACTCGGGCTCGCAACCACGGTCGCGGTGGCTCTTCACGAGATCCCTCAGGAGCTGGGCGACTTCGCCATCCTGATCCACGCCGGGCTCAAGCCCAAGAAGGCCCTCCTCCTCAACTTCTTCAGCGGTCTTGCCGCGGTCGCGGGCGGCGTCGTCACCCTGTTGCTGACCTCGCTGGATGGGATGGAGCACTTCCTCGTTGCGTTCTCAGCGGGGGCCTTCATCTACATCGCCGCAACTGACCTCATCCCCGAACTCCACAAAGAGCCGGAGCCGGGCAAGTCATTAGTCCAGGCGTTCGCCCTGGTCCTGGGGATCGGGGTCATGACCGCCCTCACCCTGGTGGAGTAGTGATGACGAACGAGAACGTCGGGCGCAACACTCGCCAGCGCGCCGAGCTCGAGCGCGCCTTGCGGGACGCCGGCGGGTTCCGAAGTGCACAGGAGCTTCATGGTCAGCTCCGCGGCAGCGGGTCCAAGATCGGTCTCACCACCGTCTACCGCAACCTCCAGGCCCTGAGCGAGAGCGGGGCCGTCGACGTGTTACCGAGCGGGGAAGGTGAATCCATCTACCGGCTCTGCGCGACCGAAGGACATCACCACCACCTCGTGTGTCGCTCGTGTGGGACCTCGGTCGAGATCGCGAGCGACGAGGTCGAGCAATGGGCCGAGCGCACGGCCCGAGCCCACGGGTTCACCGGAGTCACGCATACCGCAGAGCTGTATGGCCTCTGCGGAAGATGCAGCTGACTTCGCCGACTACTCCGCCGTAAAGGCAGACATGTCCTTCCCGAAGGCTTTCTCGAAAGGCTTCAGCAGCTCGATCGGGATCGGGATAACGAGGGTGGAGTTCTTCTCGGCAGACACGTCGGTGATCGTCTGTAGGTAGCGAAGCTGATAGGCGATCGGGTGCCGCGAGATGACCTCTGCCGCTTGGGCGAGACGCTCGGAGGCCTGGAACTCCCCCTCTGCATTGATGATCTTGGCGCGTCGCTCTCGCTCCGCCTCTGCCTGCTTTGCCATAGCCCGCTGCATCTCTTGAGGCAGATCGACGTCTTTGATCTCGACCAATGCGACCTTTACGCCCCACGGCTCCGTGAGCTCGTCGACGATTCGCTGCAGATCGGTGTTGAGTCTGTCTCGCTCGGTGAGGATCTCGTCGAGATCACACTTCGACAGCACCGCACGCAAAGTCGTCTGGGCGATCTGTGAGGTGGCGAACATGTAGTTCTGAATCTCCACGGTCGCCTTCACCGGTTGGAAGACCTGGAAGTAAACAACCGCGTCCACGCGAACGGTCACATTGTCTTTGGTGATCACGTCCTGAGGGGGGACGCTCAGCGTGACGATCTGCAGATTCACCTTCACCATGCGGTCGATTAGGGGGATGATGAAGAAAAGTCCCGGCCCTTTGGCACCCTCGAGGACTCGGCCGAGCCGGAAAATGACCCCGCGTTCGTACTCTTGCACGACACGGACCGAGGCCGACATCAAGATCAAGATGAAAACGATCGCGCCCCCGATCACGGCTAACGTCATGGGTCCTCCTTAATCGTCATTGGGATCAGCTTCTCCATCGTGCAGCGGCTCCACGAGAAGCACAAGGCCTTCGGTAGCCATCACCTTCACCCGGGACCCTGCTGCTATCCCAGTTTCCATCGTGCGCGCCCGCCACAAGGTCCCCTTGGTCAAGACCGTCCCCTCCGGGGCGATATCCGTCTTCGCCTCGGCGGTCTCACCCACGATCGCTTCCTCTCCCGTGATGGGGCGACGTAGCCGGACCCGCAAGGCCGCGGTCATAACCGACATGAAGAACACCAGGGTCGCAAATACGGAGGCGGCAATGGCCCAGCCGCTCAAGCGGAGCTCGGGACTCGCCCCGGCAAAAAGCAAGATCCCGCCCGCAACGAGCGCGGCGATACCGCCGACCGTTCCGGCCCCCAGTCCTGCCGTCTGGAGATCGAAGACGAAGAACGCGATTGCGACGGCCACGAGGGCGACGCCGGCCCAGTTCGTTGGGAGGATCGAGAGCGCGTAGAGGCCCAGGAGCAAAGAGACCGCTCCCAGAATCCCGGCGAGCCCAATCCCGGGGTTATAGAGCTCGAAGATGAGGCCGAAGATCCCGACCAGCAGCAGGAGGTAGGCCACCTCGGGATCGGTGACGATGTGCAGGAGGCGCTGGAAGGGGTTCATGTCCTGGAACCGGACGGTCACCGAGGGAGCACCGGCGTCCTCGTCCCAAGTCTCGAGCGTTCTCTCGTCTCCGTCGCCGACCGTGACCCTCTGTCCATCGATCGTTTCGAGAAGCCCGTCCAGAGACGACACGACCCCGTCCACCACGTCGATGCGAGCGGCTTCGGTCGCGCCGATCGAGGCTGCATCCCGAACCGCAGACTCGGCCCAGTCCGCGTTGCGTCCCCGCTCGGTTGCGAGCTCTCGAATGAAGGCTGCGGCGTCGTTGATGACCTTGTCTTCCAACGTCCCACCGATATCCGAGCCACCCAAATTCACGGGAGTGGCGGCCCCCATTTCAGTAGCGTCGGCCATGTAGGTGAGGTGCCCCGAATACGCGATGAAGGTGCCGGCCGAGGCAGCACGAGCACCCCGCGGCGAGACCCAGACGACCACCGGGACGTCGGAGGCAAGGATGTCCTGGACGATCGCGCGCATCGAGATGTCCAGCCCGCCGGGCGTGTCGAGCTGGATGACGGCCGCCTCCACGCCGTCGCTTTCGGCCCCCGCCAGGCGATCGGTTAAGTACTCCTCGGTCACGGGATCGATCACGCCCGTGACCTCGATCAGGTCGAGGGTTGCAGACGGGTCCTGGGCCCCGGCCGCGCCGCCGAGAAGACTCAACAGCACACAGGCCGACAAAACCAAGAAAAATAGACGCGCGACCCGCCGACATCTCGAGGCTCCCATCGCGACATCGTCCCAGACCATCGCGGCCCCCGCTCGCGGGCTACCCTGCGGTCGTGGTCCACCTCCGTTCTGACAAGACAGCTCGATGCACGTAGACGACTTCCTGGAGCCCAAGATCCTCATCGTCTCCGGCAAAGGGGGCGTGGGGAAGACGACGGTCGCCGCCGCTCTCGCCCTGTTGGCAGCGCGCCAGGGGCGCAAGGTTTGCATCGCGGAGGTCGATCGCAAGGGGTCATTGCCGAGTTTGTTCGGGGGACCGCCGCTCTCGTACGAACCGACCGAGTTGGCGGCCAACCTCTACGGGCTCAACATCGTGCCCGAGGATTCTCTCGCCGAATACCTCCAGGTCCAGTACCACATGCGCCGGATCTCGAAGGTGTTCACGAGCACCCACTTCGTCGATTTCATAACCACCGCCGCCCCGGGTCTCAAGGACATCCTGGTGTTGGGCAAGATCTGGTACCTCGAACAGAACAAGGGCGGCAGCACTCACCATGGTTTCGACACGATCGTCGTGGACGCGCCGGCCGCCGGCCACATGCTCACGTTCTTCTCGGCCCCGGAGGGACTCGCCGACGCGGTCCGGGTGGGACCCGTGCGGCGGCAGTCGTCCTGGCTCGTCGACATGCTCAAAGACCCGAAGCGATCCCGGGTGCACCTCGTGACCCTCCCGGAAGAGATGCCGGTGGCAGAGACGCTGGAGACCTCCGAGGCACTTACGAACAAGCTCGGCATGAATCAGGGAGCGCTCTTCGCCAACTCCGTGTACTCGCCGCTGTTCTCAGAAGAGGAGGAGCGGCAGCTCGAGAACCTGGACGGAAGTCGACACTTCGAGAACATGCTGATCGAGGCAAGGGGCGTGAACCTCCCGCTTGACGGAGACGAGCTCCGGGCTCTGATCGGTTACGCCCGCTTTCTCACCTCGCGCCGTCGGATCCAAAAAGAGCACCTCAAACAACTCCGGAAGGGCGCCGGACAGCCGGTGCTGGACCTCCCCTTCCTGTTCTCAGCGGGCCTTGCCTTGCCGGACATCGAGACGCTTGCCGACGTCATCGAAGGACATGTGAGAGAGCTGTGAACCCGATCCAGAAGATCGTCTCGGACAAGCAGGTCATTGTGTGCGCGGGGGCCGGGGGAGTCGGGAAGACGACCACTGCGGCCGCCATATCCCTGCGAGCGGCGATCGAGGGCAAGAAGACCGCAGTCTTGACGATCGACCCGGCTCGTCGGCTCGCTTCATCGCTTGGGCTGAAGGAGCTCTCGAACGACCCCACCCGGGTCAACGCGCGCAAGTTCACGTCACTCGGAGTCAAACCCAAGGGTTCGCTTCACGCAATGATGCTCGACACAAAGACGACCTTCGACCGGGTCGTGATGCAGTACGCGCCCACGGAGGAGCAAGCGGAACGCATCTTGGCCAATCGTTTTTATCGCAACATCTCGGGGACGTTGTCGGGGACCCAGGAGTACATGGCGATGGAGAAGCTCTACGAGCTGCACGCCGACGGCAACTACGACCTGATCGTTATCGACACACCGCCCACCCGCAATGCGCTGGATTTCCTCGATGCGCCGAAACGCATGACGGACTTCTTCGAGAGCCGCGTACTGAGATGGTTCCTGATGCCGTACATGAAGGCGGGGGGCGGTTTCATGAAAGTCGCAAACGTGGCGGCTACGACCTTCTTGAGGATCGTCAAGCGCATCGTCGGGGGTGAGGTGCTGGAGGACACGGCCGAGTTCTTCGCGAACCTCGAGGGCATGTACGACGGTTTCAAACAAAGAGCTCGCGACGTCGCTGCCCTCTTACAATCCGAATCAACCTCGTTCGTAGTCGTCACCTCTCCCTCGCAAGAGTCGGTTACCGAAGCCACCTTCTTCTCCTCGCGTCTGCACGACGCCGGACTTCCGTTCGGAGCCCTCGTCGTCAACCGCGTGCACCCCAACCTGGAGACGGGCATCCGCGTGCGACCCCGTCAGCTCGCCCGTCTCGAGAAGGGCGACGACGACGCCCGCTTCCTCGCCAAGCTCCTCGACAACGGCGACGCATTCGCCCGCGTGGTGCGGCTCGAGGAGAAGAACCTCGAGGACCTTGCCCGGAAGGTCCCCCGCCACCTGTGGGTCAGGGTTCCGTATCTCGAACAGGAGGCGGTTGATTTCGCAGGGCTGGCGGCGGTCGGCGAGCAGCTGTTCGGACCGCAGGCCTAGGGAGCCAGGTCACCTCCCACCCCCGGCCCCGCGCGAGCGATTAGGATCAGAGCAATGCTCGCGTCGAAGCTCATCGAAGGTCTCGTTTTCTTTCTTACAGTCGGAGCCGGCCTGTTCGCGCTCTTCCTCTTCGTTGACCTCCTCAGGCTTCGCAAACGCGCAAAGGGCCCCGTCTACAAAGGGGGCATGGGCCAGTGGACCTGGGCCGCGCACCGCGTCACGGGCGTCGGAGTCGTGGCTTTCCTCTTCGGTCACATCGTCGATACGTTCGCCGTCGGTTTTGGACCCGAGCTCTACAACGAGACGATCTCTCTATACCAACAGTGGTGGTTCAAGCCTTTCGAGGTCCTGCTGATTGGAGCCACCATCTATCACGCCTTCAACGGCCTGCGGATCATCCTGTTTGATTTCTGGCCCGGCCTGGCTCTCAAGCAGAGGGTCTTCGGTTACGTGCAACTCGTCCTCTTCATAGCCGCCTTCTCGCCCCCCGCTTTCTTCATGCTGCGCTCGGCTTACGAGACCTCTCCCCTCGCCTGATGGCCACTTCGGAACGGGTCCAGACCGACCGCTTTGCCCCCCTCATGGAGGAGCTGGCGCACACGATCGCGCGGATCGGCATCCCGTCGGGAGACGGTTCGAGCTCGAAGGGGCTCCTGCGGATAGAGAACGAGTTCTCCGTGCGGCGCGTCATCCAGGCCTACTGGACACCGTTCCAAGCCGACATCCCCGGGCGCTCCATTGGACTCCATCTCGAGGTAGCCGAGCCGAGGGTCCATTGGGCGGAGGGCTACATCACCCCCGACTCCGTCAATTGGGTCTTCTGTTTCCGGGAGCGACAGGATGGCGAGATCGAGCTGGCGTACTACGAGCAATACCAGGACCCCTACTCAGCAATCAAAGGGTTCTTCGCCCTGTCCTCTTGGAACGTCTTGACCGCGTGTGACCTCACCTGGGGCGATGTCGCTTACAAGCTCTCCGACGAGCTCCGGTGGCCGGAGCACCTCCAGACGATCGCGGGAGCAGAAACGGACAAGGCGGTACAGGAAGCGCTCAAGAAATCAACGATCCTGTGGTTGCGCTACGACCTCGACGGCAAGCCCGTCACGATGCCCGTGTGGTTCCTGTACGACTCGAAGGCGAACCGGATCTACGTTCTCTCCGGTGAACGTCAGCAGACGATCCCGGGGGCCGAACGCCTCCGACAAGCCGAGGTGATCCTGAGATGGAAGGGTCGCAACGCACAGGTGGCGGAGTTGCCCGCCGACGTGAAGGTCCTCGAGCACGGGCCTAACTGGAACGACGTGGCCGAGAAGATCGCCGAGAAACGCCTGAACATCCCGGGATTGCCGGAAGAGACCGCGAAGCGATGGCGGGACGAGTGCGTGATCCTGGAGCTGATCCTCCAGAAGTAAGGGTTGAGAGGGGCCGGCTACTTGGCCAGCTGCAAGCGCCAGTCGCCGTTGCCGGCCTTCCGGCGGAAGCCCCTCCGCTCACGCTCCGTGAGGCCACCCCATATGCCGTGGTCGATGGGGGCTTCCATCGCATAGACGAGGCATTGCGCCTGGACCGGACACGTGCGGCAGATTCTCTTGGCAACCTTGTGCTCGAGAGCTCCCGGAGCGAAAAAAAGCTCTGGGTCCGTCTTCGAGCAGACCGCTCCAGACCGCCAATCTTGGTCGCTGCTGACCTGAGGAAGCGACATCTTCTTTCCGACCTCCGACTCTGTTCGCCACTGATGCACCTACGACACTAGTGGCGGCTGGTAAGAAATCCGATAGCCCGTTCGGACCTTTTCGCGCCCCTCCCGAAGGACTATTCCCCCTAGTCCTTTTGGACTACGCGCCTCCTGGGGTCGCGTTCTGCAGGGGGGATGGGACAATAGTCGGCCATGCCGAGAACGAAGATCTCCCTCGCCGCGGTGGCTCTGATGTGCCTTCTTTGGGCCCCGGCCTGGGCCGATCACGGCGGGCCCCATATGGTCTCCTCCGACCCCGAGGAGGGCGCCAAGGCGCACTCCGTGGATGAGGTCTCCGTCACCTTCGACGAGCTCCTCGATCCGGACCCGGAGAGCTACGACCTCGATGTAGAGGTGTGCGGGGAAAACGCGACCGAGGGCTCCCCGCAACTCCAAGAGGACGGACGCACGATCAGCGTCGCCGTCAGCGGTGACGACCCGGGGACATACGTCGTCGAGTACAGGGTCTCGGGACTCGACGAGACGACCGAAGAAGAGACGGAGCCGACTGAAGGCTCGTACCGATTCTCCCTGCACTACACGGGGTGCGATCGGGACAAGGGCAACGACAACAACCACAAGAACCACAACAACGGCGGCAAGGACAAAAACGGGCACGGAAAGCACTCCGACCATCGCGGGTCAAACGACAACGGTCGCCACCGGAGCGACCACGACGGTCACACCGGTGGGGCGGATCCCACGCACGACGACCACTCGTCCTCGGATAGGGGGCACTCCGATCATTCCTCGAGCTCGACCCACGACAAAGACGACCACGAGAAAAAGGCGCACCGGGACGGCCGGCACCGG
This sequence comes from Actinomycetota bacterium, assembly GCA_030863485.1. Next base: position 13,658 of record JALZBR010000306.1, read on the forward strand.
GATCACAAGGACAAGAAGTCCCGCCACGGCCAGCACGGGAAACGGGGCAAGCACGGGGGCGGGCATAGCAAAGACGAGGAAGGCGGGGGTCCCACTGCCGGACCGAACCGACCGAGCCGGCCTAACGACGTCCTGAACCTCGCTCTGGTCTTGCTGATCCCCGCGCTGGTGGGAGCCGTCGGCGGACGAGCCCTGCGAGCGAGGACACCGGCTAGCGCGTCCTGAGAACGGGCGTCTCTCCCGACAGGGCGGAGGGACGGGTTCGAGCGGATCCCACGAGGATCCCGGTGACTGAGATCAACAGCAACGCCAGGGCGAGCTCGATCGCAATCGTCTTGCGGAACAGCCGTCGAGCGCCGATCGACCCCTGCTCCCGCGCGTTCTCGAGGCGCCGCCTGACGTAGAAGTGGTTGATTCCCCCGAACACGAGCACCCCCACAAAGAGCAAGATCTTCGCCGTCAGCAAGCGACCGTATCCGGAGCCAATCAGGTCGTCAGGCGCCTCCACGTTGAAGAAAGAGTTGAAGGTGCCGGTGAGGGCGACCACCGAAATCGATACCAGGGCTACGGCGGAGAACCGCATGACAACGGGGGCCAGGATCGCGACTCGATCGGAGGCATCGAGCGCTCGAAGGGACTTCGGGAGCACGGCGGCCAGCACCACGACGCCGGTGAACCAGGTGGCACCCGAAGCAAGGTGCAAGACGTCGTTCAGCAGCGCCAGAGCAAGCGGGCTCGAAACCGCCGCGTGACCGGAAAAGGAGCTCGTCGACAGCAAGGCCAATCCGAGCGCCGCCCAGGCTCCCCACCACAAACCGTTCGGCCCTCGTTCTTCCGTCTCCCCCACGGCCGCGGTGGCCGACCGGCGCACCCTGCCGACGAGTAACACCGCCAGAGCCGCCAGCAAGGGGAACCGCAGGAGGAACCAGCGCCCGAAGGAGGTCTCTACGACCTCCGCGAGACTCCTTGCGTCAAGAGCCCGGGCCTCGATCCCCGGAGCGACCACAGCCTGGAGCACGATCGTGAGCCCGGCCCCGACCGCAGCCGCCCACAGAGCAGCCTGGACGAAACCCTCAAGACGCGATGCCAGCCGCCGGCGAACGGCGGCCGAGCCCTCGGAGGCGTCGCCCGCCAGCGAAGAAGACCCTGCGGCCAGGGCCGGGCGCAGAACGAGCAGAAGGACGACCGGCAAACCGAAAAGGATCGCGTTGGCGACGAAGGACCCGATGCGAACGAGCCCGAAGGCGACGTTCTGAAGCGCCTCTTCGAAGACCAAGAACTCAGCTCCCAACCGTCCTCATCGAGGCGATCGCTGCCATAATTGCCTCGGCGACCGCCGACGGGAGCCGCGCCGGCTCCTTCGACTTCGGTTCGAGCAGGAGTGTCCCATGACGCCCGCACAACTCATTCTCGTATCGGTCACCTCCGCCCTGGTCTCCGTCGGCGTCATGCTCCTCGTTGCTACGTTGCGCAGAGGGCGTGAGAACGACGAAGACTGAGCGGTCGCGTCGGGCCACCGGCGCGGCCCTCCTTGTCGCCTTCACGGCGTTGCTGGTGATCGCCGTGGCGCATCCGGCCGCAGCCGTACCCAGGTGTGGGGAACGGGACTGCGCTGCGTTCGTAGCGGCCGCCAGGAGGGACCGAAGCGAGGGGATACTCGACAAAGTGGGGCTCGGCAGCCTCGAGGACATCCCCTGGGAAGCTCTCCCGGTGGCGCTGGGACTGTCCGCCATCATCGGCGCCGCGGGAGGATTCGTATACGCGGGGATCGTGGGGAGCGGGACCTCAGGCGAACGGCCCTCCGCCCGAGACGAGAGCGCCGACGCCTAACCCCTGAAGCCCTTCGCCGCCTCCTCGGCGGTCGGGGCTATCGACACGCCCTCTCCGAAACCGGTGATCGTGAACAGCTTGAGGTGCTGCTCGCGCGTGCAGGCGATCGCCAGATCGCCGCCGGCCTCGCGCAATCGCCGCACTCCGCCCATGAGGGCCCCCAGACCCGAGGAGTCCATGAAGGGCACTCCGTCGAGCTCGACCACGACCTTGGGAGTCGATTCCTCGATCATCCTGCCGAGCGCGTCTCTCAGGGAGCCGACCGTGTAGACGTCCAGGTCGCCCGTCGGCTTGAGGACGCGATAGCCGTCCGCGTCCTCTATGTCGATCTCTACCTTCTGCTGTGCCAAGGTTCCTCTCCTGTCAGACGTCCCGGCGCCTCCTCGTCGAGGGCCGTCCCCTGGAACTCGACGATGATCATCGTGAGGTCGTCCTCCAGCTTACCGGCCGAGAAGGTTTCCACGTCGCTGATCAGCTCGTCGACGAAGGCCTCGGTGGGCAGGGTCCCACAGCTCACGATGACCTCGGCGAGGCGGTCCTCCCCGTAGACCTCCCCCTCCAGGTTCTTGGCCTCCAGGAACCCGTCGGTGTAGAAGATGAGCCGGTCACCCGGCCTCAGGCGGTCGAAGGCGTCCTGGAGGCCCGGGTCGTCGAACCACCCGAGCGTCTTGTTCCTGGGTCCCTCGGCGTAGTAGCCGACCATCTCCGTGGCCCCGTCTCCCGCCCGGAGCAAGAAGGGGGGTGGGTGGCCCATGTTCAGCCAGCGCGCCTCACCGGAGGTGTAGTCGATCGAGGCATAGATGAGGGTCGTGAACGAATCGGGGTCCGTTGCCTCCTTCAGGGCCTCATTGGCCCGGGCGACCACCCTCTTCGGGGCGGCCCCGAGGCCTCGCTCCGCTCGGAGCACCGAAAGGGCCACCGTGGCCATCAGGGCGGCCCCGATCCCCTTGCCGGAAGCGTCTCCGATCGCCACCGATAGAGCTCCCTCGGATAGCTCCACGTCGTACCAGTCCCCGCCCACCCGGTTGGCCTGCCGCAGGACCGGGATGAGTTTGATCCCGGGGACCTGGGGCACGACCCGCTGGAGCAGGTTCCGCTGGATCGACGCGGCGATCTCGAGCTCTCGATCCTGGAGCGCGAGCTGCTGAAGACGCCTCAGGCCGGACTGCATCTCGTTGAATCGTTCCGAGAGCTCCTCCACCTCGTCACCCGATCGGATCTGGACCCGGTGATCCAACTCTCCGCGCCCGATTGCCCGGGCGGCGTCTACGAGACGAGAGATGTTGGCGTTCAGCCTTGCGGGAAGCACGTAGGCCACGATGATCCCCACGATCAGGGCGCCCAGGGTCACGACGACAAGCGTCAGGACGACCTGGTTCGAGCGCGAGGCCAGCTCCTCCTCGCTGCGCTCCACGGTGTCGTCCTGCTGCGACCGCAGATCGGCACCGAGGCGTTCGATCTCGGACACGAGGGCGCTTCCCTCGCCGAGGGCACTGAATGCGAGGGCACGCTGCCCGGTCGAGGCCAGGGGGATCACGCGGTCCTCGACGAGGTCCTGGAACTCGTCCCCGCTCGTGGTCAAGTCCTCTAGTGTTCGGGCCTCGGCCCCCGCTCGGAAGATCCGCTCCGCCTCGGCCTCCCACCTGGCCGCCTCCTTTACCTCGCGCTCGTACTGATCGAGCAGATCGGGGTCCGTCTCGATGAGGTAGCCGCGGACCGCGGCGGACTGCGCGGTGTAGGCACGCACTATCTCGTCGGCGGCCACCAGACCCGGGATGGCGTCGTCGTAGACCTGCCGCTGGACGCTCCCGATGGACCCGAAGAGCGACAAGGTCACCCATCCGAGGACGACGATGAGCAAGAGGAGGAGGCCGTAACCCCCGACCATCTTGCGCCGTAGGGAGAGTCTCACCTGCTAAGTATGCTCGTTTCAGTGAAACCCTTCTCCTCCCGGGGCGAGCCCCCAGAGGCTGCCCGCAGCGCCTCGAGGGCGATCCTCGGGATGGCGGCGGCGGGAGCTGGCCTCGGCGCCTACGCCCTCGTGGAGCCCCGTCTCTTCCGCCTCACCCGGGTCGAGGCCCCCTGGGTCCACGGAGACACCCCCTGGACGATCCTCCACGTCTCCGACACCCACATGAGAGCCAAGCACAAGAGGCTCCAGCGGTGGCTTCTGGAGCTGCCGGACCGTCTCGGCGCGATCCCCGACATGATCCTGGCAACCGGCGACCTCATCGAGGACGACTCGGGGATCGAACCCGTGGTCGAAGCCCTGGGCGCTCTGCGGGCCAACTATGGGCGCTTCTACGTCCTCGGGTCCCACGACTACTACCAGTCGAAGTTCCAGGCCTACACGAAATACGTCACGGGGCGCCGGCCCGTCCGCGCGCCGAAGGCGGACACGACCCGGCTCGAGTCGGGACTCCAGGCCGCGGGGTGGAAGCCCGTCACGAACTCGGTCGAGGTGGTGGACACCGACGGGGGCCGCATCAGGGTCACCGGGGTCGACGATCCCTACATCCACCGGGACCGCACCGACCACATCCACCGGCAGGCCGAAGACGCTCTAGCTCTGGGGCTCGTGCACGCCCCCGACGTCGTCTCGGACTACGCCCTCGCGGGCTTCGATCTGGTCGTTGCAGGACACACGCACGCGGGGCAGGTGAGGGTGCCCGGCCTCGGCGCCATCGTCACCAACTGCTCGCTGCCCGCGGCTCTGGCCGGAGGCCTGAACCGGGTGGGTGACACCTGGCTTCACGTGAGCCCTGGACTGGGCTCCGGCCGTTTCGCTCCGATCCGTTTCAATTGCCGCCCCGAAGCAACCTTGCTGGAGTTCCTCCCCGCAAGGGCCTGAGGAGCCAACGGAAGCGCATGTTCGCCATGTCCGTGCCAACTTTGGAGGTTTGAGGTCACCTGGTGGCTCCGTAGCTCCAGAGAACAGCAAAGTCGGCGGGTGCCTGCTGTGGGATGCTTGGGGGATACGGGAAGTGGCGCAGTTTGGCAGCGCGCTGCGTTCGGGACGCAGAGGTCGGGGGTTCAAGTCCCCCCTTCCCGACCAAGGAACGACGAACGGGATCGCACCCCGCGTCGCTGAAGCACGTTATCCCTCCCTGTGGTCATTCACGCCGCTCGCTAGGAATCTCGCTCGACCCAAACCTCTGGGGGGCGGCCCACGAATAATCCTCGAGCCCGGGACACACCGGGGTGCATCCCTTGAGGATTTGACGTGGAGAGGCATGGCACGTAACAGCATCGAGGTAAACGGCACGCCGAGCGACGTCTTCGATGTCTTGCTCGATGCGGAGGCATACCCGCAGTGGGTGTTTGGTGCAAAGAGGATGCGGCGGGTGGACCCTGAGTGGCCCGAGCCGGGGGCCGCGTTCTACCACTCGGTGGCGGTAGGAGGAGCGATCAAGGACAAGACCGAGATCCTTCGTCTCGAATCTCCTCGGGAGATCCTTCTAGAGGCTTACGCGCGTCCGCTGGGCATCGCCCGTGTTCTCATCCGCGTCCAACCTGAAGGTGGTAGGTCGCGGATCACCATCACGGAGTTCCCGTCGCCCGGCTCGATGCTCGAGAAGCTGCGCCAGGTCGTGGACCCACTGATCCACGTTCGCAACGTCTTCTCTTTACGTCGCCTGCGCGACCTCGTCGAGATCCGAAGGGTCCAACGTGCTCGCAAGACCCCCCGGCTCCAGGCAGTCTAGGCCGACCGGCCTCAGCTCTCGCTCTGCTTGCGGCGCTCGGCCTGACGTTCGATCTCGGAGTTCAGCTCCCCGCCGATGAGCACCGCGACGGACGTGATGAAAAGCCAGAAGATCAGTACGACGATCCCTGCCGCCGTGCCGTAAGTGTTGCCGTAGTTGTCTCCGAACTTGCTCACGTACAGACCGAAGCCGATCGAAGCCCCGATCCACAGAAGAGCTCCGA
>JALZBR010000307.1 GCA_030863485.1 Actinomycetota bacterium
GTTGTAGACACCTTGGGCGCGTCGACGGCGGACGCGCTCGACTCTCTTAGTCTCAGCTCAGAAGGCAATTGGGCGCGAGGCGGAGCGGTCACGCTGAGCGCTGGAGCCGCCGCTATTCCCACGAGGAGATAGAAACTGATGGCATTAAATGGAGTCTCGAAGAAATTGCTAAAGAGCGAGATGGTCAGCCCCATCACAAAGACCGCGAGTCCAAAGAGCTGGGAGGCTCCTCTGGCGCGCCACAGCAACCGGCCCAGGGCGATTTGAAAGCAGGCGAAGAAGACAACGCCCAGCCAGCCACTGTAGCCAAGAGCGTAGAAGAAGACGTTATGAGGTGTTCGGATGATGGGTGGTACCTCAAGCGCCAGCGTAGCGAGGGGATAGCCGTAGCCGAGGCCAATGAGGGCGGTCTCAGGCTCATCGTGGACGGCGTTCCATATCGCCGACCACCACGCCGTTCTCCAGGAAACCGTTCCGGCGTAGACTTCCGCCTCCTCTGTGTATTGAGCTGCCAGCTCAGGATTCACGGGGGCAATGCCTCGCCCTATCAATTCCCGGGTCGCGATCTCTCCCCTGGGAGACGGCAAATTGATGTCCAAAAGAGCGCCCAGGAGCAAAAGTAGCCCGACGGCCGCAACTCCCGCGAGAACCCGGGACAGACGTTTAGCGAGCCAGCCCCAGAGCAGGAGGGCCGCCACAAAACCGGCCCACTCTGCGCGTACCTGAATGCCGAGAAGAACGAAGCAGTTCAGCAATATGGGAAGCCACGCGTTCATCAGCCTGCGTTCGTAGCAGAGCAAACCGACCAATGCGATAGCTGACCCCGTGGGTTGACTAAAGAGTGGAACCTCGGTGCCCGGCAGGAAGAACGGCAGCTGGTGCAAGAAAAGCATGTACGCGACGCCGTAAATGCCGTTCCACCACGCGAACGCTCGCACGAATTTCGGGAGGAAATTCGGGCGACGTCCTCCGATCCATAACCCTAGGAAGAAGTAAAGAGGATAGAAATTGAAAGCGAAGCTCTGAAGGGCCGTGATCGGTGGATAACCAAGGGAGATGCCTCGTAGAACCTCAAAGATGCCGTAGAAAAATAGCGCATAAAACGACCAAGACACGCCGCTCAAGGGCGATGGTGCGAGCATCGCTTTGAACCATCGGCCCACGGACAAGCTCGGTTTTGCCAGTACGAAGGCCGCGAGGGAAAGCTCTCCCAGATAGAGGGGAATAGCAGGCAAACCCAGAGGGACCAAAAGCGTCGGCAACCCCAAGTACGCAAAGGAACGACTGAGAGAAAGGTAGCCGGCGAGCAAGAAAGCCGAAAGCTTAACCCACATTCTCGTAGAGCCTACGCCAGGCTGAAAGGAAATCCTCAACTGTGAAATGCTGGACCGACTTAGCCGCTCGTTCGCCCATCGCCCGTCGCGCCGCGTCAGAGAGCGCGAGGAACCGCTTGACACCTAGGGCGATATCTTGAGCAGTTGGAGATACGATCAGGCCGTTCTCGCCATCGATCAAGAACTCCTCGACCCCGTAGAGCCGAGTGGCAATCAGGGGAAGGCTCGCAGCGGCAGCCTCCAATGCAACCAGGGGGAAGACCTCATAAAAAGAGGGAAACACGAACGCGTCTGCCGCCCAGAGATAAGGTCTCACGTCTTCCTGCATCCCGGCGAACATCACGTTCCGCGCTAACCCCATTCGTTCGGTTCGTGACCGATATTTACGGACGAGCTCTGGTTCTCCTCCGACAACCAGCAACCTCACATGTGGGTCATCCAGCTGCTGCAGGGCCTCCAACAGGACCGGCAGTCCCTTCCGCTCGAACTGCCCCAGAGCGACGAAGACGAAAAGGACCGCATCAGGCTCGAGTCCAAGCTGGGCGCGAAACTGGCTCGAGTCGAAGTCGGACGGCTGTCGCATCCGGTTACTATCTACTGGATTGGGGATCAGGCTGACCTTACCCCTGGTAACCGGGTACTCCGCTTCTAATTCGCGCATCAAGCCATGAGAGGGCACTACAACGTGCCGCACCCTCCGATAGATCGAGGGCTCGAGCAACGCATGCAATCGGTGATCGAGCCAACGAAGCCAGCCGCGCAAGCCTCGTGCGCCGATTTGCGCCCAGTGGTGCCTCAGAAAAGCGCGGTGGCAAAAGTGAGTGTAGGAGACATCACCAAAGATCAAGTTGCTTTCGACGATCTGAACTAGGTCGAACTTCGAACGATGGCGAAGGCGAAAGCCCACATAAAAGAGCGGCGCCAGAAGATGGTAGGCAAGGAACATGATCACAAACGGGCGCGTAGGCAAAGGTACCTTGATGGATCGAATGCGCTCGGGACTCGGGTTGTCGAATTCGACGGCGAAGACCGTGAAGTCGTGCTCGCCGCACAGGCCCTGTAGTAAACGGCGGTGAGAGCCCCCGATGGGGTTGGTCGGGACCACTTTATGGTCGAACAAGGCGACCTGCATCTAGCTCACCCTCGCGACCCTTATGCTCGAATACGCTAGGCATCTCCTACGCTGCAAGCATCCTCCAATTCTCTGATGGTGAGACATGCCCTCTAGCGGCCGAGGTAGCCTCAGCCGCCTGCTCCAGAGCATCAATACTCTCTCACTGCTCCAGAAACCGCCTTTCGGTCGATCGCCACCGGGACCGTTGGACGGCAGCGGCCCAACCTTCCTGGATTCAACCACCTTCCGCGGCCGAATCGCACAGCTCTTGGTCGCGCACTCGGTCTGGAGTTTGGAGACGCTCCGTCTCGGGCTCATACTGCTTGAGGCTGCCGGATCCCTCCAAAGGATCTGTGGCATAGGGCCCATTCCCAATCTCTGTGCCGCTGCGCGTTCCAAGGCGGACAGTATCAAGCTGCAGTCGCGACTGGGGGGTAACCAGGTAGGGCTCTGGAGAGGAAGTTAAGGTGCGGTGCCTCAAGGCTGACGCGCAGGGCAACCTGAGCGGGATTCTCGGCTTGGACCCGCCCCGGCCCACATTGCTCCAGGGCGGACTATTTCTAGAGCGACTGCGCTTTAGACCAGTGTCCCGTTAAGCTCGTAGCCCCAGAAGTTGCGCATGTCCTGCAAGGAATGCGCCTCGTTACCCAGCCAGTGAAGGAAGGGCCCGCTGCCTCGGCGGTACGTATTGAAGTCGATCTTCGTGCCGACGCTTCTAGGGTCGCCGGGCGCCGGCTTGTAACCGTCATTGAAGGCGTACATCGCCGCTTGATTCCAGTCTAGGAATCTATTGTGGTGAATGTTGGCGTTGTGAGGGATCGTACGAGGCTCGCAGCAGACCTGACGGAAGAATAGCTGCACGCCCCCGCCGCGAAACTCGTTGCCGCGAACCTCGACGTTGTGTGACTCCCAGAGACCGAGACCCTCACCTTCGTTGGCCTCAAACACGTTGTTCTCCACTAAACCGCCATTGGACTCGAGTTCGACCCAGGCTCCGCTGCCGGGTAGAGCTTGAC
>JALZBR010000343.1 GCA_030863485.1 Actinomycetota bacterium
ACGAGGAGTCGAGAGCGGCTCTGGGCCACCTCGCCGAAGAGGTGACGCTCAGGAGCGCGTAGGCCGTCGCGGCACCGGCCGCAGAACGATCGCGAAAGGCCGATCAATGCCCCATTGTGCTTCTGAACGCAGTGCCCCCACAGGTTAGATTTAGCCCCGAATCTCTTACCTAATGGGTTATCTACCTGGGAGCGCACGTGGCTGATCCGGAACAGATCTATGCAGAGGTCCTCGCGGAAGAACAGGGGAAGGGCGTAACCCCTGCCGTTGCCGAGGCCCGGGCGAAGGCGGCCCGGGCGCGCGCGGAGGAGGGTTCCCCGCACCCCAAGGAGCCGAAGTGGTGGCCCGGCTCCCAACCTCATTTCGAAGGTGGAGGCGGTGGTGAAGAAGCCGCTGCGGAAGAGGAGGAGCCGGCAGCCGAGGAAGCCACGGCAGACGTCCAGGCCGACGAGGTGGAGCCCGACGCTCCCGCCGTCACGCCGGTCCCGGCTACAGAAGATCCCGTGGCTCCCGCCGCGGCCGGAGCGACCGCGCCCGCGACACCGCCGGCCCCCGCGCCACAAGCGGTGCCTCAGGAGCCCGCGGCGGCCGTGGGCCAGCCCGCCTCTCCCGCGCCCCAGCCCGTAGCGGCCCAGCCCGCTGCAGCGGCGACCGCCACCCAGGTCGTCGTCCCTCAGACGACCGGAGTGACTCACGGCACGACGACCGGGACCAGGCTGCGGCCCGAGGACGAGGTCGCCACGGAAGCTCAGTTCGAGGGCCAAAGGGCGATGTACGAGCGGCGCAAGCTCATCGACGAGCTCGTGGCAACCGGGGTCCCGGCGGTAAGCGCGGAGGACACCGACCGCTCCCGCAGCCCCTGGCTGGCGGTCCTGTACTTGCTGATCCCCCTGCTGGTGGTCCTGTACCTGGCCGGACAGGAGGAGGGCACCGAGGCGGCAGCGCCGACCGAGGAGGTCACGAGCGAGGCCCCGGCGAAGGGTGGAGGAGGCACGACGACCGAGCTCGTCGCGGCCGACATCCAGTGGGAGAACACCGACACTCTCGAGCTGACCGCCGACGAGCCCAACCCGCTCGACCTGGTGAACGAGGACGCCACGGTGCACAACATGTCGATCTACAAGACGCGAGAGGACGCCGAGACGGGCCAGAACCCACTCTTCAAAGGGGACGACGCCGCAGGAGGTCAGACGGTGTCCTACGAGATCGATCCCTTGAAGAAGGGCACTTACACGTTCGTCTGCGACTACCACGTGAACATGATCGGAGACGTCAACGCCCAGTAGGCCCTCGATCACCTGACTCCTCACGCGGACCCCGGTTCGGGTAGGGAGTAGGATGATCGTGAAAGTTTTCACAAGCTTTTTCGAAGCTTTCGGAGTGCTTGAGGCACTGTCGGGACCGACCGCAAGAAGAGCGTCCGATCCCGCCGGCGGGAGCCGGCTCGGGCCTGCGAAGGCGAGGAGGTTCCGGTGTCGAGCGAGTTCGACGTTGCGATCGTGGGAGGCGGCCCCTCGGGCGCTGCCGCGGCGCACCTGCTCGCGACCCGGGGACACTCAGTGGTCGTTTGCGAGAAGAAGACCTTTCCCCGCGAGAAGACCTGTGGCGACGGACTGACGCCCCGAGCGGTCAAGGTGCTCGGCGAGATGGGTCTCGAGGACGAGCTCCGTACCTGGGAGCGCGTCGAGGGACTGCGGGTGCACGCCGCCGGCAGGACGCTCGAGCTCTCCTTTCCCGAGCTCGATGCCTGGGACAGCTTCGGGCTCGTCAAGCCGCGCAAGGACCTCGACAAGATCGTTCTCGACAACGCCGAGAACGCGGGGGCCAAGGTTCTCTACGGAACCCAGGTCACGGATCCGATCTTCGATCGAGGCGTATGCACCGGCGTCGTGGCGAAACGCGACGAGCAGACCGAGGAGCTCAACGCCAAGTGGGTCATTTGCGCGGAAGGAGCGGCAACGAAGTTCGGTCGCTCTCTTGGGCGGGTGCGCGACCTCAGCTATCCGATGGGCCTGGCCATCCGCCAGTACTTCACCTCGCCGATGGAACACTCCGGTTGGTTCGAGGCGTATCTCGAGGTGCGCGCAGAAGACAGCACGTTGCCGGGTTACGGCTGGGTCTTCCCGGTGGGCGACGGCACGGTCAATGCAGGCGTCGGCTTGCTGTCCACCTTCGGTGGCTGGCGTGATGTGAACCTCAACGAGCTGCAACGCCACTTCATCAACCAGTTACCTCCGGAGTGGGAGGTCAACTGGGAGACGGTTGCAACGAAACCTCGCGCGGGTCGGTTGTTCATGGGCCAGAGCGTGTGGCCTCCGCACGGCCCCGGCTTCGTCCTCACCGGAGATGCGGCCGGGATGATCAATCCCTGCAACGGTGAGGGGATCGCCTATGGCTACGAGACCGGGCGTATCGCAGCGCGCCACATCGACGAGGCTCTCCGAGGCGGATCCAGCCCGTCACTCGACGGATACACCGAGGAGCTGAAGACGACCTATGGCCCCTACTACCGGCTCGGACGGCGGTTCGTGAAGCTGATCGGTTACCCCGCGATCATGGAGAAGCTCGTCTCCGCGGGCATGCGCTCGGAGACCGTCATGAGCTTTGCGCTAACCCTTCTAGCGAACCTCGAGGACTCGAAACCAAAGGGGGCCGAGCAAAAAGGTTTCTGGCTCCTCAAGAAGCTCGCCGAGGTGAAACCGTGACCCTTCCGGCCTATCTGCCGATCCTGTTCCTCGTCATCCTGTCGTTCTTGTTCGCGGCGGGATCGATGTTTGCCGCTTCGAAGCTGTCGCCGCGCAAGTGGACCGACGAGAAGCTGCAGGCGTACGAATCCGGGATCGTTCCGGAGAGCACCGTCGAGCGCGAGCGCTTCCCGGTCAAGTTCTACCTGTTGGCGATGCTCTTCATCATCTTCGATATCGAGACCGTGTTCATGTATCCATGGGCGGTCGCTTACGACAAGCTCGCGCTCTTCGGTCTCGTCGAGATGGGGACTTTCGTCGCCATCCTGTTAGCCGCTTACGTCTATGTCTGGAAACGGGGAGGCCTCGAATGGGCGGAGTAAGCGACGTCGTCGGCACGAACTTCGTCACGACGCAACTCGACAAGCTCGTGAACTGGGCGCGCAAGTCGTCGCTTTGGCCCATGACCTTCGGGCTGGCTTGCTGTGCCATCGAGATGATGGCTTCGACGATGCCGCGCCACGACCTCTCTCGCTTCGGGATGGAGGCCTTCCGCGGCTCACCGCGCCAGGCGGATCTCATGATCGTCGCCGGGCGCGTATCGCAGAAGATGGCTCCCGTGCTGCGGCAGGTGTACGACCAGATGACCGAGCCCAAGTGGGTCATCGCGATGGGCGCCTGCGCGTCGACGTCCGGCGTGTTCAACAACTACGCGGTCGTTCAGGGCGTCGATCAGATCGTGCCGGTCGATATCTACGTCCCGGGCTGTCCCCCCCGGCCGGAGATGCTCATCGACGGGATCATGTTGCTCCACGAGCGCATCCAGCGTGGCGAGTACACCGCCGGGAGAGTCGCCGGCTAGATGGAACAGACTGCACTGCGAGCAGGTGAGTGGATCGAGCGCGCCACAAAGATGAGAGACGAGGGGTGGAGGCTCACCGATCTATGCGGGGTCGACCGTCTCGGTCTCGGGGGCCCGGCGAGATTCGAGGTCGTCTGTCAGTTCGTCCACATGGAGGACATGGGACGGATGTCCCTCCACGTCATGGCCGAGGGTGAACCACCGACGCTTCCCTCGGTGACCCCCGTCTGGCCCGTGGCTAACTTCATGGAACGCGAGGCGTTCGACATGTTCGGCATCCATTTCGACGGACACCCCAACCTGACCCGCATCCTCATGCCCGACGAGTGGGAGGGACACCCACTGCGCAAGGACTACAGCGTCGGAAAAGTGCCGGTCGACTTCGCGCCGCAACCTTTTCTGCAGATCGACGCGCCGGGACAGGTCCCGGATTCGATCGAAGCGGGCCGCGAGGTCGACGAGCTCGGTCAGGCCGGCCCGCCCGTGAGGCAGTTCGCCGAATCACCTGGGGCCGATGCAAAAGAGGTGCGGAAGTGAGTCGCGCCGAGCAGCTCGTCGATGACCTCCAAGAGCGAGGCCACGGCGCGTACGTCGAGTCCTACGAGCCAGACGACGAGCGGATGGTCATCAACATGGGCCCGGTTCATCCCTCGACGCATGGGGTGCTCAGGCTGCTCCTCGAGCTTGACGGCGAGACCGTGATGAAGTGCGAACCGATCATCGGTTACTTACACACCGGCATGGAGAAGGAGACCGAGGATCAGAACTGGCGCGGCGGCGTGACGATCGTCACGCGCATGGACTACCTCGCGCAGTTCTTCAACGAGCAGGTGTACTCGCTCGCGGTCGAGGAGCTGCTGGGGCTCGAGGTACCGGCGCGTGGCCGCTGGATCCGGATGCTGATGACAGAGCTCAACCGGCTCTCGTCACACCTCGTGTGGTTCGGGACCCAGGGATTGGACATGGGAGCGATCTCGGCCATGTTCTACGGGTTCCGGGAGCGAGAGATCCTCATCGACTTCTTCGAGATGGTCACCGGCCTGCGCATGAACAACGGGTACATCGTCCCGGGTGGCGTATGGGAAGACCTCCCCGAAGGCTGGGAGCAGGCTGCCCGCAATCTCGTCGAGCTCATGCCGCGCCGAATAGAGGAGTACGAGGGCCTGTTGAGCGAGAACCCGATCTTCCTCGAGCGAACCAAGGGCGTGGGGATCATCACGCGCGAGCAGATCGTCGAGATCGGGGCAACGGGACCGGTCGCTCGCGCATCGGGTCTCGATTGGGACCTCCGTCGCGACCTGCCCTACGAGGAGTACGGGTCGGTCGAGTTCGATGTTCCCGTCGCCGAGGAGGGCGACGTCTACGCGCGCTACGTGGTCCGGATGGAGGAGATGCGCCAGTCGGTCCGGATCCTCGGGCAGATCATCGAGCGGATGCCCGAGGGCGACTTCCGCAACATGGACCCCAAGATCACCCCACCCCCCCGCTCCGAGCTCAACCGCTCGATGGAGGCGGTGATCCATCACTACAAGCTCGTGACGCAAGGTTTCACGGTTCCCGAGGGTGAGGTGTACACCGCGGTCGAATCGCCTCGGGGGGAACTCGGATGCTTCGCGATCTCGGATGGCGGCACCTCGCC
>JALZBR010000030.1 GCA_030863485.1 Actinomycetota bacterium
TCTTTTTCCTGCACGAAAGCTTCCCGCACGAAAAAGGGCGGCCCGAGGGCCGCCCTTTCACTGTCTCGGCGCGTGTTACTTGAGCTCGACGGTGGCGCCGGCTCCCTCGAGCTTGCCCTTCGCCTCTTCGGCCTGCTCCTTGGCAACCTTCTCGAGAACCGGCTTGGGGGCCGAGTCCACGAGGTCCTTGGCTTCCTTCAGTCCGAGGCTGGTGAGCGCACGGACCTCCTTGATGACCTGGATCTTCTTGTCGCCCGCACCGGTCAGGACGACGTCGAACTCGTCCTTCTCCTCCTCGGCCGCGGCTCCGTCGCTCGCCGCTCCTCCGCCTCCGGCCGCCGCGACCGCCACGGGGGCCGCCGCGGTCACACCGAACTTCTCCTCGAAGGACTTCACGAACTCCGAGAGCTCGAGAACGGTCCAGCCGGCTATTGCGTCCAGTACCTCGTCCTGCGTAAGTGCCATGTCTCCTCCTGTTCCTTCCGCCTAAGCGGCTTCGGACTTCTGTTTCTGATCCGTGACCTGCGCGAGCATCGAGCCCAGGTCCCTCAGCAGGGCGCTGATCACGTTGGCCAACTGTTGGGCCGGGCTGTTCATCATCATTGCGATCTTTGCCAGCTGCGTTTCCCTCGGCTCCAGCTTGGCTAGGGCCTGCGCCTGCTCGGCAGTGATGACCTTGCCGGCGAGGATGCCTCCCTTGATAACGAGAACTGGAAAACGCTTCGCGGCGTCGTCCAGGGCCTTTGCCACGCCCGCCGCGTCCTTCTTGGCGAACGCAATTGCCGTGGGGCCGGCGAGCATCTCTTCGAGACCCTCGAGCCCGGACTCCTTCGCGGCGATGCGAGCGAGGGTGTTCTTGAGCACCTTGTAATCCGCGTCCGCTTCCCTGAGGGCAGCTCTGAGGTCGGCCATCTCACCGACCGAGAGCCCCCGGTACTCCGTGAGCAGCGCGCCCTCGGAGGCCGAGAAACGCTCCTTGATCTGCTCGACTGCCTGAACCTTTTCCGGTCTTGCCATGGTTCTCCTGACTTCGCCCGACAAAACAAAAGCGGCCGCCCAGACAAGGCGACCGCACAGAAAAGATGCGTTCGGTTCGCCTGCGTCGGCCACGAGGTTTAGGGACATGTTCTGTCCACCGACGGTCTGGGGCTGTTCCAAGCAGAATACCGCACTCACTTGCACCGCCATGTACGACCTCGGGGGCCCTCCAACGGGCGACGGCCGCCGAGTGCGGCCCCCTTGGAGCTAGGCGGTGGTTTCTTCGGTCTCCAGGTCTCGGGCTTTCAGCGGATCGATCCGGAGGCCGGGTCCCATCGTCGTTGTCAACGAGATGTTCCTCAGGTAACGGCCCTTGGCGGCGGCAGGCTTCGCGCGGACGATCTCGTCGATGACCGTTGCGTAGTTAGCCGCCAGGTCCTCCTCGGAGAACGACTTCTTCCCGATGATGAGGTGCAGGTTGCCGTTGCGATCGGTGCGGTACTCGACGAGACCCCCCTTGAGGTCTCGAACGGCCTTCGCCACGTCATCGGTGACGGTCCCGGACTTGGGGTTGGGCATCAATCCCCGGGGGCCGAGCACCCGGCCGAGACGACCGACCACCGGCATCATGTCGGGGCTGGCCACGGCGGCATCGAAGTCGAGCCAACCCCCCTGGATGCGCTCTGCGAGATCCTCGTCCCCGACCTCGTCGGCGCCCGCTTCCCGAGCCTGCGCCGCCTTCTCGCCCTTGGCGAAAACGGCGACGCGGGTCTCCTTGCCGGTGCCCTTGGGCAGCGACAGGGCTCCGCGCACCATCTGATCCGCCTTCCGGGGGTCGACTCCCAGCCGGATCGAGACCTCGACGGTCTCGTCGAACTTCGCCGACGGCAGGTCCTTGAGGATGCGGAGGGCCTCGCCCGGCCCGTACCGCTTGTCGCGATCTACCTTCGAAACGGCTTCCTGGTACCTCTTGCCCTTGGCGGCCATGTTGCCTCCCTGTGGTCTGCGGCGCCTCGGCGGACGCCTCCCACGACTGGTAGCGGTGTTATCTGACGGTGATGCCCATGCTGCGAGCGGTGCCTTCGACGATCTTCATCGCCGCGTCTACGTCGTTCGCGTTGAGGTCGGGGAGCTTCGTCTCCGCGATCTCACGCACGTCGTCGCGCGACACGGCTCCCACCTTGTCCCGATTCGGGACGGCGGAGCCTTTGTCGAGCCCGGCCTTCTGCTTCAGCAAGACGGCAGCCGGAGGGGTCTTCGTGATGAACGAAAACGAACGGTCCTCGTACACGGTGATCTCCACCGGGACGACCGTGCCCGTGGACTGCTGGGTTGCTGCGTTGTACTGCTTGCAGAACTCCATGATGTTGATGCCGGCTTGACCAAGAGCTGGTCCCACCGGGGGGGCCGGCGTCGCCTGGCCGCCCGTGATCTGGAGCTTGAGAATCTGGGTCACCTTCTTGCGGCGACCGCCTCCTGTGGACATTGGCTTCCTCCTACAGCTTTGCGACCTGGTCGAAACCCAGCTCGACCGGGGTCTCTCGACCAAAAATGTTGACCAGCACCTTGAGCTTCGACTGGTCGACGTTGATCTCCGAGATCGTCCCGGTGAAGTTGGCGAAGGGACCGGAGGTCACCCGCACGCTCTCCTGCTCTTCGAACTCGAGCCGGGGACGAAGCTTCTTCTTGTCCTCGGGCTTGACCTGAAGGATCTTGTCGATCTCACGGTCCGACAGAGGCGTGGGCTTGGCGCCCGACCCGACGAAACCGGTGACGCCCGGCGTGTTGCGCACCACGTACCAGGAGTCGTCGTCGAGATACATACGAACGAGGAGGTATCCGGGGAAGACCTTCTTCTGGACGACCTGCTTCTTGCCCTGCTTGATCTCCATGACGTCTTCCATGGGGATAACGACCTCGAAGATCCGGTCTTCGACGTTCATCGAAGAGATACGGGAGGACAGGTTCGCCTTGACCCTGTTCTCGTAACCCGCATAGGTGTGGATGACGTAGTAGTCGCCCGGTCGCTCCGCGGGAGGGACGTGCTCGAGCTCGTAGGTGTCGGCCTCGGTTCCCTCGTCCTCGGTGGAAGAAGCGTCGGCGGAGGCAGTCTCGTCTTCGGTGGGGGCGGCCTCTTCCCCTGCTGCCGTGTCTGTCTCGGCGGGCGCTGCTTCCGCGTCCGGGGTTGCTGCTTTGGCCGCCCCCGCGTCACCTTCGGCCAAGCCGGCGCCAAACGCATCCGCGGCGGGCCCGGCCGCGGCCTCGCCCGTGGTCTCGATCTCTTCGGTGTGCTGGGTCTCGGTCTCGGTCATCTAGTTGATCCCAAATAGGCTGAGGACGGCCTTCGTGAAGACGTAATCCATGACGAAGATGAGAGCGGCGATCACGATCGACGCTACGAGCACGACCGTCGAGTAGGAGATGACCTCCTGGCGGGTCGGCCAAGCGACTTTCTGAAGCTCCCCGATCACCTCACGGACGAACTGGCGGGGCTTCGTGCGCTGCTTTGCGGTGGTGGATCCCACCGGCTTGGGTGTGGGGCGCGGGGCAGACTTCTTCTTCTGCTCCTGCTTCTTCATCTCTCGCTTGTACTGCCTATTCACGCGTCGCCTTCCTTCTAGGTGCTGCGCCTCGATCCCGCCGAACGCGCTTCAGAGGGGTGCGACTGCGGGGGAGAGGTCGAGACCAAAGATTAGCACGTTCGTGAATCCCCCGGCCGGGGCCGAGACCCGGCCGGAGAAGGTTTGATAGGGCCTAGAGCGTGCGGGACGTGCTCAGCGAGTCGCTCGTTTGAGCGCGCGACGTCCTTTCTTGCCGACGACGGGAAGCTTGACCTTGCTGTTGTGGAGGTCAACGGTCACCTCGGCCCTGGTGGGATCCGCGATCGTGAAGCTGGAATCACTACCGGCGATGACTACCCCGATCCGGTGGCCCTTCTTGAACACGTAGTCCTCGCCGGAAGCTCTCCACCTGAATCTGTAGCGTTGTCCGGGAGTTAGGGGCTCGCTGACTCGCAGGTGCTTATAGGGCCGTTCCGCTTCGACGTTCTTGCGCGGGCGGTGCTTCGCGTCAAGCCACCCGCGAGAGACGATCTCGATGTTCGAGGTGTGGGTGATCTTGGGCGTCCGGAAGAAACAACCGTCGTCCTTCTTCGTCTTGAGGCCGTAACAGTCTTGTTTCTGTTCGTCCGTGCGGACTCCGTCGTCGCCGGCTTCGTGGTTCACGCGCAAGTCTTTGCCGTAATCGACCAGCAGGAAGGTGAAGTTCGTGTCCGACTCGCTCACCTCTGCGCTGATATTGAGAGGGAACTCGCCACTCAGTCTCACCTTGCGACGAAGTTGGCGAGTGATGAACAGCAGCCTATTCGCCTTCTTCTTCGCACGGTTCGTCGACATAGTGGACTCACTCGGATAAGTGTCCGTGTATTGCTGAGTGGCCTTCTTTTCGGGCCGCGTCCTCGTCAGGGTCCCGGGACGGAACTTGTTCTTCGGACCGAGCCACAAACGGAGCTTCCTTGCCTTGGGAGCGGGCCACGTCTTGTAGCTCTTCCACTTGTCGACGCCTCGTTCGATGTCGAAGGTCGGCTGTCCCATGATCCCGTTCTTGACGCCGTAGAGCCACCGGTCGAACCACTTGTGGAGGGTCTTGACCCACTTCTCACGCCGGTAATCAAAGGGGTCGACGTGACCGGTCTGCGACTGCCACATCTTGACCGGGACACCCGCTCTCTTTAGTTGCTTGAACCACTCGAAGCCGTTGTTGGGTTTCACGTTGAAGTCGTTGATCCCGTTGGCGATGAAGACGCTGGCCCTCACCTTTTTGGCACTCGAGCGATACCTGACGTTGCTCGGGAGCTCTTTCGGATCCCGCACGTAATCTCGCTCGTCCCAGAAGGGCGTGTAGTCACCGGTCGGATTCGTGGCTCCAGCTTGAATTTCCGCATGTTTGACCGTGTCGCAGTGCGCGTACTCGCTCGACGTGTGCCTGAGCCATTTCGCATTGGCCTCCTCATCATCGGGAGGCGGCTGGTCGATGTAGTAGGTGAATAACGCAGCCGTGGCGGAGTTGCCCAGGAACTGGACGCCGTTGTGGAACATGTAGTTGTACCAACGGTCGATCGCTCCGATGGGGACGATCGTCTTCAGACCCCGCAGGCCCATCGATGCTGCTGCATTCGCAATGGTGCCGTCATACGACTTGCCGATCATCCCGGCCTTGCCGTTGGACCACGTCGCCTTGACCTCTTGGCTCAGCAGGGGAAGCCCCGTAGTGGCGTCGTGAGCGTAGGCAGTGCCTTTACCGTTCAACCACCTCATCGTCGCCTTGGCCGCTGCGAGCTCCCCATTACCCCCCAGAACCATGCAGCCCTCGGAGTTGCGCGTTCCCGGCATGTCCTGCAGCACGACCGCGTAACCGCGCGGGACGAAGAAGTTGTCGTAGAAGAGAGGGAAGATATCCGGGTGGCCATCCGAGTCCTCTTTGGTCTCGCCCTCGTTGCCGCGGCCGAGCTTCACGGGGCATGCCCCTCCGTCACCAAAACAGGCCTGGTAATAGGGGCTCATCTCGTAGATCGACGAGACCTTGAAATTCTTACCGGACCCCCTGGGGCGAATGATGTCTGTGGCGACGAGGTCTTTCTGTCCGTTGCTGTCGTCATCGATGTCGGACTCGATATAGATCGTTTCGCGCACGGCGTCCTTGTAGGAATGGATCATCGAGGTCTTGCCGTTCCTCAGCTTGATCGCCCGACCTGCAGCGGTGGACTGGGAAGCGCCCGAGCGGTCCCCGGAGCTCGCCTCGGCCCCCAGGGAGGGAATGGCTGCGACAAGGGCAGCGGTCAGTACAACAGCAACGCGTCTGATACGTCCGTTTTGTCTCATCTGCTGAAGGTTCTCCCCCTCGTCGCCCTGTCCTGCATGCCCGCTCGCCAAAGACGGGGGACAAGATTAAGGCGTACGCGGACCTAACGATGACCCCCGATAGCCCCCTGGATCAGAGCGGGAACACGGTGGGCCGACGACCCGACTTCGAGAAGCAGGGCGGGAGGGATTCGAACCCCCGACCACTGGTTTTGGAGACCAGTGCTCTAACCAGACTGAGCTACCGCCCTAGGCACCGGACAGTCTAAGACCGCACCGTCTGCGGTGCTACGCGGCGAGAAGCCGACGGCCTCGTGCTCTCCAGAGGGTGGCACCGAGGGCTCCCGCGACCGCAACCGCTCCACCCACGTAGGCGGCCCGGTTGCGAGCGACGTGCGTGCGAGCCGTCGAGACATGAGACCGGACGGTCGCGAGAACGCCCTGATCTTGGGGGATCTCCATGAGAGAGGCAGTCAACGAAGGAGGCACTTCGACTACGGAGGTCCTCATCTCATGCAGCCCGGCGGCAAGCTCCTTTAGTTGAGCGAGCTCCGCCCGGCAGTCGGTGCAAGAGGCAAGGTGGCGCCGGACCGCGAGGCCCGGTTGCTGCTCGCGGTCGTAGGCCGGCAACAGCTCTCGGATCTCCGCGCACTTCATGGCTGGTGTCCCTCGTCGTCGAGCTGGGCGGACATCATGTCCTTTAGCTTCTTGCGTGCCCGATGCAGCCTTACCTTCGCCGCGGTCTCCGAGATCTTCAGCTGCTGCGCTATCTCGTCCAATGTCAGGCCGTAGACGTCTCGCAGGAGGACCACCGACCGGTAGTGATCGGGCAGGCGGTCGACGCACTTCTCAAGGGCGCGGACGTCGATCCGAGCTGCAGCTTCCACCTCGACCGAGCCCGCCGCGGCCACCTGGGTCAACACCTCCTCGCCTCCCGTCTCCCGATCCCGTCGTCGCTTCCGGCTCCGCTGTCTGCTGAGAGCGGCGTTCGCAGCGACCCTGTACAACCACGTCGTGAACAGCGCATCTCCACGGAATGACCCGAGACCCTTCCAGACCTTCAGATAAGCGTCCTGGGTTGCTTCGGCGGCATCCTCAGGATCGCGCAGGATCCTCAGACACAGCGTGTACACGTCCCGCTGGGTCGCCTCGACCAGCCGGCGCCACGCTTCCTCATCTCCCGCCTTGCAGCGTTCGATGAGTTCGGCGGTCACCGTCTCGCCGGGGTCCTCCCCCGGGAGACCACTTGGACGCCTCATGGACAAGAAGGTTACAGAGATTCGCCCTCGAGGCTCGAGGAAGTGGACGAGGAACGGGCCGGGTTAAGCCTGGAAGAGCGACTCGAGCCGCGACAGCATCTGGGCCCGGTGGAGCTCTTCCTCGCGACGCTCCCGCAGGCGGTCCTTCGACATAGCGAACAGCTCGGCTACAGCTTCCTGGAGCTCCTCTGGGTCGAAGGGCTTGGTGAGATAGGAGTCGGCTCCCAGCTTGTATCCGCGGACCCAATCGGATTCGGAGGCCTTCGCGGTCAGCATCAGGACCTTGGTCGAGTCGCGGAGACCCGCCACCCTCATCTGCTTGAGGACCATGAACCCGTCCATCTTCGGCATCATCACGTCGAGCACGACGAGATCTGGAGTCGTCTTCTTGATGATCTCGATGGCCTTCTCTCCATCCTCGGCGTACGCGAGGACGTGATCGGACGTGGCCAAGATGGTCCCGATCAGGCGGCGGATATCGGCGTTGTCATCAACTATGAGGATTCGAGCCATCGGTTCCCATCTCGTCTGGCCACCCCGCTGGGGTGCTCTGGTTGACCATCGGTATGCCGCCTGCCCCACTTGAGCGCTATGCGGGACCGCCGAGGCCTCCAGGCAAGGGGACCGGGGGGCGCCTCCCCAAGGCCATCGGGCTACTCTGCGGGCGTGACCGAGGGCCTGGGACCTGAGCTACGGGATTGGTTCGAGCGCCGGACCATCGCCGGCCGAGCCAAGACTCTCCAGGACGTAGCCGGCCTGAAGCGGGCCAGCGGCCTGCGGACAAGCGTTTGTCTTCCGGCGCTGGACGAGGCCGAGACGGTCGGCTCGATCTGTCGGACCATCCGCAAAGACCTGATCGAGCCCGGCATCGTCGACGAGCTGGCGGTGGTCGACTCCGGCTCGACCGACGCGACGCGCAGGATCGCCGCCGAAGCGGGAGCCGACGTGTATCGGGCCGAGGACGTCCTGCCCGGCCTGCCCCCCCGGGTGGCCTCTCCGGGCAAAGGCGAGGCCGTGTGGAAGGGACTCGCAGTGACGTCCGGAGACCTCGTCGTGTGGGTCGACTCCGACATCCGCGATTTCTCCTCGCATTTCATCTCGGCACTTCTGTGGCCGCTGCTGGAAGACCCCGGGCTCGTGATGACCAAGGGGTTCTACGACAGGCCTCTCGCGCCTCCGCGGGGAGCAGCGAGCGAAGGGGATCCCCGTGGGGGCCGGGTCACGGAGCTCGCGGCGAGGCCTCTGCTGCAGCTGCTCTGCCCCGCCCTGGGAGCCGTCGTCCAGCCCCTGTCGGGCGAATACGCGCTGCGGCGATCGGCTGCCATCGAGATCCCTTTCGTGACCGGTTACGGGGTCGATGTCGCGCTCCTCGTGGACGTGGTCGCACGCTTCGGGATCGACTCGCTGGCACAGGTGGATCTCGGCCGACGCGTCCATCGGAACAGGGACCTGCTGAGCCTGGGCCGGACCTCGTTCCAGGTGGTCAAGGCTCTGCTCGAGCGCCTGGCCGCAACCGGCGCCCTCCAGCTCACCAGCGACTTGCCGGGGACGTTCACCCAGTTCCACGGCCCGAGCGCAACACAGGCGACGGCCGACCTCGAAGCCGAGCTCCGGCCCCCCATGAGCACCGTCCGCATCTTGCGCTGAGGGGACTCCGGCGGCCATTGGAGCTTTCTTTTAGGTGGACTCGGGCGACGTGGCAGGCGCTCGGCCGCTGGTGGTATCGACCTCGTCCGCCTCGTCCTCTGAATGGCTCTCGTTCTCCTCGGCGCCGACCGGCACCGAAGGAGGCTCGCGACCTTTCGCCGAGGTGTGCGGAGAAGTCGAGGCACCGAGGACACGGGTCTGCCAGACGTGGCCGAGCAGAAGCTTTCCGACCGCAACGGCGGGGACTCCCAGCAACACGCCCCAGAACCCCGCGAGGGTCCCCCCGGCCAGAATGGACAGCATGACCGTGACCGGATGCAGGTTGACGGTCCGCTTCATGACGTTCGGGCTGATGATGTGGTTATCGATCTGCTGGACGATCAGCTCGACCAGGGCCGCCTTGAGGCCGAGGCTCACACCTCCGGAGATCGTTCCGATCATGAATCCGAGCGCGCCTCCGATGTAGGGTCCCACGAGCGGGATCAGGTTGAAGAACCCGGCGATGGCTCCGATGAGGAACCAGAACGGCAACCCGATCACGTAGAAGCCGAGAGCAGACATAGCGCCCACCAACAGCGCGACGAAGAGCTGCCCCCGGAAGAACCCACCGACGGCTCCGCCGATCTTCGACGCGAGATCACTCACCTCTTCTCGGTGCGAGGCCGGCACGAGGTTCGCCACGTCTCTCTGGAGATTGGGGAGATCGGCGAGCAGATAGAACGCGATCAACGGGCCGAGGATGAAGACCAGGAACGCGTGGAGGACCGAGGATCCGATGGCCGTGATGCGACCGGCCTGGGCCAGCACCGCGTCGCGCAAGTCCCGCGTGACTGCATCACAACGCGCATCGGAGACCTCGTCCTCACCGAGATCCTGGTCGCCCCCCAGAAGACAGGACACCTGCGCCGTGTCGATGCGCGTGTCGAGTCGTTCCTCGATCGAATCGGCGGTGTCCTCTACGAACGACAGGATCGCCCCGCGGTATTTAGGCCAGCTCTCACTGACCTCTGTTACCTGACGGGAGACAAGCGGTACGAGCGCAGCGATCAGGAGCGTGAGCCCGCCGACGAACAGCACGTAGGCCATCACAGTCGCCAGGAGCCTGGGCATCCCGCGCTTCACGAGGCGCGAGACGAGCGGGTTCAGGATGTAGATGATCAAGACCGCGAGCACTAACGGCGGGAAGATGATCCGGATCTTGAACAGCGCCCACACCAGGATGGCGCCGACTATCAGGACTCCGATGAGCGACCAGGCGGCCACGCCCACACGACGCAGTCGCTCACCCGTTGGTGGTCGCGAGAGCCCTGGAGTCACCACCCGTCGAGTATGCCCCTCAACCTCGCATCGAAGCGATCAATGTCGAGGTGGCGGCCCGAACGGCAGCGGCCGGATCGCTAAGCGCTCGACCCGCCCCCACCAGGTCCACCAGGGCGACGGCAGCGTCGGCGCCAACCTCCGTGGGATCGATACGGATCTCGCCGGCGACCACTCCGCAACTCACGTGGCGCTCGCGTGCTATACCGGCCACTCCCGAGACACACTTGCCCAAGAGGCTTTGAGTGTCCAGCCGACCCTCACCCGTGATCACGAGATCGGCCCCGTCCAGCGTCTCCGGCAACTTCAGGGCGCGGGCGACGAGACCGAAGCCGGAGACCAGGTCGGCTCCGAGGAATGCGAACAGCCCGCCGGCGAGTCCGCCCCCCGCGCCGGCATACGAGAGCTCGGCGAGATCAACACCGACGTCCTCCCGCACGCGGTGGGCAAGCCGCGCGAGGCCCTCCTCGAGCACCTCTATGTCCGACGTGGAGGCCCCCTTCTGGGGAGCGAAGACGCGGGCGGCCCCGCCCGGACCGGTAAGGGGCGCATCGACGTCGCATGCGGCGATGAGCTCGACGGCAGGAAAGCGTTCCTGCGGGACGACGATGCGCGCGAGACGTCGTAGGGCGGCCCCGCCCGGCTCCAGCTCCGCACCTCTTTCGTCGAGGAAGCGCCAGCCCAAAGCTGCGGCGGCTCCCGTTCCTCCTTCCGTGGAGGCTGTACCGCCGACTGCTACGACGACCTTCGAGGGAGGCTTCCCGCGCTTCGAGGCCTCGCGTATGAGGCTCCCGGTTCCCCGCGTCGATGCACGAAGCGCGTCTCGTTCATCCGGGGGGACAAGGTGAAGTCCGGAGGCCGTCGCCGACTCCACGAGCGCGGAACCATCGCTCAACAGAGCAAGATGCGCCTCGACGGAGGGCCCCAGCGGGCCCTCGACGATCGCGCGCTCGTGCTTTGCGCCGAGAGCCCCAGACAAGATGGCCGATGTTCCCTCGCCTCCGTCGGCCAGCGGACAAGAGACGATCTCTGCTTGCGGCGCGGCAACCCTTGCACCCTCCGTCATGGCGCGCGCCACCTCGCTTGCGTCGAGCGTGCCCTTGAACTTGTCCGGGGCGATGACGATCCGCAACGCCGACCTCCTAGGATGAGCGAGTGACTGACCCCCTCGACGAGCTAAACGTAGTCCTCGTTTCGAACCGGGGGCCGGTCTCCTTCGTCGAGACCGACGATGGATTCGACATCAAGAGGGGTGCGGGCGGTCTCTCGGGGGCACTCGATCCCGTAGCCCGCCGACTCGGAGATAGGGCGGTCTGGATCGCCAGCGCCACGTCGGAAACCGATCGGGAGGCTCTCCACGCGGGCGCCGCCGACGGCCTGGACGAACAACTCGGATATCCGACTTACCTGCTGGAGATCGAGCCTTCGACCTACGCTCGCTATTACGACGTCGTCTCGAATCGCATGCTCTGGTTCGCCGTGCATTGCCTGTGGGACGAATTGGGGATCAAGGAGTTCGGACAAGACGAGCTAAACGCGTTCGAGGATGCCTACGAGCCGGTCAATGCCCGCTTCGCCCAGGCCGTTTTGGAGATCGCGGAGCCGGACTCGCTCGTGTTGTTCCAGGACTACCACCTGACCATGGCGCCGGGGAACCTTCGACGAGCCAGGCCCTCGCAGACGATCTTCCACTTCACTCACTCCTCCTTCTGCGGGCCCGAGGGGCTCGAGCGTCTGCCTCGTCCGATCCCACAAAACGTGATCGAGGGGATGCTGGGGGCCGACTTGCTGGGGTTCCACGTCCCGGCCTGGTGCGACGGGTTCATGGCCTGCTGCGAGCGCATAGGGGCCAAGGTCGACTTCGAGGCGGGTCTCGTCGAGCACGACGGGAGACGCACCTGGGTCCGGGCATACCCGATCCCCACCGATCCCGCCGAGCTCCGCGAGCGGGCGGTCGGAGAGCCTGCAAGGGAGTGGGCCCGGCGGTTCACCGAGGCCCACAGCGGCCGATTCATCGTCCGAGCCGACAGGACCGAGCCCTCCAAGAACATCGTCCGCGGTTTCGAAGCCTTCGGCCGTCTGCTCGACAGAAGGAACGACCTCCGAGACGTCCAGTTCGTGGCCTGTCTCTATCCGTCACGACAGTCGATGCCCGAGTACCAGAAGTATGCAGAGGCCATCGAAAGGACCGTCGCGGAAGTGAACGAACGCCACCCGGGCGCGATCGACCTCTACATGAAGGATGACTTCGACCGAACGGTGGGCGCCCTGATGATCTACGACGTGCTGGTCGTGAACCCGATCATGGACGGGATGAACCTCGTCTCCAAAGAGGGGCCGTGCGTAAACGAGAAGGCCGGCGTGGTCGTCCTCTCAAAGGGTGCCGGGTCGTTCCAGGAGCTCGGCCCCCATTCGGTCCACGTAAACGACGCTCTCGAGGTCGAGGAGACCGAGCGGGCGCTCGAGCGGGCGCTCGACATGCCGGCGGAGGACCGGCGCCGGCGTGCCGAGGCGCTCCGGGTCAAGGTCGAGTCGATCAAGCCGGCCGACTGGATCGAAGCTCAGATCGAAGACCTTGCAGCCATCCAGTCCGGAGGGGAGCCCAAGAGGCCGCTTAGCCGCGAAGAAGGCTGAGCCACTCCACCACACCGCGGGGACCGGTCACGACAACGTCGGCCCGCTCGAGCAGCTCCGGGGGGGCCTCGGGGGAATCAACCGCCACCCGAGCGATCGCCACGCCCTCTCGGGCAAGCTCCTCGAGCGCGTCGAACGCGGGAAGGTCGACGACATCGTCGCCCACGAAAGCGGCGGCCTTCAAGTCGCTCTCTCGGGATCGTCTGAGCACGACGTCTGCCTTCGAGAAGGCGATCGGAGGTCGAAGCTCGACGACCATCCGCCCGTGGCCGACGGCTAGATCGTGGTCGCGAGCAAGGGCGGTCGCTGCCTCGGACACCCGGCTTCCAGCGGTCCCGGGATCCGACGCCCTTCGGTAATGCAGGCCGAGCATGGCGCCCTTGTTCTCGACCTCCACGCCCAGGTGCGCGAGCTGGGCGCGCGCTTGTTCCGCCACGACCGCCATGCGCGCGACAAACGGTTGCGCCTGCTCGGCCACTTCGACGCGGCCGTCGATCGAGCGCTCGGCTCCGTGAAGACCCCAGATCTCGGCGTCCGGACCCAACCAGTCGACCAACTGGTGGGCGGAGCGTCCCGATACGACGGCGACGAGCTTCAGACGGGAGCCCAGGTCACTCAGGACCTCGTCGGCTCCTTCTACCGGGCGGGCCGCCGCCGGGTCGTCGACTATCTCCGAAAGGGTTCCGTCGAAGTCCAGGAACACCCCCGTTTGCTCGGGGCTCTCGAGAAGCGAGGAAACGACGTACGAGCTCATGCCAGGAGCGTAGACGGGCGCTCCTATTGGAGGCGCGAGGCCCCTAGACTGCACGCCATGCGCAGAGGTCTGTTCGCGGTGCTGGTCCTCGTGTTGGTGGCCGCGCCCGCATGTCGTCCGGACACCGTCGAGCTCGCCTACGAGTTCCCGGCCGGGAGCACCCTGACCTACGAGATGGTCTCCACGGTGAACGCTAGCTGGGACATCGGTACCGAAGGAGAAGGTTCTTACCGGGTCGGCTTCGACGTCACGGAGGAGGTCCTCGAGGTCGACGAAGAAGGAGCGGTAGTCGCCCTCGACCTAGTTCGCACGGACGTCGAAGAGGACAACTTCACTCCTCCCGGCGACAGCTCCTTTACGGTCCGCGTGGACGAGCACGGTGCGGTGCTCGAAGTCATCGCCGTAGACGGCGTCGCGGCCAGGTTGCTCGAGCCAGAGCAGCGGTCTCTGATCCTCACCTATCGTCCGCTCGTCGCGCTGGAGCCCGTTCGACTGCACGAGGAGTGGGATGCCCTCCAGGAGTTCGAGGGAGAGGAGTTCGAGCAGCTGAAGCTGGTAGGCAGGCTCGAGAAGCTGGATCGAGATGAGGAGGGAGACTTCGCCGGCCTCTCCTACACGGGGAGCGGCCCTCTTATCGGGAGCCGGGAGCTACCAGAGGGCGACGCGGAGCTCTCCGGTTCGACGCGGACCTCGGGCGAGGCCGTCGTCGACCTCGACGACGGTGTCTTGCGCACCGCTCGCTCCTCGACGACCTACGACTTCGATGTGAACGTCATACCCGAGGATGCCTCAAACCCCATAACCGGGACGCTCGAGATCGAACAGGATCTCGAGCTAACGAAGGTCGATCAGGAGGAATCCGAGTAAGGCGAGACCGCCATCAGTCGCTGGCGACGAGCTCGTCGGCCCCCACGATCACGTGGATGGAGACCTCGGGCGAGAGGTCCTCGGGCTTCGGCCTCACCGGCCACCCGAAGTGCTCGGCGAGTGCCTCGGCCGCCCGCCGGGACTCCTCCGAGCTGAAGAAGACGATGGTGTCGGGTCGCGCCAGATACGGATTTACGGCTCCGATCTCGTAACCCAGCGATTCGAGTTGTTCCGCGACCCGGTCGTCGGCCTCGGCATCGCTCGTTCCGTTCAACACCTGGACCGAGATACCTTCGGTGATCAGCTTCGGCTTGTCGTCCTCTTCTTCGTCATCCGGAGATGGAGAGGGCGATGGTGAAGCCGAGGGGGTCGGCTCGTCGGTCTCGGTTTCCTCGACCTCCGGCTCCTTCTCCGCGTCGGGCGTGGGATCGGCCGCCGCGCCACCGTTGTTTTTTTGGTTCTTGGCGGGAGCCGGTTGCACGTCGTTTCCGATGGCATCGACCGCGATCCAGACGGCCGCAATGGCCACGACGGCCACGACGACCCACGGCAAGAACCACAGCGCGGCGGATCGGTAGAAGGCCGTTTGGTCACCGGCGGAGTGCCGACCTGCGGGTTTGTCGACCACGTCACGCTCCCTAAGAGCCGTAGTGTTCGGTCGTCGCACGCAACATGCGCGGCGGGCCTATCTCTGGGTCGGCGAGTACTCGGCCCCCAGCAGGCGCGCCACCCGCTGACGCTGCCGGTACACGCGCAGACGCTTGAGTCTCTTGACGAGAATCGGGTCGTGCTCGAGGGCGTCCGGTTTCTCGAGCAGCTCGTTCAAGAGCTGGTAGTAGCGAGTGGCCGACATGTCAAAGCGTTCGCGGATCGCTCGATCCTTCGCACCGGCGTGCTTCCACCAGGAGCGTTCGAAGTCGAGGATGTCGATGTCCCTCTGGCTCAGTCCCATGCGGCCAGCCTAGTGGCGCACCTGAGCTGAAGGGCGGATTTCGGACCGCGCCCTGTCTAGGGGAAAAGACCTCTTGTGAGGTGCGCCTCGGCCACTCGTCCCACCCCGATCCAGTGGGCCGCCTGCCGCATCGTCAGGCCCTTGTCCTGGGCTAGGTCGGAGACCTGACCGAAGGCGCGCTCCATGATCTGACGGAGACGATCGTTGACCTCGTCGTCGGACCAGAAATAAGCCTGGATGTCCTGGACCCATTCGAAATACGAAACGGTGACGCCGCCGGCGTTGGCAAGGATGTCGGGGACGACGAAGATGTTGCGGTCGTTGAGGATCTTGTCGGCCTCGAAGGTGACGGGACCGTTCGCGGCCTCGCACACGATGCCGGCGCGGATCGCGTCGGCGTTCTTGACGGTGATGACTCCCTCGATTGCCGCCGGGATCAGGACGTCGCACTCCACCTCGAGGAGCTCCTCGTTGCTGATCGCGTCCGCGCCGGGGAAACCCGCAACTACTCCGGCTTCCTTCTTGTGCCGGTTGATCGCCTCGGGGTCGAGCCCGCGCTCGCGATAGAGCCCGCCGTCCACGTCGGACACGGCCACGACCCGGCATCCCGCGTCGTGCAGGAGCTGGGCGGCATGGCCACCGACTTTTCCGTAACCCTGGATCGCAACGCTCACCTCGTCGATGCCGAGCCCTAGTTGCTTGAGCGTGCTGAAGACCATGTACATGACCCCGCGGGAGGTGGCGCCGGCCCGACCGCGTGAGCCCCCGATGGAGACCGGCTTCCCGGTCACTACTCCGGGAACCGAGTAACCCTGGTTCATCGAGTAGGTGTCCATGATCCACGACATGATCTCTTCGTTCGTGTTCATGTCCGGTGCCGGGATGTCCCGCTCGGGTCCGATGAACGGGAGGATCTCCGAGGCGTAGCGACGGGTCATTCGCTCGAGCTCGGAGCGGTTCAGCGTCTTGGGATCTACCGCCACTCCACCCTTGGCGCCGCCGAAGGGGATCCCGGCGATGGCACACTTCCACGTCATCCACATGGCAAGCGCCTTGACTTCGTCGAGGCCGACGTCGGGGTGGTAGCGGATCCCGCCCTTCGCCGGCCCCCTCGTCACGTTGTGGTGCACGCGGTATCCCTGACAGACCTGAGTCGACCCATCGTCTTTTCGGAACGGGACCGAGACCATCAAGGCTCGTTTGGGCGCGCGCAACGTTTGATGCACGCCGGGAGCAAGCCCCATGAGCTCGGCAGCCTCGTCGAGCTGGGCCAGAGCGGTCTCCCAGGCCGAATCGCCGGAGGTATCTCTTTCTACGCTTTCGTCTTCAGGATCCAACACGTCTCCATTGACATGCCGTCCGGGTCGACTCCCGGCTCTCGAGAGCTGGAGACAGGATTCGAACCTGCGACCGGCCGCTTACAAGGCGGCTGCTCTACCAGGCTGAGCTACTCCAGCGTGCGACACAGGGTAACGCTAGCTTCCTACCGTAGGGCGATCTCCGATGTGCTGTTCGAGCTTCCTCTTTATGCGTTGCAATGCGTTGTCGATGGATTTCACGTGACGACCGAGCATGTCGGCGATCTCCTGATACGACTTCCCGTCCATGTAGAGCCCGAGCACCTCGGTCTCTAGCTCCGACAACAGCTGATCCACCGAGTTCCGGATGTTGGCGATCTCTTCGGCCGAGATGACGAGGTCGGCGGGATCGAGCACCGCCGTGCTCACGAGCGAATCCGCCAGCGCCCGCTCGCCCCCATCCGCGTCCTCCAGGGGCTTGTTCAACGAGACATAGGAGTTGAGCGGCATGTGTTTCTGGCGGGTGGCCGTCTTGATCGCCGTGATGATCTGTCTGGTGATGCACAGCTCGGCAAAAGCACGGAAGGCCGTGTTGTGGCCGGGATCGAAATCCCGGATCGCCTTGAACAGGCCGATCATGCCCTCCTGGACGATGTCCTCTCGGTCCGCCCCGGCGAGGAAGTACGTGCGGGCCTTTGCCCGCGCGTAGTGGCGGTAGCGGGTCAGCAGCTGTTCGAGCGCGAACTCGTCGCCGTCACGGGCCGCCTGCGCGAGGCGCTCGTCTGTTTGGACGAGCTCGTCCTCGCGGATCACCGCCGGCCCCGCCGACGAGCGTCGTCGTCCCCCGACTCGTTCGCATTCACGACTTCACAGAGTAGCCGAACGGTCACGTCTGCGGGCGACCTCGAACATCGCCACGGCCCCCGCAACCCCCACATTGA
Organism: Actinomycetota bacterium; assembly: GCA_030863485.1. The sequence continues at coordinate 17,507 of JALZBR010000030.1, forward strand.
GGGACTCGAGCCGTCCCCGCGAGGGGATCCTGACGATCGCATCACACCGCTCTTTGACCAGGCGGGAGATCCCTCGGTCCTCGGCCCCTAGGACGAGTCCTACGGGGGGCTCCATGAGGTTCGACCCCCAGATGTCCTCCTCGCCGTCGCCGTCGAGGCCCGCCACCCAGAGCCCGGCGCGCCTCGCCTCGTCGAGGGCGGAGGCGAGGTTGCCCACGCGAGCCACCGGCACGGTCTCCGCCGCGCCGGCCGAGACGCGCCGCACGGTCTGGGTCACCCCGACGGACCGGTGCGCGGGGATGACGATCCCCGAGAAGCCGGAGCCGTCCGCGCTCCGCAGCAGGGACCCCAGGTTGTGGGGATCCATTACACCGTCGAGGAAGAGGACGGCCGGAGCGGGGCCGGCGAGGAGGTCGCGCATCTGCGCATAGCGATAGCGCGCGGTCAACGCCACCACCCCCTGATGGTTCGCGCCCTCGGCCAGCCGTTCTATCTCCTCTTGAGAGACGGTCTGAAGGTGCACGCCCTTCTCGCTCGCCAGCCGCCGGATCTCGTCGATAACCGGAGCGCGCCGCGTTCTCTCCGACACCAGGACCTTCTGGGCCGAGCGTCCGGCGCGGAGCAACTCGACGACCGGACGGCGCCCCACCAGGATGTCCGCCTTGCCCTCGCTCACCCCGGCCCTCTCTTCAGCCGCTCGCTCCCGACGACCCGAAGAGGGTCGGCGTCAGACCCGCCACCGAGGGCCCGCGGGGGTGTCCTCGATGGCCACCCCCAGGTCCTGCAGCTTGGACCGGATCGCATCCGCTCGATCGAACGCTTTCTCCGCGCGCGCCTGTTGTCGTAATTCGAGGAGGAAATCGATCAACTCCCCCGTCAGCTGAGATCCGACAGAGCGGGTCTCGAACAACAGGTTCAGCACGGATGTCATCTCCAAGAATGTCTCGACGTGGACCCGCAACTTCTGGCGGGCGTCGTCGTCACCCCGTTGGGCCTCTTCGACCAGCTTGTTGCCCTCTCGGACGTGATCGTGAAGGACGGCCAGCGCCTCTGCCGAGTTGAAGTCATCGTCCATGGCCTGCACGAAGCGAGGCAACGACCCGCCGTCCTGAGGCAGCTTCTCGTCGAGGGGACGACGGGGAGAGGTGGGCGCGGAGGGCATGTCGGTTCCCAGCAAGTGCTCCGAGACCTCTATGAAGTTCGACATCCGGTCGGAGGCGTTCTTTGCATCGTCGAGAGCTGAGGAGGTAAAAGTCGCCTGGCTCCGATAAGAGGAGGTCAGCACCCAATAGCGCGCGACGTCTCCGCTGTAGTTCTCCAGCAGGTCGCGGACGAGAACGACGTTACCGAGTGACTTCGACATCTTCTCGGCCTCCATCTGAACGAGACCCGCGTGCAGCCAGTGGCGGGCAAAGGGAGCTTTTCCCTCCAGCGCCTCGGCCTGGGCGATCTCGTTCTCGTGATGAGGAAAGATGAGGTCGGTAGCTCCCCCGTGGATATCGAAGCCCATCCCCAGGTGCTTGGTCGACATGATCGAGCACTCGATGTGCCAACCCGGTCGGCCGGGCCCCCACGGGGAATCCCAGGCCGGCTCCCCCTCCTTGGCGGTCTTCCAGAGAGCGAAGTCGAGCGGATGACGCTTCTTGTCGCTGGGTTCGATGCGTTCACCCGCACGCATGTCGTCGAGAGTGCGGTTCGAGAGCTTTCCGTATCCGGGGAAGTTCTCCACGGAGAAGTAGACGTCACCGTCTGCCTCGTAGGCGCTTCCTTTGTCGATGAGACGCACGATGCCGTCGACCATGTCTTGTATGTGCTGTGTAGCGAGAGCCAGGATCGTTGGAGGTTCTGCTCCCAGAGCGCGCATGTCGTCTTCGAAAGCTTGGGCGTACTTTTCAGCCACCTCGTCGGGAGTGATCCCCTCGACCCGAGCGCGTTCGATGATCTTGTCGTCCACGTCCGTGTAGTTCATGACGTAGGTGACGTCGAATCCCCTATAGGTGAGGTATCGGCGTATCTGGTCGTACCAGACGAGAGTGCGGACGTTGCCGATATGCGCGTAGTTGTAGACGGTCAGCCCGCATGCGTACATCGAGACCTTTCCCGGATCGCGTGGATCGAACTCGACGGAACCACGCGCGAGCGTGTCGTGGAAGCGAATCGGCATTCGCGTAGCCTATGCGAGGAGCGTAGTCGCACAAGGCTGCGGGGCTAAGGAGTCTGCGTTAGGCGACGACTGCGTCGGGCCTTTCGATGAGCACCACGGCCATCGCGGCTATCCCTTCGCGCCGCCCGCTGAACCCGAGCCCATCGGTGGTCGTCGCCTTTACCCAGACGGCAGAGGTCGCCAGCCCGAGCGCCGCCGCGATGAGATCGATCATGTGCTCCCGGTACGGTGCGAGCTTGGGGACCTCCGCAAGGATCGTTGCGTCGGCGTTCACGATCGACCAGCCCGCGTCGCTTACGGCCTTCGCCGTATGGACCAGGATGTCGAGGCTCGACGCCCCGCGCCACCGGTCGTCATTCGGGAACAGTGTGCCCAGGTCACCGAGACGGGCCGCACCGAGGAGGGCGTCGGCAATAGCGTGGCTGACGACGTCCGCGTCCGAGTGTCCGGCGAGCCCGGGAGCATCGGGGATCGTGACACCTCCGAGCACCAGCGGACGAGATTCGTCGAACGCGTGCGCGTCATAACTCAGGCCGACTCGGATCACGATGCAACCATTGCCTCTGCAAGAGCGAAGTCCTCTGGATAGGTGAGCTTGATGTTGGTTCGCGATCCCCTCACCGTCGCCACGGTCCCTTTGTAGAGCTCGATCAGCTCGGCGTCGTCTGTGACGCTACGGCCCTCCGCACTAGCTCGCACGTGTGCCTCGCGAAGGACTTCCCCGCGGAAAGCTTGCGGGGTCTGTGACAGAGCGAGGCCCGCGCGTTCAACCGTTCTCGTGACCACGTCCTCACTGATGTGCTTGAGCGTCTCGTCCACAGGGACGACGGGAATCGCCGCGTCGGCCGCATCAAGCGCTTTCACCAGCTCATCCAGGACCCGAAGCTCAACAAAAGGCCGCGCCGCGTCGTGGACGAAAACAATTCCCGCCGAGACTCTCTCGAGACCATTGGCGACCGACTGCTGCCTCACGTCTCCCCCTGCAACAACCTGGGCGGTGAGATCCCCCAGGTGTCTCTCGGTCCACGGGATGTGGTCGGGTGGCACGACGAGCACGATCTCGTCACAGCCCCACGTCATGAACGTATCCAGAGACCACAGAAAAAGAGGCCGTCCCGCGAGGGTCGCGAATTGCTTGGGGACGTCCGACCCGGTTCGTTGCCCACGGCCTCCCGCCGCGATGACCACGGCGGTTCGGCTTGCCAGAGAGGAGGGGGCTACCCCAACACCTCGTCGAGCATCTTCTCGGCCTCTTCCTCGTTGCAGCTCTTGGAGAAGGTGAGCTCGGAGACGAGGATCTGGCGGGCCTTGTTCAGCATGCGCTTCTCACCGGCAGACAGACCCTTTTCCTTGTCGCGTTGGTGAAGGCTGCGAACGACGTCCGCGACCTGATAGATGTCACCGGACTTGAGCTTCTCGACATTGGCCTTGAAACGTCGTGACCAGTTGGTCGTGTTGGTCGTGGGCTCGTTCTTCTTGAGGACCTTGAAAACCTTGGGGACTTCCTTCTCGGGGGTGACCTCGCGGAGGCCGACGTCCTCGGTCGAGTCGGTCGGCACCATCAGCGTGAGCTCGCCATAGGCCAACTTCAGGATGTAGTACTCCCGGCTCTCACCAAGTAGGTCGCGCTCTTCGACTCTCTCGATGACCGCAGCGCCGTGGTGCGGATAGACAACCTTGTCGCCTATGTCAAATGAGCCCAAAACAACCCTCCGAGCAACTCAGTCGTGCGGCACCGATAGGCGCCGGATCGGAAATGACGAGGCCCGCTCACTCATCGACCTCTGAACATAAAGGGTAGCACGACCTCGAGCTTCGGCTCGCGTTGCTTAAGCGCGCGAACGGCCCGCCAGGCGCAACGCAGCGGAGAGATCCGCAGGCGTCTCGAGCGTCATCGAGGCGGGTGCCGAAGTGGTGCCGGGCGGGACAATCGCCCGGTCGAAGCCAAGTCGAGCGGCCTCCGCAAGCCGTCTTTGGATCCCCGACACACGCCGGATCTCACCGCTCAAGCCGACCTCGCCCGCAATCACAGTATGCGGGTCGACTACGGCTCCCGAGACCGCGGAGGAAAGCGCAACGCACAAAGCCAGGTCGACCGCGGTCTCGCGCACGTCGATGCCCCCCGCCGCAGAAACGAACACGTCTCGGTTGCCCAATTGCATCTGTGCCTTCTCGGATAGGACGGCGCACGCCAGGGCGAGTCGACGCTGTTCGAGGCCAAGCGACACGCGCCGGGGTTGGGTGAATGTGCAATCGGTGATCAGGGCCTGCAGCTCGACCAGCATCGGACGGACGCCGTCCAGGCTCGGGAAGACGACCGACCCACTCGCGCCTGGATGACGGTCCTCCAACAACATCGCCGAGGGATCCTCGACGCGTTGCAAACCCCGTTCTGTCATGGACAGGACACCGAGCTCCTCGCAGGAACCGAATCTGTTCTTAAGAGATCGGAGGAGCCTCAATGTCCCGTCTCGCTCCCCCTCAAGCGATAGAACCGCGTCGACCACGTGCTCGAGGGTCTTTGGGCCGGCCAGAGAACCATCCTTCGTCACGTGCCCTATGAGAACTATCGCCGTTCCGCTCGCCTTTGCATGGCGCACGAGCTCGGCGGCGCACTCCCGCACCTGCACCACCGAGCCCGCCGACTGGTCGAGGCGAGCGTCTGTCAACGTCTGGACCGAGTCGATAACCACGACATCGGGCTGCTCCTGTTGACACGCGGACAGCGTCGCCTGAAGCGATCCCGTCGCCGCAATGCGTAGTCGATCCGCCTGGACCCCCAGACGAGCCGCGCGCATACCCACCTGGTGGGCGGATTCCTCGCCGGTGACCAACAGCGCCCGATGGCCACCGCAGGTCAACCCGTCCAGCAGCTGGAGGACGAGCGTGGACTTGCCCACGCCCGGCTCGCCACCGAGGAGCACGACCTCACCGAGAACAAGACCCCCGCCGAGCACTCGATCCACCTCGCCCACGCCGCTCTTCAACCGATCGGGGGCCGGGCCGCACTCCGCCAGTGAAGTGATCTGCACCGACTCACCGTCGGCCGCCGGAGCGGCCGCAGTCGCACTGCTCCATGCGCCGCAGTCGGAGCACTTCCCGAACCACTTCGGCGAGACGTAGCCGCAGTCGGAACAGGCGTGCATCTCGCGGGCTGTTCTCGGTCGCGCGGTCATAGGAGGAACATAGCCAGGGGCTACGACAAGAACGTTAGTCGGCCACCCGCAGAGCGACGGCAGGGGGGACCTTCGAAGCTTGCTGAGCAGGCGACGCGGTTGCGAGAAGTGAGGCTAAGAGAGCGGCCCCGCACAAGATCAGTAAGTCGTCCCACGGGATCGAGAACACAGCCGATTCCCCAAATGCATCGGTCGCAATGAGCTGCGCTGCGGTGATCAGAGCCAGGATCGCCCCAATGACGATCCCCTGCAAGGCGATGAAAGTCGACTCGAACAGAAACGTCCGGCGAACGGACGGCCCGAGGAATCCGAGCGAGCGCAACACCCCGATCTCGCGCCGTCTCTCGCGGACGGCTCGCACCATGACGACTCCCAGACCGGCGATCCCCACCAGGAGACCCAGCGCGAGATAGCCCTGCATCAATCGGAGGAACTGCAGGTTCAGGGCCTGGAACTCCTCGACTACTCCCTTGAAGGTGTCGGCCTCGACCCCGTTGCGGAATAGCTCGCCCTGAAGATCCGAGGCGGTCGCCATTGCAGAGGTCTCCTCGTCGGCCACGAGGAAGAACCGCGACGGAGAGGCTCGGCGACCCAGCACGGATCTGATCGACTCCTCGGACATGTAGACGCCCGAGAACGCGACGTCCATGCTGAGGACTCCGGCGATCTCCCTCTCGGCCGTCTTGCCGGTCAAAGGGTCGATCATGTCCACGGTGTCGCCCACCGTCACGATCTCGCCGGGCGGACCCCCGCCCTCCTGAAGGAAGAAATCCGAGACGACCACCAACTGGGGATCCGAGATCACGGCATCCCACACGGCCGCGTCACTGTCGTATTCCTCTTCGTCGCGTTCGTCCAGGGCAGGTGGCCCGATATCAACGAAGTCCCTGCCGATCCCGGTGACCGGCCAGGGTTCGGGAGCCGGGAAGTCCGGAGGCTGAAAGAGCGCGTTCCCTGACAAGAGGGTCGCGGCCTCCTGGACACCCGGCTGTTGCTCGAGTGTCTCTTGGGCCGGAGGGTTGGTGCCGGCTGCGGTGACGACGATGTCGAAGCCTCCCGACGCCCGTCGCACCGTCGACTCGACCTGGCCCCCGAACACGTTCGACAACACGGCGATGAACGTCATCGTGAAGATGACGAGGGCATACATGCCGAGCGTGAGCCCCGTCCTGAAGCGACGTGCTACCGGATAGGCAAGTCCGAGGCGGACCGGCAGGTTGCGAGCCGCGACGCGCCGGATGAGACGTTCGAACAGGTCTGTCGTCTGACTCAGCATCACGACCGCCGAAGACGTCAGAAGGATGCCCTGCAGGACGAACTCGAAGATCTCGCCGGACTCCGGATTGCCGACGAGGCTGATCCCGAACACGCCCCAGAGCAACGAGAACCCCGATACGGTCATGACGGCAACGCGACGCCCGATCAGGTTCGTCAAGAGTGGCAGGATCCCAAACGCGGCAATGGGGGGGCCGAGCATGACTCCGGCCCATCCCTCCTTCTTACCTATCGAGACGACGAAGAGGGTCAGTGCCAGGG
>JALZBR010000403.1 GCA_030863485.1 Actinomycetota bacterium
GTGTGCGTTCTTCATCATCGGCTACCTCAGAAACCGAGGCCATCTCGGAGTCATGATCGTGCTGGTCGGGCTATTCGGGTCAACCGCCTTCGGCCTCTTCCGACGTCGCGACTGGGCGCTTCCGGCCTCTGTCACCATGCACACCCTGTTGGTAGCGATCACGGCGGCCGAGGCCGCTGATCGCGACAGCTCCAGGGTTGCCGTGGGAGCATCGGTGTTCTCACTCCCGTGGCTATTGGCTGTCTATCTGTGGGTTCGGGATCGTCTCCGACGCAAACGAGAAAGGGAGGAACTCCGAGAGGAGAAGCAGCCGGACGAGGCCGCCGATCCCGATGTCACCACGACAGGGTGGACCAAGGAATGGGGCGGAGGTCGGGTCAAGTTCGTTGGCATCGTGGCGTTCGGGTTGCTCTCCCTCGCGGTCGGCATCGATTTGGTTGCCGACGGCGAGCCGGGCAACGGGATCGTCATCGGCGCTTTCGGTGCGGCGCTAGTCAGCGGGGCAGCCATGTTTCGAACCTGGCATCGAGACGGGCGGGTGATCTCCTCGCGGGTTGCCGAGCGCGGGGGAGAGGTTGGTCTGCTTTTTCCTTACTCGCGCAGCAAGAGCATCGCGGGTGCTGTCGCCTCCGTGGGTATGTCCGTCACGTGCGGCAGCTTGGGATACATGGCGCTAGTTCGCTCAGAGCGCGATCTGGCACTCGGAATCTTCGGCGTGTTCGGGTCTCTCTTTTTCGGCTTCGTGGGGATCCAGTGGATCCGGAGCAACGGGATGCGTGGCGGTTACATCGCTTTGCTCGAAGGAGGGATCTTCGCACGGATTGGCGTCGCTCAGTCGTTCGTGCCGTGGGACGTGATCACGTCGGTCGAGGAGACCGAGATCACCACGTATTACCGTGGTATCGCGAACAACGAACCCTTCGTGGGCCTGATGATCTCGGACCTCGACCGGGTCGAGATGGGCCGGGTGCCGCGGGGCTTGGCGCGGGCCAACCGGTTGCTCGCGGCCGACATCAACTATCCGGTCAGAACCCTCGACGTCGACCCCATCCGCCTCTTGCACGCGATCCGGCACTACTGGCAGGAGCCAGAGGCTCGGGAACGCCTCAGGACGGGTGAGGCTTCCGGTGCTGTCCCCGCCGGCGATTAGCAGCCCTTCGCCTCGTGTCCTTCGTCGAAGTGTCCGCCGCGCGGCATCTCACACCTCAATTACAAGTGCGATGCCGCGACGCTGCCCACGTGCATCGGCAGCGCGTTGGACTAGAACTAGCCGGTTCCCGGAAGCGTGTCGTCGCGTTCGACCATCTTCTTCGGGTCCGAGGGGTGGCTGCCGTAGCCGCGTTCAAGAACTCTGATCTCGTGGTCTACGATGCGAAGCAACGCGTATCCCCTGTTGTCGGATTCGTTGGTCTCTTTGATGTCCCCGGATGCGTCGCTCTTAAAATCCAGGACAAGCTCATCAAGTTCGCCACCCGAATCCCCGCTCAAGCACCCGATCTACGTCGTCCAGGTCGAAGGCGGCTTCGTGCGAGCGTTCGACCCGCTGGACGTCGTCACCGATCCGGTCGAAGCCGGCTACTACCGTTCGCGGGATAACGCCCAGGCCGACACACGTCGCTTCCCGGACCTAGTCGGGTGGCCGGTGTCGTTGAGCGACCTGGTGTCGATCAGGGACCCGAACGTCGCAGGGCGGATCATCGACCGTCTGGACCTACCGCCCCTTCCACCCGGCGCAATCGCCTAGCAGACCCCGCTTCGCCGTCGCGGTGGAAGAAAGGTGGAAGAAGGCTGTCACTCTGTCAGGTCCCGAACCCGCGTTCCCTGTCCTGACCTGCGGTTTCGGTTCGGGTCCTTAGCGGAGGGCGTGGGACTCGAACCCACAAGCCCTTTCGGGCAACGGTTTTCAAGGCCGAGTCCATCGTCTCCATTCCAACTTGGTGATGCATGCCCACGCCTGAAGCGTGCGTCGACTACCGCAGCAGGACACGTTTGAACCCGGCCTGTCCCGATCGATCTCGCAACAAGAATGTCATCAGAATGTCAAGACGGGTTATCAATGCTTGTTGCCCGGAGCCCTTGACCCGAAGCGCCGCGCGCGAATCGAAGAGCAGGTGTCGCGCCCATACGGCAATGAATCGCCGGCCTATTGACACCCCCAATCCAATTGATGTTAATAGTTACTAACATGAAACTCGAACGCCGCCCGTACGACATGACCAGGAGGGCAGATAAGGCAGCTGAGACTCGCCGGCGAATCCTCGAAGCGGCGCTATCGCTCTTCGCTGAGAAACCGGTGGGAGAAATCACTCTCGAATCGATTGCCGATCGTGCTGAGGTTTCGGTGCAGACCGTCATAAGGAGGTTCGGATCTCGCGATGGCGTCACCCGAGCGATGGCTCTGTTGATCGAAGAGTCCGCCAAATCGACGCGTCCTACCACGGGCGAGGTTAGAGACATCGTCGCAACGCTCGTCGCAGAGTACGAATTGTTCGGCCCCGTCATTCTCCGTGCGCTAGCTCAAGAGAAGGACGTGCCGTTCCTCGCCCCCCTCCTGCAGAAAGGTCGGGCAGCCCATCAGGAATGGATCGATGAGACATTCGCCCATGCACTCCGCAAGCGACGCGGCCGCTCGCGAGCTCGTCTTAAGGGCGCCCTGATCGCAGCGCTCGACATCTATACCTGGAAGGTATTGCACGTTGATTACAAACTCGATCGGCCACGAACAATCGAATGCATGGAGCTACTGGTCGATGCCGTCTTGAGAGAAGGTGACGCATGAAATTCTTCGCATATACGCAACCGGGTATCGGCCATCTCTACCCCATCGTCGAACCATTGGCCGAGCTGCGTCGTCGCGGGCATGACGTCACCATCATGACGCTCGCCGAAGAGGTTGACCGCCTCAGTTCCTACGGCTTCGCCGCAATCCCGGTGGACGAACGCGTTCATGACATCCCGATCGAAGACTGGAAGAAGAAAACGCCACTCGCGGCCTTGAAGGACAGCGTCTCCGCGCTCGCGGCCCGCGCCGCGGTCGAGGTCCCGAGTGTGACCCATGCTCTCGAAGACCACCAGCCCGACGTCCTATTCATAGATTCGACGAGTTGGGGTGCGGCCTTGGTGGCCGAGGAGTCGGGTCTTCCGTGGCTGTATGCGCAGCACTACCCACTGCCCCTACCGTCTCGCGACGCGCCGCCGTTCGGTTTAGGACTAAAGCCTCGTAGCGACGCTGTCGGCCGGATCCGAGACGGGATCGCTGCACAGATCTCTCTACGAGCGCTCGAGAAAATCGTGCTCAACAGGCTGAACCCGCTACGACGTCAACAGGGATTGGCCCCCTTCACTAGCGTCGACGATGTCTACCTCGCCGCGCATGAGCTCCTTGCCTTCACCGCTCCGCCGTTCGAGTACGAACGCTCCGATTGGCCAGACAAGATCCACATGGTGGGTCCCGGGACGTGGGATCCGCCGACCGACGCTCCGGGTTGGCTCGACGAGATCGAGGTCCCGTTGATCCTCGTGGGTTGCTCGAGTCAGTTCCAGAACGACGGGAAACTCGTCTCTGCGGCTGTAGAAGCCTTTGGCGAAGACGACGACGTTCACGTCGTTGTCACAACGGCAGGAGTCGATCCCAACGAATTCGGTGCGCCGGCGAACTTCACGATCCGGTCCCTCGTTCCCCACACACCCGTCCTGAAGCGCGCTGCGTGTGTCGTGTGTCACGGGGGCATGGGAATCACCCAGAAGGCATTGTCATTCGGCGTGCCGGTTTGCGCCGTTCCCTTCGGACGAGATCAATTCGAGGTCGCGCGCCGAGTTGAGTCCTGCGGCGCGGGAGTGCGTTTACCTGCGCGACGCCTTAATGCACGAAGCCTGCGACAGAGTGTTGCCGAAGCACGGATGAAGAAGGCGCGAGCCGAATCCGTCGCAGAGGAATTACGCAGTACGGGCGGACCTTCGGCCGCCGCCGATATTTTGGAACGAGTCGCCGGTATCGAGAAGGAACATGGTCGTGGTAACCAGAGTCTTACTGCTCTCTGATTTCCGCAGGTGACGGAATGTCAACGAATGCCAAAGTGCGTTCGTGAAGCTCGACGTTGTGTCTAGTACACAAAGCGTCGTCGTGTTCCATCACGCGCCCCGTCTAATCCCAAACTGTGCGGAGGGCGTGGGACTCGAACCCACAAGCCCTTTCGGGCAACGATTTTCAAGACCGTCCGGTTGCCAATTACCGTAGCCCTCCGGGATCAAGCGTACTTTTCGCGAACCCTGAGGAGAAGTCACGATCCGGGCGCGAACCGCGCCTACTCGGCCGGTGTGATCGCGTCGAACCCCGTGTACGGACGCAACGCTTCCGGGATCGAGACGCTTCCATCGGCCCGCTGGTGGTTCTCGAGCAGGGCGACGATCATGCGGCCCACCGCGCATGCGGTTCCGTTGAGCGTGTGCACCAGCCGCGTTCCCTCGGCGTCGCGGAAGCGGATCTGGAGACGGCGAGCCTGGTAGTCGGTGGTGTTGGAGGCAGAGGTCAGCTCGAGGTAGCGCTGCGCACCCGGCAGCCATGCCTCGTTGTCCACCTTCTTGGCCGCGGACGAGCCGAGGTCGCCGGCGCACATCACCATGACGCGATAGGGGATCTCTAGCGCTTGCAGGATCGACTCCTGGTTCGCGCGGATCGACTGGAACTCGTCCCACGAGTCGTCGGGGTGCGCGAAAGAGAACTGCTCGACCTTGTCGAACTGGTGGACCCGGATCAGACCTTTCGTCTCTTTGCCGTAGGACCCGGCCTCACGACGGAAGCATGGTGACAAACCCGCGTAACGCCGCGGCAGTTCGTCGCGGGCGAGGATCTCGTCCGCGTGCATCGACGCGAGCGGCACCTCCGACGTGCCGATCAGGTACAGGTCGTCGCGCTCGGTAACGTAGAACTCGTGCTCGTCCGCGGGGAGAAAGCCGGTGCCGTACATCGCGCGCTGGCGAACCAGCACCGGCGGGACGACCGGCTGGAACCCGCGTTGGGCGAGGAAGTCGATCGCGAACCGCACTAGCGCGAGCTCGAGGAACACGCCGGGCCCCGTCAGGTACACGAACCGGCTCCCCGACGTCTTGACGCCGCGCTCTGAGTCGAAGATGCCGAGAGCCTCGCCGAGAGTGACGTGATCGCGCGGCTCGAAGGCGAACGTCGGCCGCTCGCCGACCTCGCGCTCGAGCACGTTGTCGTCCTCGGTCAGACCCGCGGGAACCGAATCGTGTGGAAGGTTCGGCAGGCGCGCTACGACGTGTTCCAGCTCGGCGGCGGCGGCGTCGAGCTGCGGCTCCAGCGCCTTGAGGTCGTCGGCGAGACCTTTCGCCTTGTCTATCGCAGCGGGACGCTCCTCCGGCGTCGCCTGCCCGATCGCCTTATTGGCGCGGTTGTGCTCCGCGCGCAGGTCCTCCACACGCCGAAGCAGCTCTCGATGTCGCTCGTCGAGCTCGATCGCGCGGTCGAGCCCGTTAACGCCCCCGCGCTTCTCGTACCCCGCGCGCGCCGCGTCCGGGTCGTCGCGAAGGAGCTTGAGGTCGATCACGCGTCAGGAAGAGACGGCACCGACGGAGGCACGCTCGAGCTTGCCCATAGCCCCGGCTATGGCTTCCTGCTCCTCGTCGGAAAGATTGTGCTGCGAGCGCTGGTTGCGCACGGGCTTGGCATAGGTGCGGGTCTCGGTGCGTCCGTTGATCGAAGTGATGACGACTCCGTCGCCGTGGTCGTCGAGCAGTGCCGCAGAGAAAGAAAGGCGGCCGCCCATGTCCTCGAACGCGTCGTAACGCACGATGTAGAAGTGCTGCAGCGCGCCGCGGGCAGCCTCGACGTGCGACGACAGGTCTTCACACAACTCGTCGATCCGCCCATCCGTGGCTCGCAGCCGCTGCAGCGCTTGCCCGACGACCGCAACGATGTCCTTCTCGCCCCCCGGCGTCTCGAGCAAGGTGTACTGGCGGCGCAGCTTCCGTAGCCGGAACGCGAGGCCGAGGGCAACGCACAGAGCCAAGA
>JALZBR010000412.1 GCA_030863485.1 Actinomycetota bacterium
GGGCAACGTCATGTAGCAGGTCGACCTCGGATGCCCAGTGGATCGAGCACCCCTCGTGCAAGCAAACGCCTGAACACGGCGCCCGCTGGAGCGTCATAAGTTAGGCTAGTGACTTCTGCCTGTGGCCGACCATGAGGGCATAGCTTGCGTCGTGCCAGAACCCTGCTTACCCGCCTAGGTCGAGACCGGTCCGTGATCCGGACCTTGCCCCCCGAGCTCGGGGGTGCGAAGTACGCCGCATCGGTGGAGGGCGGGCTCAAATACCTCCGCCCTAACGCGGCGGGCATTGACCCGTTGTTGGTCGGCGTGGCCAAACGGTACGTTAGACCGGGCAACACAGTCTGGGATGTAGGGGCGAATCTTGGCCTATTTTCATGGATCGCCGCGGGTCTCGCCGGGAGTCAGGGCAGCGTCTTGGCCGTCGAACCGGACCCGTGGCTGGCGTCACAGCTCCAACGTGCACGTTTCGCCAACCAACTCCGTGACATCGCGCCGGTCGAGATCATCGTCGGAGCCGCCGGAGCAAGCTGGACAGCCAGTCGTCTGTGCATCGCTCAAAGTGGCCGCGCAGCCAATTACCTGGAAGGATTCGGATCCACAGTCACCGACGGCCTTCGCCACTCATACATGGCAATAGTATTCCCGGTCGATCACCTCTTGGAGCACTTCCGTCCACCCGACCTTGTGAAGATAGATGTCGAGGGGAGTGAAGCGGAGGTACTCGAAGGGGCGCAAAAGACCCTCGCCACGTATCGCCCAATCTGTTTGATCGAGATACGTCCGTCATTCGCTGACTTTGGCGACTGGCTACGAGATTGCGGATACGACCTCTTTGACGCTAGTACTTCCGATTTCGCTCAGGGTCGCCTGACTCCAATCCGCACGGTCGCCTACAACACGCTCGCAATACCCCACGACGTATCCACCAAATGAACATCGAGGCTGGTCTCGCATTAGGCATCGCTCTCGTGGGGACGCTGGTGGCCGCGCTGGCCACACGGAGAGTAGGGTGGCTAACGCCAATCGGCATCTTTACTGTCGTCTATACCTTGGGAGTTCCTTTTCGGTGGGGCCTACTTTGGGCTGGCGCCGCCACCCCGCTTGCCCCATGGGTTGTCGGGCCTCCCACTAGCCAGACGCTGACCTTATCATTGGCCACGTCGGCCTTCTTTCAAACCCTCGTGGTAGTCAGTGCGCTGCTTTGGATTGGCATGAACCCGGACGAGCGGCCAAGGCCTGCGCGCGTCCAGGTCCGATGGTCAACCGATGCCCTAGTTGTGGTGCTTGCGGCCCTATCTGTCGCCGCGTCGCTAGCGTACCTCATCCTCATGAGTCGCCATACGTCGGGGGGACATCTAGGCGCCGCCGTGACGGCACTGCAGAGTCGCGTGCTGGGAGCCACAGCCGGTGCTGGACACATTGCTCTCTTAATCGAGATCGCCATATTCGCCAATGCAACCGTCGCTATCCTATGGGCCCACTCACGTACCGCAAGGAGGTATCTGCCAAAACTAGTGGGCCTCGTTGGATTCTTGGCCGCTTTTGTGGCGACGGTTGTGTCCGGGGCACGAGGACTCACTGTAATTCTGATTGCATCCGTCGCGCTCGGACCAGCATTCCTTGGATTGGTTCGCTCGCGTCGCCTGCCCCGCATTCGTACGGTCGCCGCGGTCGTTGCGGTTATCGCCGTCGTCGTGCTGGGACTCAACGTTCGTATCGCCGTGCAGGGTGCAGAGCCGCGAACGCGGATCTGGGTCACAGATATCCTCGTCGGCGTCGCCAACTCCATGCCCCTCGTAGACGCGCATGGGTTGGCCATCGACTACGAGCGTGAGAAGGGGGCCACATTCGGCGAGAACTTTCTGCGGATACCGTCGCTTGTCATCCCAAGAGGTTTGTGGCCTGCGAAACCGGACGCCTTCGGGGTCGAGATTCGATACACGTACTGGGGCGATCGATTGACAGGCATACCGGTCGGATACCTCGGCGAATTTATCGTCGCCTTCGGCATTTTAGGCGTATTACCGGCCGTCGCGTTCTTCCTCATAGTGCTCGTGCTCCTACAGCGCTTTAGGCGCGCTGGGTCGCGATTTCCCGAGGCCTGGGGAGCCTTGTACGTTATCGGTTCACTCCAGCTCGCGGGGAATGCTCTTCGCTCAGGTTTGGAGGTTTCCCTACTTCGCCTCGCCGTTCTCGCGGCGCTTGCAACTATATGGCGATTGTTGCTAGCGCCTCTCACCCTTCCTTCTGCCACACCGCGCGAAAATAGTCCGAGCAGCACACGTGGACAGTTGGCTTCTGTGGAATGATCGAGTACGGATGGCTGCGACGCGCGGTCAGCTCCCAACGCTGGCTAGGTGTAGCAGATCAGGCTATCGCGTCTCTGAGCAACATCTTGGTAGTCGTATTCGTCGGTCGCTATGACTCGCCTCGAGAACTAGGATGGATTGCCATCGCGCTCGCATACTGGAACGTGGTCCTAGCAATTGTTCGAGGTCTCGTCGGTGAGTCTTTGCAAGTAACCGACAGCGGGTCGGCATCCGATGGCATGCGCGCGACACTCGCCGCCGCACTTGTCTCTTTCCTGCCCCCGGCGGTGTATTGCCTCATCAGTTCTGTCGGATCAACGCGTGAAACGAGCTTCGTCGCTTTGGTGCTTGCGCTCGGCTTGCCCTCCCTACTCATTCAGGACTATTGGCGGTGGTATGCGTTTCGCGAACGGCGGGCACATGCAGCGATTTTGAATGACATATTGTTCCTACTGGTGCAGATTGCAGTGCTGGCGGGTAGCTTAGCATTCGGGCCGTCGGTCAGCGGCGCAACTAGCCTCCTCGCGTGGGTAATTGGCGGTACTGCAGGTGCAGTCCTTGGGTTCCGCCAGTTCGGCTGTCCTCGCATGCACATCGCTCGACCATCGTTCGACTGGGTCCGTAGAAACGCTCGAGTGGCGACAGCCATCATGGCCGAGGGCGCGATGCGCGCCTTTGTCTCACTGCTTTTCGTTATCCTCGCCACATTCGTCGCCGGGCCAGGTCCTGTGGGTGTGTACCGGGCGATGCAGACGTTGATTGGACCAGGTAACATCGTCGTCGCCGGTGTCATCAGCGTTTCCCTCGCCCCGGCGCGCGACTTGGTGCGCTCAGGTGGAGGAATTGCGCTATCTCGCTCCCTTCATCGAGGGGGCGCTATCATGATTGCGGCAGCTCTACTTTACGGGGTTATCGTCGTGATGACGTTGCCGCTGCTATCTCGTCAAATCTTCGGAAAGCCAAGTGACTGGCTAGCGGCCGTCGGAATCCCAGTGGCTCTCCAGTTCGTCGCAACGGCAGGCCTTGTTGTGCCCCTGATCGCTGTTCGAGCGATTCATCGTATCCGTCCGCTTTTGGTCACCCGCCTGATCAGCGCGGTCGTAGGGTTTGCCCTAGCGCTTGTGACACTGCGGCACGGGTCAGAGGCTTCTGTGGGTTGGGCGGCCCTCGTGGTAACGGGCCTCAGCACGTTGGGGACTTGGCTCGCCTACCTCTGGGCGTCTAGTCCTCGGATGTCTCGACCATGAGCGGATTCCGATGACCATGCCGCATTACCCGGCCGGAACGCCCTTGGCGCTGAGAGTAAAGATTTGGCTCCTTGAACGGGGTTGGCTAGACCTCGCGCTGGCCCTCCGTCGCCGGATGCCGGTCAGTTTCCTCTGGGAGTCGGCCATCGCGCTGCGACTCGCCATGGCCGGCCTTGTTCTGCGACGAAGGAGCTACGTGAATACAAGGATGGGCTACCGACTCAACGTCCTATCTGATGATCCGCGCGCGCGTCTTCTTGAGATTAGGAAGGGGGTCACGGATCCGGAGGCCATGCGCCTTTGGAACAAACTTCTGGACGCGGTCCGCCCTACCGTCGTACTCGATGTTGGAGCAAACTACGGCGAGTTCACAATACCTGCGGCACTCTACAGGACCGTCGGGCGCGTCATCGCCTTGGAACCAAACCCAGACGTCGCACGTTGCCTACGCCGCACAGTGATGGATGTCTCGAAGGTTCAAGTGGTAACAGCCGCCGCGGGCGCTTATCAAGGAGCGGCAACCCTGCAATTAGATGATCGAGGAAGCGGATTCGGAAGAATTTCTTTTGAAGCCGTCAGCGGCGTACGGGACACCACGGTCGTTGTGGCTCTCGATGATCTAGGCTTGAAATATTCGCAGTCGGTATTGCTTAAGGTCGATGTCGAGGGGAACGAACTTGAGGTCTTGGAGGGAGCCCGTCATCTCTTTCGCGGCACGACTGCGGCCGCTCTCGTGGAGGTTCACCACCTCGACGCTACCGCTCGCCAGCGCCTGGCCCAATACATCACGGATCTCGGCCTCCAAGCATTCACCTGGGAACTCGGTCGGTCACGTCTCATACCACTAGATACAAGAGCAGAGGTCTTCCTCACGGGAGCCAATCCAAATCGATATTTGAAGGATATCGTGGTCGCGACGGCCGACGTTTCTCAATCTCTGACGAAAGCGTAAACGGCAGTGCGGATTCTCCACGTGATTGCCAGTCTTTCTGAAGGCTTCGGCGGCCCCAGTACCGCTGTTGTGGGTATGGCGACTGCCCTCGCTAATCGTGGTCATCACGTCGAGGTCGCCACCACAAATCTTGCGGGAACTGGCCGCATACCTACATCGCTGGGTCAAGAGACAGCGGTCTTCGGGAAGGCCACGTTCCGAATCTTCCCTGTGGGTCGACCCGTCAGCTACCGAGTATCAAAGGCCATGGGTGAGTTTCTTAACACATCAGTCTCGTGGTTCGACATCGTTCACATCCACAGCCTTCACCTGTACCACACCGTCGCAGCCGCTTCCGCGTGTGGACGACTAAGAGTACCGTATCTCATACGCCCGCACGGTGCGTTAGACCCGTACCACTGGAACCACCACCGTCTCCGCAAGCGACTCCATTGGTGGGCGATTGAGAAGCGACTCATCACTCGAAGTGCGGGCCTTCACTTCGTGTCTGATTATGAGGCTCGTCGCGCCGCCGCCGCTTGCCCAGGTGTGACAGGCTGGATCGTGCCGCTGGGCGTGGACACTGGCGAACTCTCCGTCCTGGCCGCAGGAGCCCGTCGTCCACCGTTCTTTGAACCTCTGCGGATTGTCTTTCTCAGCCGGTTAGCTCAGAAGAAGAATCCGCGGTTAGTCATCGATGCGGTCTCGAAGCTAGTCGCTGCCGGCTACCCCGCCGAGCTCCTGTGCGCGGGCCCTGAAGAAGACTTCACCGCCGCACATCTCGCGCAGTGGGCAGCACGCGCTGGCGTGTTAGACCGAGTCACCTACCTCGGGCCCATTTCCCTCGAGGATCGCGCACGCCTGCTGGGTGCGAGCCACGTTTTGGTGTTGCCCTCAGAGGACGAAAATTTCGGTCTCGTCGTGGTTGAAGCCCTCTCGCTGGGTACGCCCGTCCTGATTTCCTCGGGTGTAGCG
>JALZBR010000033.1 GCA_030863485.1 Actinomycetota bacterium
CGGGTTGCCCTGTTGGCAATCCAATCGGCCGCGATCCCTTCGTGCACCGTCGCGTCTGCGATAGGCCGGGTTGTGCTGCGAGTCAGGTACTTGTCGTTACGCGCCTGGTCCCCGCCCCAAGAGGTTGTCTGCTGGCACCTCTCAATTCCGCGCTGAGCATTAGGCCGAAGAGAGCGTCCTTGAGCCGGGAGAAGATCCCCGACTTAAGCTTGGGCCGGAACGACGTGAGAGCGCGGCGTCACGAACCGCCAGCTTTCCTAGGCCGGGAGTAACAGCGCCGCGAGCAATAGTACGAGGCGGCCCAGGTTGAGGTCACTTATGATCAGCTCCTGAAGGCCTGGGGTCGCTACCTAGGAAGCGTGCGGCGCCGTCATGCGCGCCCATTCGTAAGGCAGCCGAAGCATAACTAATCGAGCGGCAGCAGCATCCCCACCTACTCCCTTAGTAGGGGTGCACCCTATTCGAATCGTGGCAAAACGAGGAGGAAAAAGGTCCAGGGGTTTTGACTTTCATCAATAGCGCCGGATCAACGTCTTTCGACTCCTTGCCGCAGTCCGAGATGTGGCGACAGCGGACCCGCTCCTGATTGAGCTAAGGAAAACGCTAGCTTCTGGAAAAGACATTCAGAATCGGGTATCAGAGAAGCGATTCCTGTGCCGTCATCTCCCTTGAGCCGATTTGCCGCATCAACTCGACACACTGTTCCTCGGTTGCAGGAGCTTGCGCAGATTGCGCCTTCCGTGAAACGACCATCGCCAGCTCAAATCGCTCCTCTTTCTTGTATGGAAAGGCACCAACATAATCTAGGCCTCCGGCCATGATCATGGCCTTGAAATCTGTAAGAGCCGGTCGCGGGCGAATATCGTACACGGGTTCGTTTGAGCGTAGGAAGACTTTGCTCTTGCGTGGGTCAACTTCAGAGATTACAAGCAGCGCCCCGTCAAGAAGGTGGTTGCGAACACTCGCATAGAAATCTCTATGAACCCTCCAACCGGGATCGTTGGGACGAAGATCGTCTTTGACCTGATTGTAGGAGGGATGCCTAGGGTTGATAGAAAAATAATTGGGCGGGTTCGCCACCACCAAGTCGAACTGTTCCTCCCGAGGGATGGACTTGAAGTTATCACTGACGTACGCTGTGACTTGACCTTCTAATTTGTTATTCGAGATAGTGTCCCTTACGCAGTCAATAGCTAAGGGGTTTATATCCGCCAGACAAAGGGCGTCACATAGACCCTCTCCCAGAAGAGCAAATCCGATAAAGCCTGGGCCAGAGCACCATTCAAAAACTCTCCTAAACTTCCCTGGAATGGAAAATGCCGACTTGAGCGCTTTGACGAAGCGGAGGAAATCCTTTGCGAGCCAGATGCCTCCTCCATCCAGGTCGTCGAGATACGACACAGAGAGTTTATTGAAAGCTACTACTTTCACCTGTGAACCACCTCCTGTCGTTCAATCACAAAGCAGATCTCTCCTAGCTGTAAGGGTCCCACTAATTAGGCCGGATAGAATCCTATTCAGCAGAAAGAAACGGTCAAGAGCTGCTGGATGAGTCTGACGGCTCGTCCTTCTCGTGTTGTGAGCCTCGCGCTGCAGGTCGCAGAGGAGATCAAAGAACTCGACAAGCGCATCGCGCGGTGCTGTTCACCAAGGCGGATCCCAGTGGGATCCTCACGTCTGTTCGACGAGTGGGCGCAGTCGAGCTCCTCGCGCGCTTGCGTGGTCCCAACCGGTTGCGCTCTCTGGCGCGGGTTAGATCCTTCAGCGGCCTCGTTCCCTCACTCGATGCCTCGGGAACCGGCGGCGAACACGGCGGACCGACCAAGCGGGGAGATGCCTGCCTGCGTGATGCGTTGGCGGGGCCGGCAACCTCAAGGGACGCGACGCCGCTCAAAAGGAGAGTCAGCCCGACAGGCTACTTTGCCCTGGGGGCCCAAATCTTCTACCTGGGCAGGGGGCACGCAGGCTGCGTGGTCACGCTCGCATTGTCGCTCGACTGCTGGAGGCGTCATCGACGGCAAACAGATTCAAGCGTTTCCGAAGCCGAAGAGGGAGGTGAAGGCGACGGACGTGCGCAGTCGGCCTTTGGCGCGCTATCTCATCCCCGAAATTCACCGGCTCAGACAGGACCTCCACCGCTACTCGCGCTATTACAACGATCCGTGCCCACAATGGGTCCGGACGTTAGTGCCCACGGACGTGGTGTAAGAGGGGTGACCAGACCCCGTTTATCGGTCCACCCTTTATGAGAGTCGGTCCGCTTCCTGCTGGGTCCTCCAGTGGTCAGCGTAAGCCACCGGCGCCTTCCAACCAAGACTGCTGTGTGGCCGCTTGGTGTTGTAGTCCACCCGCCAGTCCTCAATGAGCACCTGAGCCTCCAGCAATGTGTCGAACTGCTCGATGGCGAGCAGTTCGTCGCGGAGGCGAGAGCCGAAGGACTCGACGTAGGGCGTTTCCCAAGGAGAGCTCCTTCCGATGAAGAAGCGCGGCAGTGGCGGCGAGACTGAGCACTTGAGCAGACATACAGCACCGCATCGCCCTAATCGCAAGAAGGACGATTAGGCTTGCGAAACGTGCGCGTCTGTCGCCTACGCCCTTTCATCAACGCCTCATCACCTTTCCAAAGACGCCTTCTGACGGGGCCGATTAGCAAGAGACAAGCCGGAAGCAACAGGCGCAGCCAAAGGCAAACCCGTCGCAAGACGGGGACGCAAAGCTTCGGGGCCCACGCGGCCGGCCGGGCTACCTG
>JALZBR010000006.1 GCA_030863485.1 Actinomycetota bacterium
ACCAAGGAGCTGCCGATGGAGTACGCCGTCGAGCTGCAAAGGCTGGTCGAGCTCCAGATGGAGGGCTCCGTAGGCTAAGTCTCCTTGGCCAAGAAGGAGATCGCTCCATGAAGAGGGGGCCGGTCGCCGTCATTGGCGCCGGGGTCATGGGCTGTGCAACTGCGCGTGCCCTCGCCGCGCGCGGCGTCCAGGTGACGCTGCTGGAGCAATTCCGCATCGGACACAGCCGGGGCTCGAGCCACGGCGCTTCGCGGATCTTTCGCTTTTCGTATCCCGACGCTCGTTACGTCGCGATGGCGATGGAGGCCTTGCCGCTGTGGCGCTCCCTCGAGCGGGAGGTGGATGAGCCCCTTCTGACCACGACGGGGGGCCTCGATAGAGGGCCGGCCCTCGATGACCACGTCTCTGCGTTGCGGTCCTGCGGGGCTGCATGTGAGGTGCTCGATCAGACGCGGGCCCGGAAGCGGTGGCCGTCTTTGAGGTTCCCCGATGACGGTCAGGTCCTCTTCCAACCGGATTCCGGCTTCCTGCGCGCGGAGCGAAGCGTGCAGGCGTTTGCTGGTGCCTTCACCCGCCGGGGCGGTGAAGTGCTGGAGGGAGTGCGCGCCTCTTCTTTGACGTCAACGAGCGAGGGCGTCGTCTTGGAGACGAGCGGGGGAACCAAGACGTTTGAGTGCGTCGTGGTTACTGCGGGCTCGTGGGCCAAGAAACTCCTGGCCACGGCCGACATCCACTTGGACGTAAGGCCCACTCGCGAGACCGTCGCATATTTCGATCTTGCTGGGCCGCCTCCGCCCACACTGGTCGAGTGGGGGGACCCCGCGATCTATGCACTGGCCGATCCCGGAAGAGGGGTCAAAGCCGGGGAGCACGAGGCCGGTCCCACGACCGATCCGGACGAAGAGGGCAAGATCAACGCAGAGTCACTCGAACGCGTGGTCCGGTGGGTAGGGGAGCGTTTTCCGGGCGCGTCTCCGGACCCCACTGGTGCAGAGACGTGTCTGTACACGAACACTCCGGACGATCACTTCGTATTGAAGGGCTACGGTCGCGTAGTGGTCGGTTCCCCGTGCAGCGGTCACGGGTTCAAGTTCGCTCCGCTCATAGGCGAACGTCTCGCGGCCCTGGTCGAAGAGGTTGTCGGCTGACCGACGCGCTAGCCGGCGGGATTCCTGCCGCGACCGTCTCCGCCGGTGGTGCGTCTCGGAACCCCGGTGACGACCGCTCCTTGACGCGAATCTGGCTCGGGGCGAACCGAGCGGTGGGCCTCGGAGGTAAGGGGGGGCATGCCCATCACCTCGATCGTCGACCCCAGTTGAACCAGCCGCGATTTCTGAAGTGGATCCTGCCCCTCGTCCTCGTCGGGGTGGGTGTTGCTGCCTCCCCGCCGTTCAACGACGAGAGGGTCCAGGTAGGCAACGCAGAGACTCGGGGCCGGCCCCACGGCCTGATCTTCCTGGCTGGTGCTCAGGAGGGGTGCGCGTATGCGGAGGGGACGGCCACGGTCGCCGTGGACACATCCGACCCCGTGCCGCTGACAGTCGACGTGGATCGAGAGTTGCTTGTCGCGGGCGTCCGGTGCGGCGAGGCGACGCTCGACAACACCAATCAGATCCTTGTCCATGGTGGCGCCGGGGCGAACTGGCTGCTGGTGGACGAACGGATTCGCCCGTTCGTCTCGGCCGCGGGCGCCCGGGTGCCTATCGCGATCTCGCTCGGGGAGGGGAGCGACACGGTCACCGTCGCTCGTTCCGGCGCTCGTGACTCCGTCACGATCGGCCAAGAGGGCATCGTTGTGGACGACGACTCGACTGAGCCCGACATCGCTCTCGACACTACGACCGAGTCGGTCGAGGTCGTTGCGGGGGCCGGGGGGGACCACGTCTCGGGCGAAGGCTCTGTCGTCACCGGGGACCCCTACACGGGCATCATCAGCGCTTACGGGCAGGACGGCGAGGACTCTTTGATCGGAGGTGAAGGTCCCGACGCGCTGGCTGGAGGAGAAGACCGCGACGACCTCAATGGCGGTCCTGGGTTTGACGAACTGCGAGGTGGGCCGGGACCGGACGATCTCGCCGGGATGACCGAGAACGACGAGCTTCACGGTGAACTAGGCGATGACGACCTCGCGGGAGGGCTGGGCGAAGACACCTGTTTCCAGTACGGAGGGAAGGGGCCCCGGCGTTCGTGCGAGCTCCCGCTGTCCCGCTCGCCGCTTCCGACGAGCCCGCTCAACGAGCTTCTCGTCGTCAACCAGAACGTGCTCGAGTTCCATCGCTTCTACGACGACCAGATCTTCACATCGCTCAAAGATCTGGAGAGTCACAAGGAACTGCGGAACTTCGCCACGCGTCTTCCTCTCTGGGTCCCCTACGCCCCCGACGTCGTCGGTCTGCAGGAGTCAACGGGTCCCGTCGCCCGCCTTGTCGCGGCCGAGCTCCGGCGGGTATTCGGCCAGCCCTACAGAGCAGTTGTCCGTTCCAAGGTCCCCACTCGCGCGATCTGGACGCGCGAGGGCGTCACGCTCCACAAGACGTCCACGGCGATCGTCATCAACCGGAGAACGACTAAGTTCCTGCGCGGCGGATACATGGCGACGCGGCAATTGAACCGGGACAGAGTCGACGGCAAGCTGCTCGTGAACCATCAGGCCCACGCTGCGCTGGAGGAACGAGCTTCAGGCATGCGTGCGGCGTTCATGACGCTGCACTTCAACGCCAACGCACGATTCGACCCGCGTGTCTTCGGGTGGGAGCGACGGGTGCAGTGGAGCGAGCGCGTAGCAACCTACATGAGGCGAAACTATCCGGACCCCGACATGCGTGTCCTCTCAGGCGAGTACTGCTCGAGGAGGTGCGTCGACGTCCGGTGGGAAACCGTCAACTGCAAGACCTCAAAGCTGTGGTCGTTGCTCACCAACGACTTCGGCTACGTGGACGCGGTCTACGAATCCAACAAGACATCGAACGCCGACATCCGCGAACAACAGCGCTCGAATCACGGGCGCCCACATCGGATCGACTACATCTTCGCCCAGGCCGACGTCGTCTCGGCATCACGCGACACCCATTACGAGGCGTATGCCGGCGACTCCCATTACATCTCGGACCACAAGGCCGACTACGCGCTTCTGACGCCCCGCTCCCCCTAAGTCGGCGCCGTTTTTGTCGAGCCACCAGGGGCGCCTCTGGAACAGACCTGGCAGGCATTTTGTGGCCTTTGAGCAGGACGAACGCCTCCTGGGACCAGCTGGGTTAGGCAACCCTAACTGTTAGGATCGTGAAAACGTTCACAAGCATTGGAGCTCTACTTGAACGACCTTCTCAGCAAGGAAAACGTCGTCTCACTCGCAGAGGCAATGGGCGAGCCGAACTGGCTGGCCGAGCGTCGGCTGCAGGCCTTCGACATGTTCGAGAAGCTCGATTTTCCGAATCCCAAGGGCGAGGAGTGGCGCTACACGGATGTGCGCTCCTTCGACTTCGGCCGGTTCTCGGCCCCCCTGCCGACCTCGACCGTTCCGGAGATAGCCGAGAGCCTTGCTTCGAAGGGTGTGGTGGTCGTCGACTTCCAGACGGCGGCCCGCGAGCACGAAGACCTTCTCAAAGACCACTTCTTCACCGAGGTCCCCGTCGACGAGCACAAGTTCACGGCTCTTCACGGCGCCTTTCTCTCCGACGGTCTTTTGGTTTACGTGCCGCGGGGGATCGAGGTGGAGGTCCCTTTGATCGCACGACGAACAGTTGCCGGCGGCGCCTCGGTCTTCCCGCACACCACTGTGGTGGTCGAGGAGCAGGCGAGCGTGACCCTGGTCGACAGGTTCTCCTCGGGTGACTTCGAGGACGCTTCTCTCTGTGCCAGCGTGGTCGAGGTCGAAGCCGGTGTGGGCGCAACCGTCAACTACATCTCTCTTCAGGAGTGGGGCCGTTCCGTTCATCACTTCCAGACCCAGCGCTTTGTCGGCCATCGGGACTCGACCGTTCGCAGTCTTGCGGTGAACCTCGGCTCGACCTTCGCTCGAACGCAGGTCGAGTCTGTCCTGTTGGGACAGGGGTCGTTCTCAGAGATGCTCGGTCTTTACTTCGCCGACGAGAATCAGCACTTCGCTCAGCGGACGCTGCAATCGCACAACGCGCCGAGCTCGACGTCGGACCTCCTCTACAAGGGAGCGCTCAAGCAAACTTCGCACTCGGAGTACTCGGGCCTCATCAAGGTGATGAAGGGGGGGCAGGGCACCGACGCCTACCAGGCGAATCGTAACCTCGTGTTGTCCGAGGAGGCGGTGGCGCGGTCCATCCCTCAGCTCGAGATCGAGGCAAACGAGGTGCGCTGCACGCACGGTGCAACGGTCAGCCCGGTGGAAGAGGAACATCTCTTCTATTTGATGAGCCGTGGGATCGACAGGATCACGGCCCAGAAGCTAGTGGTGTTCGGGTTCTTCGGCGACGTCTTGGACCGCATCCGAGTGACCGAGGTGCGCGAGGGTCTTGCCCAGGCAATCGCCGCCAAAGTCGAGGGCGAGCAAAGGCTCGAGGTCGCGGTTTGATGGCCCAATTCCGGACGGTCGCCAGGATGGACGAGATCCCGGACGGCGGCATGAAGCAGGTTGTCGTTGACGGAGAGCTCGTCGGGATATACCGGGTCGGAGCGGACCTCTATGCGATCCACGACATCTGCACTCACGAAGAGACTTATCTGACTGAGGGCGACTTCGATCCCGACGATCTCGAGGTCGAATGCCCGCTGCACGGTTCTCGTTTCAATGTGGAAACCGGTGAGGTCCGGATCCTTCCGGCCACCCGGCCGGTAGCGACATACGACGTAAAGATAGAGGGCGACCTCGTGCTGGTCGGTCCTCGTACAAGTGCTTAGGGAGACGAGAGATGGCTGAACATCTTCTGCAGATCGAGGACCTTCACGTAGAGGTCGAGGGAAAAGAGATCCTCAGCGGACTGAACCTGACCCTCGACAAGGGTCAGATCCACGCAATCATGGGTCCGAACGGCTCGGGTAAGTCGACGCTTGCTTATGTCGTGACGGGTCGTCCCGGCTACGAGGTGACGAAGGGACGGGTCCTCTACAAGGGTGAGGACGTGCTCGAGCTTGGCCCCGACGAGCGCGCGAAGAGAGGCATCTTCCTCGCCTTCCAGTACCCCACCGAGGTGCCCGGCGTTTCGGTGGTCAACTTCTTGCGAACGGCATACAACGCGACTCATCCGGATGCCCCGAAGTCGGCCATGGCCTTCCGCATGTTCTTGCAGGAGAAGATCGACCTTCTGGAGATCCCGACTGAGCTGGTGGATCGCTACGTGAACCAGGGCTTCTCCGGGGGCGAGAAGAAGCGGAACGAGATCTTGCAGATGGCGGTGCTGGCCCCGGAGCTGGCCATCATGGACGAGACAGACTCTGGTCTCGACATCGACGCACTCAAGCACGTCTCTGCCGGCGTCAACAAGCTGGCCGGCCCCGATGTGGGTATCGTGCTGATCACCCACTACCAGAGGCTGCTCAACTACATCCGGCCCGACACCGTCCACGTCCTTATGGGGGGCCGCGTAGTCAAGAGCGGAGGTTTCGAGTTGGCCGAGTTGCTCGAGGCCGAGGGCTACGCGGGAGTCGCGCGCGACATCGGCCTGTCCAGCGAAGAGCTTGCTGCCGTCGAGCGGCAGGAAAAGGCAAAGGTCTAGTGCCGAAAAATCCGAAATCTTCGAGCACAGCGCGACTTAGGATGAGGCCATGCCCCTCGACGTAGAGGTCGTTCGCAAAGACTTCCCGATCCTGGACACGACCGTCCGAGACAAACGACTCGTATACCTCGACTCGGCGGCGACCTCGCAGAAACCTCGTCAGGTAGTGGACCGAATGGTGCGCTTCTACGAGAACGAGAACGCGAACGTCCATAGGGGTGTTTACGAGCTCAGCGAACGAGCGACTGCGGCCTACGAACGCGCGCGCGAGTCGTGCGCCAGGTTCATCGGGGCTACGACGTCGCGCTCGATCGTGTTCACGCGGGGCACGACGGAGTCCATAAACCTCGTCCGCTATACCTGGGGTCGCGCGAACATCCACGAAGGAGACGAGATCCTTCTCACGGAGATGGAGCACCACTCCAACCTGATCCCGTGGCAGATGCTTGCGCAGGAATCGGGGGCCGTGGTGCGGCACATCCCGATCGAGGATGACGGGACGTTGCGTCTCTCGGCCCTCGACGAGTTGCTGACCGAGAAGACGAAGCTGGTCTCGGTGAACCTCATGTCCAACGTCCTCGGCACGATCAACCCCGTGCGCCAGATCGCGGATGCGGCTCACGCCGTCGGCGCTCTGATCATGGTTGACGCTGCTCAGGCCGCGCCTCACCTATCTTTCGATGTGAACGAGCTCGACGCGGACTTCCTCGCATACTCGGCCCACAAGATGTGCGGACCCACGGGGGCCGGAGTGCTCTTTGCCCGCGAGCACCTGCTCGAAACGATGCCTCCGTTCCACGGCGGGGGAGAGATGATCCGCGAGGTATGGCTCGATCGCGCGACCTGGAACGAGATCCCCTACAAGTTCGAAGCTGGCACCCCGAACATCGCTCAAGCCGTAGGCATGGGGGCCGCGGTCGAATACCTCGAGCAGCTGGGCATGGATGCGGTGCGCGAGCACGAGATGCAGCTGACGCAGTACGCGATGAAGGAGCTCGAGGCGGCAGGAGCGGTCATCTATGGCCCTCCCGACGTCTCGCAGCGCGGCGGCGTGGTGTCCTTCAACCTGCCCCAGGTACATCCGCACGATCTGTCGACGATCGTGGACCAGGAGGGGGTCTGCATCAGGGCCGGCCACCACTGCGCTCAGCCGCTTATGAGGCGTTTGGATGTCCCGGCCACCGCGCGGGCATCGTTCTACATCTACAACTCTGAAGACGACGTCGACGTGTTGATCAAGTCGCTCGATGAAGCGAAGGGATGGTTCGGATGAGCCTCGAAGAGCTCTACAAGGAGGTCATCCTCGACCACTACCGCGCTCCCCGAAACAAGGGACGTCTCGACCCCCACGACATCATGCTGGAGCGCAATAACCCGCTGTGCGGAGACGAGATCGAGCTGTATCTGAAGTACGACGGCGAAAAGCTCGAGGGGATCGCGTTCGACGGCAAGGGATGCTCTATCTCTCAGGCGAGCGCATCGATGATGACCGAGAAAGTCCAGGGGCTGGATGCCAAGGAAGCTCGGTCCCTGGTCGAGTCGATCAAGCGAATGATGGCCGGCGAGGAAGAGGGCGACCCGAACGAGATGGGAGACCTGGTCTCCCTCAAGGGTGTCGTCAAGTACCCCGTCCGCATCAAGTGCGCGCTCCTTGGCTGGAACACCCTGCAGGAGGCTCTCGAGTCGGACGAACCTCCGCCGAGCTGACCTGAGCTCGCTCGAGGAATCTGCCGACGAGCAATTCTGCTACGTCACGACGACCGGTCGTAGAACGGGCAGGCCCCACGAGATAGAGATCTGGTTCGTCGTGCTCAACGGTGCGCTGTTCTTGATGTCGGGTGGGGGACAGAGCTCGGATTGGGTGAAGAACATGAGGGCGGATCCTCGCGTCTCCGTCCGGTTGGGCCAGCGCGTTTTTGCTGCGGCCGCCGACCTCGACCCCCGAGATGTCGATCAGGGCCTCATCCGCCGCACGATGGCGGCGAAGTATCAGGGGTGGGAGCTCGGAGAGCCCCTGAGCGGCTGGGCCCAGACGGCGCTCGTGGTGCGGCTCGTTCAGCTGAATCGGGGCTAGGTGGGACCTCGCCCCGCTTTGCACTATTCACACTTGCTTAAACTAAGAAAGTCTGGTAGCAAGGGGCCATGACCCGCCTCGGAGACGACGCTGCAACCCGCACGGCCAAGGTCCTGTCCCTGCCCACGCGCGCGGCCATCCTGTCCCTGTTGCTGACGGCGGGGCCCAAGACCGTCAAGGAGATCGGCGATCACTTCAAGATCCACCCGAACGTTGCCCGTGCGCACCTCGACCTGATGGTCGAGGCCGGTTTCCTCGCCACCGAGACCAGGCGGCGTGCCAAGGGCAGGCCGGCCAAGGTCTATTTCACGTGGGAGGGCGAGGCATCCGCACTCGAGGAAGCCGGGGTCGAAGTCACCGACGAGCACCGTTCGACAGACCGCAGCAGCGAGCTCGAGGTCGAGCTTCGAATGCTCGAGCGGATGCTGGCCGACGCCGGCGGTCAACTAACGCGAATCAGAGAGCTGATCGAAGAAAACAGGAGAAAAGAGCAAGAAGGAGGAACGGAATGACCGATTACGCCAACAGCGAGGTTCTCGTCGAGACCCAATGGCTCGAAGAGCACCTGGACGATCCGAACATCGCGGTCGTCGAGGTGGACGAGGACATCACGGCCTACGAGAAGGGGCACATCCCCAACTCGATCGCGCTCAACTGGGCAACGGACCTACACGATTCGCCTCGGCGTGAGTTCATCACTTCGGAGCAGCTTGCGTCCTTGCTGGGCGACAAAGGAATCGGGTCCGACGACACGATCGTCCTTTACAGCGGCAACAACAACTGGTTCGCGGCGTACGCCTATTGGTTGTTCAAGTACCGCGGTGTCGACAACGTCAAGCTCCTCAATGGTGGCCGCAAAAAGTGGGAGCTCGAAAGCAGGCTGCTCACTTCGGACGTTGGCGACCGCCCGAGCAAGACCTTCGAGCTCGGCACCGAGAGGCCGGAGCTGCGGGTCTTCCGTGACGAGGTCTTGCAGCGCGCGACGTCGGGCGAGGGAGCCTGGGTGGACGTCCGCTCGCCCGAGGAGTACCGGGGTGAGCTGCTGGCGCCGCCGCACCTCCCGCAGGAGCAGGCGCAGGTCCCGGGCCACATCCCGGGGGCCGCGAACATCACCTGGTCAAAGACCGTGCGTGAAGACGGATCGTTCAAGTCGGCGGACGAGCTACGTGAGCTCTACGAAGCAGAGGGGATCACGCCTGACAAAGACATCATCGCCTACTGTCGTATCGGCGAGCGTTCGTCACACTCGTGGTTCGTGCTGAAGGAGCTGCTCGGCTTCGAAAGGGTCCGCAACTACGACGGCTCGTGGACCGAATACGGAAGCCTGGTGGGCGCGCCGGTCGAGAAGTAATCCAGAAGCAGACTTGCTGTGTCGGGAGGCCGCCCTCAGGGGCGGCCTCTTGTCGTTCCGGCGGTCGTCTTCCTCGCCCTCGCGAGGCTCGGATCGCAGAGCCGGATGCGGGTAACCTGAGCAGATCGAGCATGCTCCGCGCGGCGGACCCAGGAGGAACCGGCAATGACGACTGAAGGCCAGAAGAAGAAGACTCCCAGAAGGCGCACGACCAAGCCCAAGGCCCCCGACAAGCTCGTTCGGTTCAACCCGTCTACGGGTGAAGAGTTCGGGGAGGTCCGTGCGAACTCGCCCGCGGAGATCGGTGACATCGTCGAGCAGGCCCGTAAGGTCCAGCCCGAGTGGGCAGCGATTGATCCGGCGGGGCGCGCACACATCTTGCGCAATGTCCGCACGGAGATCTACCGCCGGATCGACGACATCGTCCAGGCAGTCCACCTAGAGACCGGCAAGCCGCGCCACGAGGCTTTCGCGCACGATGTCGGACCCGTGATCTTCGACATGAACTTCTACGAGCGTGCGGTTACGAAAGCGATGAAGCCTCAGATCAGGGGACGCATCTCTGGTCCCCTTTATTTCGGAGCCACGTCTCGGGTGGAGCGCCGCCCGTTCGGTGTGGTCGGAGCGATCAGCCCGTGGAACTACCCCTTCTCGCTTGCCATGGCCGGCGCCCTCCCCGCGCTGTACGCGGGCAACACCGTCGTGCTCAAGCCGTCGGAGATCACTCCCGGCGTAGGCGAGATCATCCGGGAGATCTTCGAGGTCCTCCCAAGTGGTGTTGCCAACGTCGTGCAGGGCGGCGGAGAGGTCGGAGCTGCTCTCGTGGACGCCCCCTGCAACAAGATCTGCTTCATTGGATCACCCGCGACCGGTCGCAAGATCGCAGAAGCCGCCGCGAAGCACCTCACGCCGGTTGTGATGGAGCTCGGGGGGATGGATCCTGCGATCGTTCTGGAGGACGCCGACCTCGACATCGCTTCGTCCGGCGTGCTGTGGGGATCGTTCGTGAACGGAGGGCAGACTTGCGCCGCCTCGGAGCGGGCCTACGTCGTCGAGTCCGTTGCCGACGAGTTCACCGAGCGTCTTCTCGATAAGCTGTCGCGCATCCGTCAGGACGCAGACGGCGAAGTCGGTCCGATGACGATGAAGCGACAGTTCGAGATCGTGGAGCGCCACGTGCAGGACGCGATCGAGAAGGGGGCCAGCGTTCTCGCCGGGGGCCCCGACGCCGGGCGTAAGAACGAGAACGGCTCCCTTTGGTATGCGCCCACCGTGCTGGAGGGCGTGACGGACGACATGGCCGTCTCGCAGGAGGAGACCTTCGGGCCCGTCCTTCCGATCATCAGGGTCAGGGACGCCGAGGAAGCGGTCCGAAAGGCCAACGAGGACGGCTTCAGCCTCACCGCGTCGGTCTACTCGGGCGACGTCGACCGCGCCCGCGAGGTCGGTAGCGACCTGCGCGCGGGAATCGTTGGGATCAACGAGGTCGGAACCGCCGGTTTCGGGGCCTCGTGGGCGCCGTGGGGAGGCATCGGTGAGTCCGGTTACGGACGGATCAAGGGCTACGAGGGTCTTCATGAGATGACCTATCCGGTCCACTTCAGCCAAACGGCCGGGCCGATGATGAAGCGGATCATCTGGTACCCGTACACCACGGAGGTCAAGGAGTCGATGCGTGCCCTGATCGACGTCCTGGCAGGGCCTGACCTGAAAACGAAGCTGCGCGGTGTCCGCACCGCGGCCCGCGATCTCCGCAAGGTCATGAAGGACCGGCTTTAGGGGTCCGGCAACTCCAGCACCCGCATTTCGAGCTCCGCCAGGGCCTTGCCCGTCAGTGCATCCACGTCGAGGTTGTGCTCCGCCTCGAGCGCTTCCTCGGGGGTCGATCGCGTCGCTGGAGACCGGGGCTCGAACAGCACGCAGCAGTCCTGGTAGCTACGGGTCGAGATTTCGTATGTCCCGATCTCCTTGGCGAGGTCGACGATCTCCACCTTGTCCATGCCGATCAACGGCCGCAAAAGCTGATCTCCGGCGACCGCCGAATCGACCGTCGCCAGGTTCTCGATCGTTTGGGAAGCAACTTGTCCGAGGGAGTCGCCGGTGATGAGGGCGTCCAAGCCTCTCTGGTGTGCCAGCACCGAGGCGATCCGAAACATGGCCCGCCGGTAAAGGATCACCCGCAGTCCCGCCGGCGCGTTGGCAACGATCTCTCGCTGGGCATCGGCGAGGGGTACGAAGTGCAGCGTCGTTCGGAGCTGATACCGGGTTAGTGCTTGAGCCAGCTCCTCTGCTTGTCGCATCGACGAGGGGTCGGTGAAGGGCTGGCCGTGGAAGTGCACTAACTCGACCTCGGCCCCCCTGCGCATCAACCTCCACGCCGCCACGGGCGAGTCGATGCCGCCCGAGAGAAGACCGAGCATCTTGCCCGATACGCCCACGGGAAGTCCCCCCGGCCCCGAAAGCCTTTGCGCGAAGACCACACCGGTCTTCCCGAACAACTCGATGTGCGCGGTGATATCGGGGTTGGAGAGATCGACCTTCTTGCCGGTCGTGTCCTTGATGTGAGCGCCGACCTCGACGTTGATGTCGTGCGATGAGGTCGCGAACGTCGAGTAGCTGCGCCGCGCGCGCACCGCGAAAGATTGGAACTCGCTCCCCTGGACGACCTCGAGGGCAAGTTGCGCCAGCTCCGTCAACTCCGGCTCCCGCACGAGGCGCCCGACGCCTACGTTGACGATGCCAAAGACGCGCTTCGCTCGCATGCTGGCTTCTTCGACGTCGGCTCCCGCATGGAAGTCCACGACGATGCGGCCGAAGAGTCGGCGGACCCGCTTGTAGCCGGTTCCCCGCAGGGCCCGCTTGAGATTGCGGACGAGCGCGTTCTCGAAGAAGTCGCGGTTCCTACCCTTGAGGCCGACCTCGTGGTAGTGGACGACGAGTGCGTCGTTCATGGACCCCCCGGCTTACTCGCCGCCTTCGAACCCCACCGAGAAGAGCGCTTCGACGTCATGACGTGAGAAGACCTTGAAGGCAACGAGGGTCTGCGTCCGTTCGACACCGGGGATCTTTGCGATCTCATGGGTCACCACGCGCGCCAGCTCCTCGTGCTCTCGCACTCGGACCATGACGACCAGATCGAAATCCCCCGATACCGAATACACCTCGGTTACCTCGGGCAGGTCGGCGATCGCCTGGGCCGTCTCGGGGATCGCGTGCACATCGCAAACCGCGAGCACGACTGTGGTGATCATTCGAGTGGTGACGTTTTAGATCGTGACCATGTCGCGAAGCTTGCCGGGGGTGCTGGGGTGGCGGAGCTTCGACAAGGCCTTTGCCTCGATCTGCCTGAT
This sequence comes from Actinomycetota bacterium, assembly GCA_030863485.1. Next base: position 12,460 of record JALZBR010000006.1, read on the forward strand.
CCGCTCGCGGGTGAGGTTGAACTCCTTGCCGACCTCTTCGAGAGTGCGAGGCTCACCAGTCACGAGACCGAATCGAAGGGCCAGGACCTTGCGCTCGCGCTCCGAGAGAGAACCGAGCATGTCCCAGAGGTCCTCCTGTCGCAGCGCGACCGCGGCGGCCTGGAACGGGCCCTCGATGTCCTCGTCCTCGATGAAGTCGCCAAGCTCCGCATCCTCGTCGCCGACCGGCTCGTGCAGCGAGACCGGCTCGGGCAGGACGCGGAAAGCCTCCCGCACCTTGTCCGGCGTGAGGTCGGCCTGGTGGGCGATCTCTTCGATGGTCGGCTCGCGACCGAGCTTCTCGAGGAGCTCCGACTGGACCTTGCGCACTCGGTAGAGCGTCTCGACCATGTGCACCGGGATACGGATCGTGCGGGCCTTGTCCGCGATGGCGCGGGTGATGGCCTGGCGGATCCACCAAGTTGCGTAGGTCGAGAACTTGAACCCTCGCTGCCAGTCGAACTTCTCTACGGCTCGCATGAGCCCGAGGTTGCCCTCCTGGATCAGGTCGAGCAGGGGGAGGCCGGCGGCCGAGTACTTCTTGGCGATCGAAACCACGAGACGGAGGTTGGACTGGATGAAGCGGCGCTTGCACTGACGACCGTGTCGCACCTTGCGCTCGAGTTCGGTGCGCTGCTTAGGCGTGAGCTTCTTGGCCTTCGAGAGGCGCTCGCGCGCCTTCTCGCCCTCCTCGATGCCCTGCGCGAGCTCGACCTCCTGCACGTCTGTGAGAAGTGGGTATTGCCCGATCTCCCGCAGGTACTGCCGCACGAGATCCTCGTGGGCAGCCTCCTCCCTGTGGTCGTAAGGGCGAGTCGCTTCAGCCATGGATGCTCAACCTCTTTCTGGGTATTCCGTCATATGTCGTTCGAGACCGCGTTGATCCACGCGCCGCCTGAGAGCGTGGAAATCCTTCAGGGGACGGGGCCGGCAGCTCGGATGTCGTGCCGCGCTTGCGGCCGGGCCGTGCTCGCCGCCCTCCTGTGAGGAAGTCAGGGTCGGTCTCTCCAATAAGATGTTCTCCCATGGTAAGGGAATCCCTCCCGAAGGGGAAGGGGGCAATTTCTGTGTCCCGAGGACAAAAACCACGCTTTGTCCCCACTTATTCCCCCTGTAGCCCCGGCGGCGAGCCCGCTTCTTTGGGTTTTCGGTGACAAAGCATGGCGAGCACCTGCCCCCGGGAGCCATCCTCGTCAGCGCCTGCCTGGCCGGGAGGGCGTGCCGCTATGACGGCTCCGACAACCGGGAGGGCCGGCTCTCCGAGCTAATCGAACAGGGGCGGGCGGTGCTGGTCTGCCCCGAGGAGGAGGGGGGCCTGGGGACGCCCCGCCCCCCGGCCGAGATCGTCGGCGGCGACGGGCACGACGTCGTCGAGGGCCGGGCCAGGGTCGTGACGAGACAGGGCCGGGATGTGACCGAGGAGTACCTCGCGGGCGCCCGTCTGGCGCTGGACCGGGCTCGGGCGGCGGGGGCGCGGGCCGCGGTGCTGAAATCGCGGAGTCCCTCGTGCGGCAAGGGCTGCATCTACGACGGGAGCTTCTCGCGGACTAAGCGGGCCGGCGACGGAGTAACCACGGCCCTCCTCGAGGCAAACGGGATCAAGGTAGTGACCGAAGAAGACATCTAGCGATCTCTGCCGCGATTCTTGGCCGAGAGGCGACTTCTGCGGAAGGATCTTCGGTGCTCGGCTTTGTCTCCGGGTTTTGGCCCTCTCGGGGCACTTCTGCGGAACAAAGGCTCGGACAAAGAAAAGGGGGCCGGGTTAGACCCGGCCCCCTCAAATACTTCAGACGTCGGCTTAGTAGCCGCGCGCCCTCTTGAGTCGCTTGTTGACGTCGTCCCAGTTGACGACGTTCCACCACGCCTCGATGTACTTGGGCCGGGCGTTCTGGTACTTGAGGTAGTACGCGTGCTCCCATACGTCGATACCGAGCAGCGGGAAGATGCCCGGCGGCGCGAAGTCGTGCTGCTTCTCGACCGACGTGATGATCAGGCCCTTGTAGGCGGGGTCGTAAGCGAGCCAGCCCCAGCCCGAACCCTGGACCGCGGTCGCGTTGGCGGTGAAGGCCTGCTTGAACTTGTCGAAGCCACCGAAGTCGGTGTTGATCTGATCGGCGATCGCCCCCGTCGGCTCGCCGCCGCCATCGGGGCTCATGTTGCGCCAGAAGATCGTGTGGTTGAGGTGCCCACCGAGGTTGAAGGCGTGCTCCCGTACGTAGTGCTGCACCAGGGACGCGTCGTCGTTGGCGCGCGCCTTCTCGAGGGCCTCGAGAGCGGCGTTGGCTTTGTCAACGTAGGTCTGGTGGTGCTTGGAGTGATGGATCTCCATCGTCTGCGCATCGATGTGAGGCTCGAGCGCGGAGTAGTCGTACGGCAGGTCGGGAAGGGTGTATTTCTCTCCCATACCTCCTCCTTTCAGATTGGCAGTTGCTTCTATAGGTGACAACCCTCACCCTACCCAGCTATTCCACGGCTAAAGGGGGTCCCTCCGGCGCCGCCGAGCGGGGCATCGGAGCGAGGATCGGTCTACCGGCCGCCCGGATTTGACATTAGGCTGATCCGAAAGTCGTCGCAATGAAGCGAGGTGCGTCATCGGTAACTTCTCGATCGCCCGGCCCCCCAGCGCCTATAACGAGCCGGTAAAGGACTACGCCCCGAACTCGCCCGAGCGGAAGGCTCTCAAGAAGCGCCTTGCCGCCATGAGCGACGAGCGAATCGAGATACCTATGGTCATCGGGGGCCGCGACGTCACCAGTGGCGACATCTACGAGGCAGTCATGCCGCACGACACCAAGCACGTGCTCGGCGATGTCCATCAATCGAGCGCGGCGCACGTCCAGGACGCTATCGAGGCAGCCGGAGAGGCTCATCACGACTGGGCCTCGCTCGCGTGGGAGGAGCGAGCCTCCATCTTCTTGAGAGCTGCAGAGCTACTCGCGGGCCCCTGGCGCGAGGTGCTGAACGCCTCGACCATGCTGGGGCAGTCCAAGACGGTCCATCAGGCCGAGATCGACGCGGCGTGCGAGCTCATCGACTTCTGGCGTTTCAACGTCGAGTTCGTTGCCCGCATCTACTCCGAGCAGCCCTACTCACCCCCGGGGATGTGGAACCACGTCGACTACCGTCCCCTGGAGGGTTTCGTCTTTGCCGTTTCGCCGTTCAACTTCACCTCGATCGCTGCAAACCTCCCGACCGCACCCGCTCTCATGGGCAACACGGTGGTCTGGAAGCCGTCTCTGACCCAGGCCTATTCGGCCCACTACCTCATGCAGCTGTTCCGAGCGGCCGGCTTGCCCGACGGCGTGATCAACATGGTTCACGGCCCCGGTCCCGAGATAGGGGAGCGTGCCCTGCTCGATCCAAACCTCGCCGGGATCCATTTCACGGGTTCGACCCCGACGTTCAACTGGATGCACAAGACGGTCGGAGACAACATCGAGATCTACCGGCAGTTCCCGCGCCTCGTGGGCGAGACGGGCGGCAAGGACTTCATCGTTGCGCACAGCTCGGCATCCGTCGATGCGCTGGCGGCGGCGATCTTGCGCGGGGCCTTCGAGTATCAGGGTCAGAAGTGCTCGGCCCCCTCGCGCCTCTACATCTCGTCCAACCTATGGGAGCCGCTGCGCGAGCGCATCGTCGAAGAAGCGTCCGACATCAAGATGGGCGACGTCAGCGACTTCTCGAACTTCATGGGCGCCGTTATCGACGAGCGAGCCTTCTCCAAGCATTCCGATGCGCTCGAGGAAGCGAAGTCGAGTGACGACCTCGAGGTCGTCGTCGGCGGAGAGGCCGATGACTCGACCGGATACTTCATCTCGCCGACCGTTGTGAAGACGGAGGACCCCGAGGCTCGGTTGATGCGCGAGGAGCTGTTCGGTCCCGTGGTTACTGCTTTCGTCTACCCGGAGAACGACTACGACGAGGCACTCGAGCTCGTCGATGGGACGAGTCCATACGCGTTGACGGGAGCGGTGTTCTCCAACGACGAGGCGGCGATCGTGAAGGCCAAGGAGCGCCTCCGCTTCGCCGCCGGGAACTTCTACGTCAACGACAAGCCGACCGGGGCCGTCGTGGGGCAGCAACCGTTCGGCGGCGGCCGGCGGTCGGGAACCAACGACAAGGCCGGATCCGTGTGGAATCTCATCCGCTGGGTCAGCCCGCGCACGATCAAGGAGACCTTCAACCCGCCGACCGACTACCGCTATCCCTTCATGCAGCCGGAGAGCGACAGGCCCTAGCGGCCAGGCATTTTCACGAGAGCACGCGTCGGAAGGCCGGGTGTCGAACCCGGCCTCTTCGCGTTCTGGGGGGTCAGTGAGTGGGAGTCAGCGACCCGAGGAGCTCTTTCGAGGCGGCCGTGACGGCTTCCACGGCGCGGTCAAAGGTTTCCTGGTTGACCCGAGATGGCTTGCGGAAGCCGGAGATCTTGCGCACGTACTGCAGCGCTGCGGCTTGGATCTCCTGTTCCGACGGCGGTTGATCGTAATCCCTTAGTACCTTGATGCTTCGACACATACGAGGAGCTTAGCCCCCGGAACAGCGCGATCTCCGTTGCTGTCGACTCCTTCACGGGTCGGGTCCATCTTTATGGGGAGGGAGTTGCGCGCTCACGGAGAAAGTAGGTAGGAAGAATCGTCGATCAGCATTTGCCTGGCGGCTGGCGGGGAGCGTGACCTCGTGTCCCGGTCCTTCGTGCATGAGTTGATCTTTGATCGGGGAGGTAGGTGTGCGCGTACGGAGAGGTCCGCTCGTCCCAGGTCTCGTGCTGGCCGTTTCCGTCGTCGTCGCCGGATGGATGCCGGCAGCGACCGCTGATGACGCGGGGTCTCAGGCGATCAACGACTCCCGGATCTCGAGGCAGCACCCGGATAAGCGCGGCGTGATGGTCGTCAGCAACAACTGGGCGGGCACCGCGACGATCGTCGATGCCAGGACGCACAAGGTGCTGACGACGATCAACGTCGTCCCCGACCGGGACGAGGAGATCGAGCACGTGATGACCCCGTCGGAGAGCCACCCCGCCGGCGCGGCGTTCTACCTCGCCATCCAGCAGTTCGTCGGTGAGGGCCACGATCAGTACGTCGACGACGCCTTCACCACCCGCGACGGGAAGTACCTGGCCGTCTCGCGTCCGAGTCTGCGTGACCTCGTGTGGATCGACATTGCCAAGGCCGCGGCCGGGGGCAAGGCGGGGGACCCGGACAGCATCGTCGCGGAGGCCGAGATGGACGGTTACCGCACCGACCACATGGGGGTCTCGCCCGACGGCCGGCGTCTCGTCGTGTCGGACTCCACGTCGCGACAGGTCCTCGAGTTCAGCATGGTGGACGAGACCCTGCCCAGCGGCAGACGCGTCAAGATGGGCCAGCGGCTGCGGTCGTTCGAGTCCGGCGACACCCCACACGAGAACAACTACTCGGCCAACGGGAAGCGGATCTTCCACGCCTCGATCGGCCGCGTCTATACGCCCGGCGACGACGGCGACTTCGACCCAATGGGGGACACCCACAAGGGCGACCGCTGGCTTCAGATCGTGGGCAACCGCAGTTTCAAAGTGAGACGGCGCTGGGACATGGGTCAGGAGCTCGCCGAGGCCGGCCATCCGAAGATGAGCAGCGCTGTCCGCCCCGTCGCCATCACCCCGAACGAGAAGATCATGTACGCGCAGGTGTCCTTCTATCACGGGCTCGTCGAGTTCAACATGGCCAAGAAGGACAAGACCGGCGGCGGTGACTACAAGCGCGGCGGTCTTCCGGAGCCGAAGACGGGCGTCGTCACCAAGACCATCGACCTGCCCATAGCGAAGAAGGTCAGGGACATGCCGCGCGAGCAGTACGTCCTCGACTCGGCGCATCACGGGCTCGCCATCAACAACCGCGGCAGCAAGCTCTGCGTCGCCGGGACCATGTCGGACTACGCCGCCATTGTCGATCGGAAGACGTTCACCCCGACGGTGTTCAAGGGCGCCGCTCGATACATCGAGGACGAGCGGTATTCCAAGCCCTACTGGGCGGTCGAGGGGCCGGGCAACACCTGCTGGATGTCGATGAGCGGCAGCGACCTCGTCACGATCATCTCCTTCGCCAAGGAGAAGGTCGTCGCCGAGGTCCCGGTCGGCTACCACCCGCAGCGGGTCCGCCACGGCCGCATCCTGGAATCGGTCGTCGCTGATTTCTAGGAGCACCCCGGGACCACAACCGACAGAGATGAGCTAGAGGCAAGCGTCCGAGTTCGTCGAACGCTTCAATGCCGGTAGTACGCTCAGAGCCCGGCGCTGCGACGTCGGCTCGGGCGGTTAGCTCAGCGGGAGAGCACTCGGTTTACACCCGAGGGGTCGGCGGTTCGAAACCGTCACCGCCCACCCAGCCCGCTCCTGCTCGTTGCTCTCTCGTCCGCGATGACTTCCGGCTCCTGTCGCCGTCTTAGTTGAGAAAGAGGACGTAAACAACAGACATAGACGAGGAGGGCGCGGACTTAACCCTCGAGAGCTACGGCAACCGTGGACCTGTCGTCCACCTCCGGTGCGTCGGCGGTGATGGCGTCGGCCGGCTCATTCAAACGGCGCAGCCTTCCGAAAATCGGGATGGTCAACAACGTCGCGACGCCACCGAATACGAAACCGGTCGGGATCGATCTCTCCTGCGAGAGGTAGCCGAGCCCGCTTTGGCCCCCAACGCTTCCGAGGCTCGCCATCAACGAGTCGAAGGAGACGAGGGTGGCTCGCTCGGACGTCGGGATCGAACTGTGCAGGTAGGTCTGACGAACCGGCTGCACGAGTCCCATGGCAACGGACCCCAACAGGAAGATCGGGACGGTCACCCAGAAGGACTGGACGACGCCGGTTGCGATCATCGCCGTGGTCGAGACGACGGTCCCGGCCAACAAGAGAGTGCTTCTGCGCATGCCCGGCCTAGCCAAACGACTCACCAACGAGTTGCCGAGGATCCCCGCAACCGAGAACAGCGCCGCGATCAATCCCGAGAGCCACACGGCGTCCTCGCCGTACAGCTCGAGGAAGTAGGGCTGCCACGCGTACCAGGCCCACGAAAAGAACCCCATGGTGAGAAAGGACTCCATTGCGAGCAGCCGCATGGCGGGAGCGCGCCACCCGTACGTCACCCCGGCGCTTGCAACCTTGCGCATCTCTGCTGCCATCCCTCGCCACCGAAGAGCCCGCGGGGTGAAGCCGAGATCGTGCATCGTACGGAGGCCCACGACGAACGCGACGAGGATCGCAAGCGCCCTGACGAGATAGGGCAGCGAGAGGTCGAGTTGTCCCAGGAGGCCTCCGCCGACGGTCCCGGCTATCATGGCGACGCTTGCCACCATCTTTGAACGTGCGAAGACCTTGTCGAGCGCGTCCTCGTAACCGGTGGCGGCAAGCGCATCGACCAGCCAGGCCTCCACCGCTCCGGAATAGAACGTGTATCCGAGACCGAGGATCACGCCGGCGAGGCAGAAGAGCAACAGCCCGCCGCCTACCAACTCAACCCCGACGTATGCGAGTGTCCCGATGGCCAGGGTCAAGGCGGCAAGCAGAAAAGAGGCGCGCCGGCCGCGGGTGTCGGCCACCACCCCGGTGGGAACTTCGAACAACGCCATCGCCGCGGTGAACGCGGCGTTCGCCAGGAAGACCTCGAAGATCGTGAGACCGGCATCGAGGAGGAACAGCGTGTTGATCCCCCAGATGAGCGACGCGGACAGGGTGAACAGGCCACTGATCGTCAGGTAGGCCCGGATCACCCTTTGCGAGTCCATGATGCCTCTGACAACAGCCCGGGCTCGGAAAGATTTCCCTGGAAGAGGGCTACCCCTTATCGATCACGCAGAAGAGGTTGCCTTCGGGATCCTCGAGCACTACGAAATCCTCGCCCGGTTCTGATCTCCGGGCATGAAGAGACGCCCCGAGTGCCAGCAATCTCTTCACCTCGTCGTCTTGGTGGTCGGTATAGAGGTCGAGGTGGAGGCGGTTCTTGCCGCGGCGGTCCTCCGGGACCTGTTGGAGCGAGACGTTCACCCCATCACCCTCCGGGTCTCGCAGGACGACCCAATCGGGGTCGGGGGGTTCCCGCGGAACGTATCCAAGAGCTTGTTGCCAGAATCCCGACATCAGCTCGAAGTCGTTGCAATCGATGACGACGGAGCCGATCTTCAAGGAGCTCTCCTCTCGTGCGTGTGGCCGTCGAAGAACGGTACGGGATGAGATCGACGGGTATAGGAGGTCAAAAGCCGACTCCGGGAGGTCCGACTTGAAGTTCATCTCTACCCGCACCCATGGCCTGCTCGACTTCGCGGTGCCCGCCGCGCTGATGATGGCCCCCAAGCTCTTCGGGTTCGAGGACAACGAAAAAGCCGCTCGCGTCCCTCGGATGATGGCGGCCACCCACGTGGCATACAGCCTCTTCACCGACTACGAGAGGGGTCTGGTGCGAAAGCTCCCCATGAAGGGACACCTGGCGATCGACGCCGGCTCGGCGGTCCTTCTTGCCGCGTCACCCTGGTTGTTGGGATTTGCCTCGAGCGTGACCGCGCCTCACGTCGTCTCGGGCCTCATGGAGCTCGGGATCGCCATGACCACCGAGACCGAGCCAAAGGGCTGATCTTCACCGGCGGTCTAGAAGGCAGATAAGCTGGGCAAACGGTTCGGGGGGCCGCTCATCTAGGGAGGACTCGGCGCCCTCCCGGCGAATGGACAGGTGAGCTGACTCGTCTCCATCCTCGGGAGCCTAGGTATGCGAGCAAGAGCACCGCTTGGCCTCATCGCTGTCGGGGTGGCCACGCTCTTCAACCTGCTCCCCACGGCCGTCCTGGCCTCCTCGCGACCTGGCATGGGCGATCCCGCGCTGGCAGGATGGACCGGCGTCGCCCGCGCTTGGGGCGAGGGAGAGAGGTCTCTCTTTCCCGAGGACCGTTACGCGATGGCCGGCGGTTGCTATGCGATCCAGGGCGCCAATGGACGTTATGTCGTGCGGGAGGATGAGGGGTTCTCCGCCACTGCCAAACGAGTCGGCCGCGCGGAGCCGTTCCACTTCCAGGCGACCGATCTCGGCCGCTATCTCCTGTTCGGATCGGCCCGGGACTTCGTGGCCGGAAGCGAGGGCCTCGTTGGGGAAGCCGCCTACGCCTCCACTGAGTCCCACCCGGGCGAGATCGCCGGAGGAGTCACCTACGAAGAAACGGATGAGGCGGCAGACGAGCTTGCCCGGAGCGAGGCCAACGACGAGACGGGGCGGGGAGACTCGGTCGTATCTGCCGATAATCCCAGCAGGCTGGCCGACTGGAAGATCCGGCGAGGACCCGGCTCGACGTTCCTGATCAGGCTTCCGGAGACGGACCAGGCCCTCGTCGTCGACAAAGAGGGACGTCTGGACCTCGTAGCCGAGCGCAAGGGAACCCCCTTCGCGTTCGAGCTGACCGACGGCTGCGCCGTCTTCCCAGAGATCGAGGTCAATGTGAAGGGACCTTTGGTGGGGGGCCGGACCCGTTACCAGGAGGTGCGCGGCTTCCTCGATGCCCACCTGCACATGATGGCGTTCGAGTTCCTCGGGGGACGGGCACGATGCGGCAGACCTTGGCATCGTTTCGGCGTCGCCCGAGCGCTGGTTGATTGCCCCGATCACAAGCCGGGTGGCTATGGCGCAGTGCTCGAGTCCCTCTTGAGCAAGTCGGATCCGACTAAGGGTCACGACACGGATGGGTGGCCGACTTTCGAGGGATGGCCCAGGTACAACTCACTTACCCACGAGCAGGTCTATTACAAGTGGCTCGAGCGTGCCTGGCGTGGCGGGCTGCGTATGTTCACCAACCTGCTCGTCGACAACAACCAGCTCTGCAAGGTCTACCCGTTCAAGAAGAACAGCTGCAACGAGATGGACGGGGTAAGGCTCCAGGCCAAGCGCATCCATCAGCTCCAGGACTACATCGATGCGCAGAGCGGGGGGCCGGGCGAGGGCTGGTTCCGCATAGTCAAGACGCCTTACGAGGCGCGCGAGGTGATCAACGAGGGGAAGCTCGCGGTCGTCCTGGGCATCGAGGTATCCGTGCCCCTCGATTGCGGACTGACGCTCGACATGCCGCGGTGCGATACCTCTGACATAGACGAACGTCTCGACGAGGTCTACGACCTGGGTGTGCGGCAGATGGAGCTCGTAAACAAGTTCGACAACGCTCTATCGGGAGTGGCCGGAGACGAAGGAACTACGGGGGTCGTCGTCAACCACGGGAACAAGCTGGAGACGGGCCACTACTGGCGCATGGACACCTGTGAAGACGAACACACCCATGCTCACGATCGAACTCAGATGAACTGGCACGACCAGTCTGGATCCCCCGATGAATTCACGGGAAGGGATTCGCTCGCAGGTGCGATCCTGGCCCAGGCAGGCGTGTCGGGAGCAACCCCCGTCTACCCGGAGGGTCCGCACTGCAACATCCTCGGTCTCAGCGAGCTGGGCGAGAAGATGATCAGAGAGATGGCCGAGCGAGGCATGATCTTCGATCCCGACCACATGAGCGCGAAAGCCCAAGCCCAGGCGCTGGACCTCGTGGAGTCACTCGGTTACTCGGGGATCATCTCGAGTCACGGGTGGTCGAACGAGACCATCTACCCGCGTATCTACGAGCTGGGCGGGGTCGTGACCCCGTACGCCGGGAACTCATCCAGCTTCGTGGAGGCGTGGAGACAGCACCGCACGTGGGAGGACGATCGCTACTTCTTCGGCTTTGGCTACGGTGCCGACACCAATGGTTTCGGATCCCAGGGGGCCCCACGGGGCGCGGGCGCCAGCAATCCGGTCGAGTACCCCTTCGAGGGTCTCGGCGGGGTCACGGTCGGACAGCAACGCAGCGGCACTCGGGTCTATGACGTCAACACCGACGGCGTCGCGCACTACGGCCTCTATCCCGACTGGATCGAGGATCTTCGCCGCCAGGCGGGCGACCAGATCGTCGAGGACATGACCCGGGGGCCGGAGGCCTACCTGCAGATGTGGGAGCGCGCCGTCGGCGTCCCGCCTGACTCCTGTCGCGAGGACGTCGAGGATCTCACTCGTGCGCGGCTCCGCAGCCTCGCAAGGGGCATGACTCCCGAGGACGTGCTTCGCTCGATCGGGCAGCCGGCCGAGAGAAGAGGAAGGACGTTCGGCTACTGCGTGACGCGCGAGCGCACCGCGACGGTGAGGTTCACCGAGTCCGGAGAGCTCGCGAGCTGGACCATTCGCTGACCCGGGCAGGGCGCTAGCGCTTTCGCTCCACGTGCGCTGGCCGCATCTCTCGGAGCCCGGACCGCTTTGTTCTCCCACGCTTAGGCTCGCGTGATGGATGACAGCTTGACTCTTCTGGTCGACGCGCCCAGCTTGATCTACAGGGCGCTGTTCTCGACCCCAGATTCCGTGACGATGCCCGACGGGACACCCATAAACGCGGGCCACGGGTTCCTTCGAATGCTCGCGCGCCTCGTCGGGGACCAGGATCCCGATTACATCTGTTGCGCGGCGGACGAGAACTGGAGACCTGCCTGGCGGGTCGAGCTGCTCGAGACCTACAAGGCACACCGCGCCGAAGCGGGAAGCCAGCAAGAGGAGTCGGAGAAACGCCTTGCCCCGCAGGTGCCCGTGATCTACGAATTGCTCGAGGCTTGCGGCGTGAAGGTCATCGGGCACCCGGACGCCGAGGCCGAAGACGTCATCGGCACCCTCGCTCGACGAGCTCCGGGGCGCGTAGCGATCTTCTCGGGTGACCGCGATTTGTTTCAGCTCGTCGAGGACCCCCGCTGCTTCATCATCTATCCCATCCGCGGCGTGTCTCAAGTCGATGTGATCGACGAGAGCTACATCGAGAACAAGTACGGGATCCCCGGCCGGAGCTACGGTGACTTCGCGGTCCTCCGCGGGGATCCGTCGGACGGCCTTCCGGGCGTGCGGGGGATCGGTGACAAGCTCGCCACCTCGCTCGTATCCAAGTACGGAAGTCTCGACGCCATCATCGAGGCCGCGCAAAACGACAAGCCGAGCGTGGTGATGAGCAAGGTCAAGAACGACCTGGATTACGTCGAGCGAGCACGGCGCGTCGTGTCCATCTCCTGTGACCTGTCCATCGACGAAGTCGACCTCACCCGGCCACGCGAGATCGACGAGACCGCGGTGAGGGCAAAAGCAGCGGAATACGGCTTGGAGAACTCCGCGCGCGCTCTGATGGCCGCCCTTAAAGGCTGACCCCGGGGGGTCCCTGGTTCTGACCCCCTGCGGATCAGGCGCCCATCGCAGCCGCGGCTCGCCTTTCCATCTCCTCGGGGTCGACGTCCTCGATATGGGTCGAGATGCTCCACCGGTGCCCAAAGGGGTCTTCGAACTGAGCGGTCCGGTCTCCGTAGAACTGGTC
>JALZBR010000026.1 GCA_030863485.1 Actinomycetota bacterium
GTTTCAGCTCGCTCGTGTTGTAGTCGAAGAGCGGGCGCCCGTGGCTCCCTCCATCGTCTTGGTGACTACCGGTCTGCCCACGCGTTCGCTATTGCAAGTCGTCGAGGGCGTCGAGGAGGCGGCCGGCGACGAGCCCAGCAGCTTCGGTGGCCGCTCTTACTTCAGCGTCGGTGAGGTCGGGAAGGAATGGGCGACCGTGGCCCGTGCCGACCTTGTTGCGGAGACGGTTGACGGCGCAGCCCAGCTCGTACAACGAGACCGAAAGAGCGGTGCGCGCTCCTGTTATGCCGCCGGGATCGCACTTTGGTCGTTGAGCCTCCAGACCGACGGCGACGAACGCCTGCCCCAGCAGGGTCGGGAAGTTCATCGCTGACGAGTACGTCCCGAACCGCTCTGAGATTACGTGGGCGGCTACGGCCTCGAGGAGGTCCTTTCCAGTACCGGCAACGAGGATGCTGTCTGCGTACCCTTTCTGGGCCCGGTCGACGTACGACCGAAGAGCCTCCGTAAGGTCGCGGCCTGCGAAGGCCTCCAGCGATCGAGGTCGGAGAGTCCCATCCGTCGTGAGCTCCACGGGCTGGTCGCTAAACGCGGCGATGCACGTCTCGATAGCGTCGGCGCCGCAGTAGTTCGGTGTTCCGGGCCTGAATCCTCCGCATCCTTTAACCACTCCAACGAGGCGCGCCACGGCATGCGTCCCCGCCGCTTCGTCATGCTCCAGTGCCCACCGCAGAGCCTGCTGAACCCGCTTCTTCTTGCCCACGCGGTCAGCCGGATTCGTGTTCGGGTCTCCGTCGGAGAGGCCCGAGTCCTCGAGCACTCGGCCGATGTCCCAATGGCCGGGTTGCCGCGTTGCGGCATGGTCGTCGACGAGGCCGCTGACGGACTGAATCAGCGCGTCATCGAGCGTAAACACGAGTTGGGGTCGGGCCCCGGCGACCTTAGTCACCGCCACCACCTCCGCGAAGTTGAGCCTGGCGTCGACGTTTGGTTTGGCGTCATTCGACTACTCCTTTGCGCCGGAGGTGGCTCCGACTGGGGCCCCTCGGATCGAGCAGGGGCCGAGACTCGCGGGGAGCACGCTTGAGAATAAGCGAACAGACGTTCGAGGGGGCGGATTTCTTCGGGGAGGGCGGCGGGTTGGACTCAGCCTTAGGGGCGTTACCGGTCATTTCCGGTCCGCCGAGGTGCCCTTCTCCCTGTCGGGTCTCGGTTACGGCCGGCCACGGCCCCTCGGGCGGATTTTCGGGTGCCCAACCGGGGGTTCGGGAATCTGTCGTACCCGTCCGCCAGGATGATCGGTGGGAAGGCGCAGGTGGAGGCTCGGTTTGTGTGCCCGACTGGCTGGACATCTGGTGAGAGCCGGAGAGTGGGTCGACTAGACCCCTGTCCAGAATCTTGATGATTAGCGCCAGCACGAGCGCGGTCATCGCCAGTTCGGCCATATCCGGGTCTTCACCTCCCTTCCGGAGCGGCCGACGGTGGCGGATTGGGCGAAATACGTGATCCGGGGCGTCTCGCCTAGAGGAGGGCACGGAGAGCATCTCGTAGTCGGGCTCCGCCCCACGTGATGCACAGTCTGAGATGGAGATCTTCTGGATGCTGGGCTATGTGCGTACCTTTAGTCGGGGGGTTCTTCCGGTTTCTCGGCCACGCCGAGAGGATCTCGTTTACCGCCGCGGGAATGGCGGGATCGGAAAACGCCCGCGCCTCCAGCCGCAACAGAATCTCCATAGTCTCCATGTTGCGCGTCGCCTTGACGGCGTCTGCCCAACCCTGTCCAAAAAGAAGCTGCCCGTAGTCCAGGAGATCGCAGAATGCTTCTACGCACCCTCTCGCGCTCAAGCTCAGGTCGAGCAGGTGGGTGGAGTGGAAAAAGTCGTTGCGTCGGCCCCGACGCGAGCTCATTTGTTGCTGAAGCTTTTTCACGGCGGCCGCGTTCGTGGCCGACTGCTTGGAAGAGACCACGGCAAGAACGTCTGCGAGGACGTTTGAGTACGTCTTGAACGACCCATTGGGCTTCTTGTCACTCCACGAGGGGTCGTCTGCTAGCAAAAACAGCTTCGAGGTCAGCTCGGTGTAGTCATCGCAGAGGATGAAGGCTGTCTTCCAATACTGACCGCCAGCTCGCCCGCTGAAGTAGATTTCGATCCCAGAGCAAATCTCGTCAACGAGGTAGATGATGTCAGCCACGTGCTACCTCTGCTTGGCGAGCGCTTCAGCAAACGCCTGTCGTGCTCGGAGCCATCGCTCCTCTGCATCGCGTCGAAGTTCGGCGGCCCGCGCCCCGTTTTCCATGACGGTTCGAGAGACTGAAGACTGCACTGTTACGGAGGGAAGAGGAATCTGAACGCCGCGAAGGTCCTTGTCACTCAAACGCGGGTGCGTATTCCCGCTACCTAGTGCCGCAACTTGTCCGAGGACGACCCGGGACCGCAGCACCACGGCAAGATAGTCAGGGATTACATGAGATCGTGGCCGCAGGACACGCAATTCGGTTGAGCACGAACCAGATCGGTCCGCGAGCCAGACCTTGTTCAGGTACGGGCGAAGGCGGCCATAGAGAACGTCCTCGGCCTGGAAACTCCATGCAACACTCTTGATCGGTTGAGACGAGGTTGACGGGATGTACTCGCCGGTATGTGCGCGGATGTTTGCGAGCCCGACATAGGTCCCCGCGGTGACATCACTCGCTGCGTCGCGGATGATTTCGGCGGCCACGCCCAATGGCACTGTCTCACCCGCCCAGTCCTCCAGAGCCTTCAGAGCGTGGATGCGTACTGGATTGAAGAGTGGGACATCCAGCCGATCCTGCTCGAGGGCCACGACGAGTTTTGCGCCGTACGAGAGTGGGTTCGTGACGTCGTCGAGGGCGATCCCGAGTTCGGTTAGGAGGAGGTCGTTCGAATTCTTGAGGACCTGATTCGCCTCAGCGATGAGGTCCTGTC
>JALZBR010000046.1 GCA_030863485.1 Actinomycetota bacterium
CACCAGTCTGCGAACTTGTCGAAACGGTTCATTTTCAATTTGCTCCCATGTTGTCGCATGCAGTCGCACCCACGGTACCCCTTCCTAGAACTTCCAAATCTCGCCCGTGCGTCAGCCCTGACCCAGGCCGCGAAGCCGTGGGGGTTGCCCCGACCACTTCTCGGTATTGCGAGGTGTAAGGGTTCGAAAGTCGCCCTTCTTGGGTACTATCTGACGCTTGCCGAACCCGGGCGCAAGAAGAGCGCCTCGGACGGCGGGGTGGTTGTCTCTCGTTCAAAACCCTTGTTTTCCCTGGTTCCTCCCTAGAAAGCTTCTCCCTTTCGTTTCGATGCAGCCTTGAAGACCTACGAGATGTGGCTGTTGGTGGTGGGTTTGGCCGCCATGCTGGTGGCTTGGCTCCCGCGGTTGCTGCGCGTCCGGGCGGTTTCCTTTCCGATTGTCCTGGTCGCTACGGGAGCCGCGATCTTCGCCCTTCCTCTCGGGCTGCAGGACCCGGACCCCCTTCGCTACGGCGAAATCGCCGAGCGACTGGCGGAGTTCGGCGTCATAGTCGCCCTGACGGGGGCCGGCCTGAAGATCGACCGCCGAATCGGCCTACGGTCGTGGAAACACACCTGGCTGCTCTTAGGGGTCACGATGCCTCTGACCATCGCTGGCGCAGCCCTGCTGGGGTGGGGCGTTCTTGGCCTTGCCCCCGCCGCCGCCGTCCTGTTTGGTGCTGCGGTCGCACCGACCGATCCCGTCCTGGCGTCCGACGTTCAGGTGGGAGAGCCCCGATCCGAGGGGGAGGATGACGTTCGCTTTGCATTGACATCCGAGGCTGGGCTGAACGACGGTTTGGCGTTCCCTTTCACCAACGCGGCGATTGCAATGGCTCTCGCTCAGGGCTCGGACGGTTGGGTGGGGGAGTGGCTGCTCGTGGACGTCCTTTACAAAGTAGCTGCAGGTCTGGTCATTGGGTACGTCGCTGGGAAGTCCCTCGCCTTTCTAGTTTTCAAGGTCGGGAATCACGAAACCAAGCTCGCACACAGCCGAGAGGGCCTCGTTGCTCTGGCCGTTACGCTCATTGCCTACGCGTTGACACAGCTGGCCGGCGGATATGGGTTCATCGCGGTGTTCGTGGCGGCGCTCGCCGTCCGCGACTACGAAAGGGACCATGAATACCACCAGGAGTTAAACCGATTCTCCGACCAGTTGGAGAGGCTGGCGAGCGCCGTCGTACTGATCCTGTTTGGGGGAGCCATCGTGAACGGACTGCTTGCTCCTCTGACGATGCGGAGCTTCCTCGTTGCCCTCGCCATCCTGCTGGTGCTGCGTCCACTTTCGGGATTCGCCGCTCTAGCGTCTAGCAAGTTCCAGCCGGGGGAGAGGCCGGCCATCGCGTTTTTCGGGATCCGAGGAGTTGGATCCTTCTATTACGTCGCCCATGGCCTCAACGAGACCGGACTGGCCCAAGGGGGACAGTTGTGGTCATCGATCGGCTTGATCGTGCTGATGTCGATACTGATCCACGGGGTGACTGCGAAGCCGGCGATAACCAAGGTGACAGAGGAGCTGGCGGAGGATACCGGATGACAACCGCTCGTTCGCATCCTCGACGTTTTCCAGCGCGGCGGGGTTGGATTGCGATCGCCACCGCTACGGCGGCGGTGGTTGTCCTTGCAGGTTGCGGCATCGTGGTCGGGGGAGGGTCCTTATCAAAAGCGCCCGAGGAGGTCGGGGAAGGTCAGGTGGGGCTCGAGGTCTTCAGCGATCCCACCGGGAGCACGTTGCTGCTGGTGCCGGTGTCTTTCGGAGAGGCCGGACCCTATCAGTTCGTCTTGGATACCGGTGCTTCTCGCACCCTCGTAGATTCGGGCCTCGCTCAGGAGCTGAGACTATCCCAGGGCCCGCCCGCCCAGGGCTATGGGCTCGGAGCACAATTTCAAGGAGCAACGGTCGAAGTGCAAGCGTGGCGGGTCGGAGATATCGAGCTGCAACCAAGGACGATCGTTGCGGCGGAGCTACCAGACTCCCCGCCACAGGGCCCGCAGTTCCGGGGATTGCTGGGATCCGATGTCCTGGCGGGTTTTGGAGTCGTGGAGATCGACTACGAGCAGCAGATTTTGACTCTTCGCAGACCCCAATAAAGCAAGCGCTGAGGAGTCGCAAGGGTGGACAGATGCGGTGAGCGAGTCCGATCGTCCACCAGGATGAGCCTAAAACCCTCCGCTCGGAGGCTAAGGGTGCCGGTAGCGGCGAGTCCGATCACGAGGAGGACGAAGAGAGCTCGAATCAGCTGCTCGATGAGCCGATCCTGCTCCAGAACCGGCGGACGGCGAGATAGATCGCTCCCCCCACAAGGGCGCCAAGGATCACCAGAGAGAAGATCAGCCAGCCCGCGAGCCTCAGAAGGTCACCGATGAACCCTCCGGCAGCTGCAAGAAGCACAATCAGGATGATCAACAGCAGAGTCATAATGACCTCCTTCTGCCGGGAGCTCGAGAAGCTTCCGCATGGTTCACGAAGCGCAAGGACCGGTTTGTCGGTGGTAGGACGGTGGTAAGACAAGGACGCTTCTACCTCTTAGAGAGGAGGAGAGGGGGCAACTGTTGCCTTCCCAACACTCATCCCAATCTTCACGCCCTTTCGGGTTAGCGAAAGGAACCTAAGGGAAAAGGAGAAGGCTGACCTAGCGTCCTGAAGAGAACGGATCGTATGGGAAAGACAGCCAAAGACGCCGGCCCCTCCACCGGCGC
This sequence comes from Actinomycetota bacterium, assembly GCA_030863485.1. Next base: position 2,739 of record JALZBR010000046.1, read on the forward strand.
GAGCCCTTCCGCCCGAGCGATGCGGGAGCAAGATTCAGGAGGGGACGGCCTCCTTTCCCCGAGCTTTCGACTCCTGACCGTCCGGGGGATCTCTATCGGCGCCCACTGGTCGTGGCTGCTGGTTTTCGCGCTGGTCGCCTGGTCCCTCTCCAGTCAGCTGTTCCCCCGCACGATCCCGGGCTTGAGCGACCGCTCCTACCTCCTGATGGGAGTAGCTTCAGCCGTGATCTTCTTTGGATCCATCCTGCTGCACGAGCTCGGGCACGCCTTCCGCGCGATCAAGGAAGGGATGAAGGTCGGCGACATTACCTTGTGGCTCTTCGGTGGCGTCGCTCGATTCGAAGGCATGTTTCCCTCTGCCGGAGCCGAGTTTCGTATCGCGATCGCAGGGCCGGTCGTATCGTTGGTTCTTTCGATACTGTTCGCCGTGGCGGCGGCGGCGGGGCAAGCCCTCGACCTGCCACAGCAGGTAATCGGCGTCTCCGAGTATCTGGCGAGAATCAATGCGATAGTCCTCGCCTTCAACATGGTTCCCGCGCTACCACTCGACGGCGGCCGTGTGCTCAGGGCATGGCTTTGGCATCACCAGCAAAGCTTCACAGCCGCGACCCTCTCAGCAGCGAAGGCGGGGAAGGCCTTTGCGTATGTCTTGATGGCAATCGGCTTTCTGGGTTTCTTCTCGAACGCTTTCGTGGGCGGCATCTGGTTCATCTTCCTGGGCTTCTTCCTCTTACAGGCGGCCACCGCCGAAGCCCAATTTGTCGTCCTAAGGCGGGCCTTTCGAAGCTTCCGCGTGCGCGACTTGATGACCGAAAACCCCGTGGTGGCTTCTCCCGACTGGTCGGTAGCCGACTTCTTGGGAAGGTTCATCAACGTGAAAGGGCACTCCAACTACCCCGTGAGTGACGACGGGCGACTTTTGGGGCTCATCTCACTTCGTCTCGCAGGGAGCGTCGCCCCGGACGAGCGGGACCAAACCCTCGTCCGGGACGTCATGCTGCCGGAGGAGAGGGTTCCTGTACTCGCGCCCGACACCTCTCTCATGGACGCCCTGTCAGCTCTTAGAGCGGGACCGGGACGCGCCGTGGTGCTGGATCAGGACCGGATAGTGGGGATCCTGTCCGTCTCCGATGTCGCCAAGGCTTTGGAGTTGGAGCAGGCTCGCGGACTCGCTCCAGAGCGGGCGGCGAGAGCAGCAGGCCCCGCAGTCTGGCTCGTGGTGACACTCATCATTGCTCTCGCTGCTTCAGCCTTTTACCGGCCCCCTCTGGCCGTGCTCTCGCCTGCAGACGCGATCGACGTATCAGACGACATCTCGATTCAAGGAGCGCCCGTGGACAGGATCAACGGCAGATACCTACTGCTCGCGGTACGCGTCGAGCGGCCAACCGCCCTGCTCGCCGTTTACTCGATGCTTCATCCTGAGCGTGACCTCGTTCCTCTTTCTGCCGTTGCGCCCGAGGGCCTCGCGGACCAGGAGTTCGTGAATAGACAGAGGAACCTGTTCAGGGAGAGCCAGATGTTTGCCGCGGCTGCGGCGGCCCGGGCGGTGGGCCTTGAAGTCGCGTTGCAAGGTACCGGAGCAAGAGTCCTGGCGGTTCTGCCCGGCTCTCCGGCGGCTGGAGTGCTGAGGGAAGGCGACGTCATCACGTCGGTCAACGGGACGCCGGTGACTCTCGCGCCCGAGCTCGCGAACTTGATCCGGAGACAGCCTCAAGGGACGCGTTTCGAGCTGACCCTCGAGCGAGGCGGCCGGGAGGTTCAGGTCGAGGTGAACAGCTCCATTATCGACCGGCAACGTCAGGGACACCCGGGCATAGGAGTGGTCATCGAGACGCGAGACTTCAACGTCGATCTTCCGTTCGAGATTACCTTCGAGCAGCGAGAAGTTGGAGGACCATCTGCCGGTTTGGCTTATGCGCTAGCAATCGCCGACATGCTCGATCGCAGGGACATTGCCGACGGCCGTACCGTGGGAGCGTCCGGAACAGTTCAGGTGAACGGCGACGTGGGGCCGGTGGGAGGCCTGGACCAGAAAGCGGCGGCTGCAGAAGCTGCGGGGGCCGAACTCCTGCTGGTTCCGGCCGAAGAGGTGGGAGCCGTGGGCTCGACCGAAGTGAGGCTGAGCGGGGTCGACACGCTGGAGGAGGCGATCGCCATCCTCGCGCCCCCCTCCAACAACTGACGCGTTGGCGCTGCGGCGGGTGGTCGGATGGCACCGTAGTAAGCAAGACCGCGTCC
>JALZBR010000060.1 GCA_030863485.1 Actinomycetota bacterium
GATATAGCGATGTTCTACAAGGGCGTAGTCGCGGATCTCAGCACTGGTGAGGCCACGAGCTGGAAAACCGAGACTCCCCGGGGAGGCGAACCCATCCAAGTGGCGGTCATCGACACGTTGCTGGGCCTCGAGGGCCTCTGGGGGTCGCCGGACTGGGACACGCTCATCGGGGATGGGGCAAACAACCTCCTCCGTGGGGATGCAGCGAGCGACGAGATGCGCGGAGCGGGAGGTCAGGATTACTTCATGCACGAGGACGACGTCGACCAAGAGAACGATGCCGGCTCCACCTCAGGCGGGAAGGGGTCCTATGACCTCGCCGATTACTCGCTGTCTCCAGACCGATTGAATATCGACCTCGTTTCGGGGCTGAATGACCTCGGAGGGAAGCTGGTCGGCGTCGAGGGACTTCGTGGCTCCGACCGTCGCGACACCTTCACGGGCAACGATCTAGCCAACTTTTTCTTCGGCGGGGGCGGCGATGACGTTCTGCGCGGCAAGCACGGTAGGGATGGCCTCGCCGGGGGGGAGGGCGTAGACAAACTCGCGGGAGGGCGTGCACCGGACCGTTGCATCGAGGGCGAACAGTTCTCCGGTTGCGAAAAGCTTGCGTCGCCCAAGCACCATCCCCTGACCTCAGTCGCCGGGAGCATGTCACGTCCCGCGGCCTTGGAGGCTGGAGCGGTGGGGCCAGAGGAGGGACGCAGGTACAAGTAAAGTGGCCGGCCATCGACCGCCGGGCTCAGTGTGACCTCGTTTTGAAGTTGAGCCTGACCCTAATCTCCTGTCTCGCAACCTCCCCACCTCGACTCTATAAGATCGCGTCCCAACAGGATGAAGGGGGAGCCAATGTCTTTGAGCCGGCGAGGCACCGGGCTCATATCCGTTTTGGTCTTTGTTGCGGCGTCTCTGATCATCGTCGTTACCGCCGAAGCCGTCGTCCAGGGCGTGCTAACGAAGCGTCGCGTGAACGAGCTCGACGCTACCGCAGGTAGCAGCGACGGGAACGGCTATCTCGCCTGGACCCAGGCGCCCGCAGCGCGCGCCTCTCGTACCAGGGTCATGGGGAGGCGCAACGGCAATACCTTCCGAGTCAGTCGCAAGGGAACGAGAGCGTACGCCGGTGGGATATCGGGAAGCACGCTTCTGTATCAAGAGATCAAGCCCCGCCGGAACTCCTCCAACATCTTCGGATTCAACATGAGGACCAAGAAACGCTCAGTTACGGCAAAGTCAATACAGAGTGGTGGGAGTACAGGCCCACCAAGTCGGGACCCTGGGTCCTGTTCAGCCGGGACAAGAACAGGACGCGACAGGTGATCCTCCTTAACCTCCGGAACGGCAACACGCGACAACTCGCGGAGGTCAAAAGGAAAGGTGCCCGGCAGGCGAGTGCCGGACAGGTCAACGGCAAGTGGGCCGTCTACCACAAGTGCACGCCGAACGGATGTGACGTGTTCCGTTACAACATCAAGAGTAAGAACAAGATCCGCTTACCGAGTCCTCGCTTCTCGCAGTACTTCCCCTCCGTAGCGCGCGATGGCGACGTGTACTACGCGGCTTCGGGCGCGGCCTGCGGCGCCAGCAGTAAAGCTGCTGCGCTGGCACAAGGGCAATACAAGGCAGATTGCGTTTCTCGGTCGCAAGGACACCTTCAGGACCTTCGTTGCTCCGGCTCCCGGAGCCAAAGTCGACGTTTACTTCAGCAAATTCCGCTGTAACAAAGAGGGAACCGACCTCGCCAGACGCCCGCGAGCGAACGTGTACAAAGTGCACGTCAACTAACCATCGATCAATATACTTCTCTGTGGCGATAGGTTGTCACTTAGCGCACGTTCTTCGCTGCATCTCACCCCTCGAGCATTCCGAGATCGGATCCATGGCACCTTCCAAGTCGCAGCCTCAGTCGTGGCTCCGTCCTTCACAGACGGGTGCCGAGTGTTGAACGAGCAACATAACCCCACACGAAAAGACGCAACGCGAGCTGTCCACGGGGGTGAGTTGCGCCCAAGTCCTGGAGGACCCCTCGTCTTTCCCATCTATCAAAGCACCGTTTACGCGAGCACACCCGACGCGGAGCCTGAGGACATCCAATACATACGTCTTAGCAACACTCCGTCCCAGCGCTATCTCCACGACAAGCTTGCATCGCTCGAGCGTGCTGATGCAGCGATCGCCACCGCGTCCGGAATGAGCGCCATGACGACCGTGATTGCAACGCTATTGGGAAGCGGCGATCATCTAATTGCTGCCGAAGGTCTTTACGGTGGCACGTACGCTTACATCGAGGAGCACCTCGGGCGCCTTGGCGTGACCCACACTTTCGTCGACGCGCAGCGCCCCGACACCTGGAAGGCTGCCATCACGCGCAAGACAAAGATGTTTCTCGTCGAGAGCATCTCGAATCCGATGATGAGGATCCCGCACCTCGAGGAGGTCGTGGTGTTCGCCCGCAAGCGCGGGCTCGTCACCGTCATTGACAATACCTTTGCGACGCCGATCAACTTCAAGCCGCTGGAGATCGGTTTCGACCTTTGCTTTCACAGCGCGACCAAATACCTCAACGGCCATTCTGACCTCGTCGCAGGCTGTGTTACCGGGGCTAAGGACACTATCGAGGCGATCCGTAAAGCCCTGAGCCATGTAGGAGCAGCGCTAGATCCACACGCCGGGTTCCTGCTTGCTCGTGGACTCAAGACTCTCACCGTCAGGGTCCGCGCACAGAACGCAAACGCCATGCGCCTGGCAGGGTTCCTCAGCGATCACCCGAAGGTCGCGTCCGTTCATTACGCGGGGCTCCCGTCCGACCCAGATCACAACCGCGGCGCACGACTGATGTCGGGTTTCGGGGGCATGTTGAGTTTCCGCCTGGCTGGGGCAAGCGCCGCCGAGGCCGACGAGATGCTGGCGCAACTACAGATCGCCTACGTCGCGACGAGCCTCGGCAGCGTCGAAACCCTCGTCACACGCCCGGCTGCCACGTCGCATGCCTCTATGACGGCCGATCAGCGTGAGCGGGTAGGCATCGCGGACGACTTGATCCGGGTCAGCTGTGGCATCGAAGACAGCGACGACCTGATCTCGGACTTTCATCAGGCGCTCGCTGCGATCTAGACGACATGTCAGGGCGCGTCATCTCGGAGTCGGAGATCAGGGAAGCGATCGCTGCGATTTCGCCACGCCGCCTGATCGAGATAATCGAGCAGGGATTCGTATCGCATTCAAGCGGGCGCACGGTCGTCCCACCCATAGCCGAGATGTCGTTCGATACTCCGCCGGGCGATGTACATGTCAAATACGGGTACCTGCTAGACGACCCCTGTTACGTGATCAAGATCGCGTCGGGATTCTATGACAATCCCGAGCGAGGGCTGCTGGTGAGCCAGGGCATGATGCTCGTGTTCGACCGCACGACCGGGGTGCCACTCGCGATTCTCCTGGACAACGGTTACCTCACACGCATTCGCACTGCCGTTGCTGGAGCCATAGCCGCCAAGTGGTTGGCACCGACAAAACCGCGTTGCATCGGCATCGTCGGGACCGGCGTTCAGGCGCGGCTTCAGCTGAAGTGGCTCGGGCCGGTCGTTGACCAACGAGAGGTCCTGGTGCTCTCGAGATCGCCACAAGGGGCTAGCGCCTACGTCCGAGACATGGGCGAGGTGGGCTTCGATGTCAGCATTGCTAAGGACGCTCGTGATTTGGGGCAGAACTGCGACCTCGTCATCACGACGACCCCGTCGAAGGAGCCGCTCCTCCACGTCGACGACGTCAGACTCGGGACCCACATAACCGCAATGGGCTCAGACACCATGCACAAGCAAGAGCTCGACCCCGCGATCCTCGGTCGCGCGGAGGTGGTGGTGGCAGACAGCCGCGAACAGGCCCGCGTGCGTGGAGAGATCGCTCATGCGCTGCGACGGAAAACGATCGATGAAGGCCGTGTGCTCGAGCTGGGAGACGTCATCGCGGGGAAGAGTCGCGGACGAACGTCAAACCGCGATATCACGGTCGCCGATCTCACAGGCGTCGCCGTCCAGGACATCCAGATAGCCAAGGCGGTGTGTTCCCATCTGGGTGTGGA
>JALZBR010000081.1 GCA_030863485.1 Actinomycetota bacterium
GAGAGTGCCTGTTGTCGAAGACTTAGTGACGGTGCACCTTTTCCTTCACCGCGCCAGTGCAAACGTGACGCTTTGAAGGATCAGGGTCGGCATGCGCAGTTCGCGGGGCGATCGCACGGTACCGGCCGGGGTTATCGGCAAGTTCCGCCCTATAGCTGCCCTCTCCGTCAGTCTGGAGCGTCGCCTTCGTGTCCCACTTGCCGTCGACGCGGCGCTGAATCTTCACCGGCTGTAGGCCGACGCAGTTGAGGTACCCGTCGATTACCGTGAGGGCACCAGAGACGACGAGATCGCCCCCCTGGTGGGCGAACTTCATACCGATGCCGCGGTCGTGCGTAAAGGTTTGAACGACCCAAGTGGCCGTGACGCTGTCAGTGATGTCGTTTCCTTTCTCGCCCTCCACAGTGTTTCCGAAGGGGTCAATACCCGCTTCGGTTTCATCGGGCGTCTCGGCGTCGCAGTCCCCTCCGTCGGCCGCCGTTCCATTGGGATCGTATTGGTCATCGTCGCCGTCAGTGCTGATCCAAAAGCAGATGACGTCGACCCCGTTCGCGGGATCGAACGAGGGCTGATCTCCGTAAGTAGCAGTGCAGGTGCCGTTCTCGGTCGGGCTGTTGCTCGGGCACTCGAAGTCTCTGAAGCCGCCAGTCATGTTGGTATTGGGTCCTGAGACGATCTCGGCGTCCACGAGCTGACCCTCCGTAAGATCGATCGGATGCCCGACCTGATCCGTAAACGACGCCGTCATTTCGTGCACTGTGTTGGCGGGGTTGGTGTCGCTTTCGGGGTCGATGTCCAAGGACGTCGGCAAACGCCCCAACCAGGTGATGAGAACGACGTCGGTTAGGTCGTTGTCCTCAGCCTCGCGCGGCTGTTCGACATCGCAATCCCCACCGTCGGCGGCTGTTCCATTGGGGTCATATTGATCATCGTCGCCGTCGGTGCTTATCCAGGCGCAGACCATGTCGGTGCTGTTATTGCGATCAAACGCAGTCCCATCGCGATAGCTCGCCCTACATGTCGCGCCCTGCGTTGGGTTATTGCTTGGACACTCGAAGTCTCTGAACCCGTTCGTCAAATTGGAATTGGGTCCGGAAATGACCTCGAAATCGACAAGCTGCTCTTCTGACAGCTGGATGGGAGCACCTGCCTCGTCTCTGAAAGTCGCAGTCAGCGCGTGGATGCCACCGTTTGGCCCGGTATCGGTCTCGGGTTCGATCTGGAGAAAAGTTGGTTGATGTGACGCTTTCGCTGCTTGTGAGAGAGACAAGCCGACGAACGAGAGGCTGGTAGCACAAAGCAGCGCGATGGCCCGAGCCGCTAGGTTCTTCTCTACGATTCCAGTCATTGTCAGCTCCCCTCGACGAGATCGGCAACTTGAGTCTGACAGCCTGAACGCTCTGGCGGAAGGGGGTTTGGCGTTTCGTCCCATCCGTCGTTCGTCAGGTGTCCGAGGCAAGCGAAAAAAGGGAGGGCGACCTAGACGACTGGCAAGAAACCACGGGTCGTCCAAGGCCGATTTGCCCCGATTGCCCGGGAAACGCCTGCCACGCTGGCGGTTTAGAAGCTCGCTCTACGGCCTCGCACCTGACGACCTCCGCGATGGTGCGGACTCGAGCTATGCAGGCGCTCCCCTGGGCACGGGACTCAATGTCTGATCCCGCCATCTTCCGAAACACCCACGTAGCCTCTCCGTTCGGAATTCGACTGACGGGCTAAGTCAATTTCCTCACCGCTCGAGGACGAAGACGGCTTCGAGTGCGGCGCTCACCTCCATGTCCCGGAGTTCAGCTCAATGTCCGGTTCGCTGGCGTCCGCCTTGATCGACTCAAGAGCAAAAGAATTGACCTCGAAGCTCCGTGAGGCGACGCTCACGCCCGGCTCCGTGATTGACATCACGGTTCCGAGACGGGCACCCAGCGCCTCCGCATGGGCTTGTGCCCTACGACGTGCGTCCTTGGCCGCCTCGCCGTACGCCTCGACAAGGGCACTGTTGTCGAGGGCGATCGACCAGTATCGGCCGCCGGCGCGAGGACCGATGAGGTCCCTATTGCGCCGGAATGACGTCTCCGCTTCTATTCCGTCGCGGAGACTCGCTCATCGAAGGGTGAACACCGACTCGGAAGGGTTGATTCTCGAAGGTCGCTAGTCCCATAGGGACAACGATCCGCCATGACTCCGCTTCGCCGTGAGAGGAAGGCGTCGTCGGCGAAGTTTCCCCAAACGTGCCCGCTTCGGCCCCAGTAAAGATGGCCAGCGCTATCCAGTCCCTTCCCGGTGTGAACCTTGAGTGAACGGCGTGGGCCAACCACGCTGCGCGTCGCTCAGGCGGAAGCCTCAGAGATCAATCATTGCAAGTGAACGCTGAGTTTCTCATCATCGCTAGCAGTCGAGGCAAATTTACGAACTTGCACCGACCAACTAAACGTGCTTTATCAGATCGAAGATGGCCGTGCAGTCGGTCTCGTAAGTATTGAGTTTGACGTGAACGAACCCGCTGAAAGACTGGATCTTTCCTCCCGCTAACGTACTCCCCCAAACCGAGAATCCAGCCGCGGCCCGGTCGCCCTGGGCCAGCTCGATCACGACTGCTCTATCGTTCGAGTCGACCACGTCCCCCTCGCCATTCCCGCCGAAGTCAAACCGGTTCTCAGAAGTAAGGTAAATGGTGATTTTGGGGATGGCCCCGTTCTCGAGGCATTCTGTCTCGAATCTAAAAGGCCCGACGGTCACGACCGTCGGCTGTGGGTCCACGGATGTACTCAGTTTCACTACTCTGTAGACTTGATTTGACAGCTTCTTTGCCGCCCTTGCTTTGGGCACAATTGCCAGCGTCGACTCCTTTACCTCCCGACCTGTGATCGAGTCCCTTGGAATGTGCGTACCCGCCAAGGCCGAACCGCTCAGTGCAATCCCCAGAATGATGTAAAGAGCCGCGTTGCGACGCATGTGCTTGATCATCGTCCCTCCCGACCTTCGATTGTGGCCTCAGGCGAGCACAGCTCGTCGTGAAACCAGGGGTTCCTCATCATGTTCAGTCACTCGATACCGCTCGTTGGAACTAGGGTTTCAGGCGGGGAATGTGGGCGTCAATACGTAATTCGCTGGATTTGGTTCGCCCTCCCCGGCCCTCTGGTGTGAGAAACCCTCGCCGAGGGGGGCCATCGGATTCAAAATCCGGTCCACGAACATTCAAAGGCACCTCGCCTTTCGACCGGCCGACCGGATCCTCGAGCTGCCCATGTTTTCTGTCACACCCGTTCCTTACGCTGTCCCTAATGCAGATCCCAGATCATTGGAAGTTCTGCTCGAGCAGCGGCGGAGTGATCTTGCGTTCAGACGCCTACTGCGTGCTTCGCACCACGCGAAGCGAAAAAGGCCTGATCTGAGCCGCAGAGTCGTCTGCTGGGAGCGAGATAGGCTTGACTACCCGATGCGTCTCATTGCGAGAAACTTGAATCTCCTCAAGACAGCCCCGGACGGCCTCGGCGAAGCATCCGTGCATCCCATTTAGTAGCGGAGCGTCTTAACCCGTCACGCGAACGACCTGGAACGCTCCGTGTTCCAATGCGTACGGACAGATGACGCACTATGAACGCTTCGAGCAACTCTTCCGGCGCCCCCTACGCGCTACGCTGAGGCCGCTCCTCGTGGCGCGGGAGCAGACGTGTTCACTGAGCGCGCCACCCCTGCCTAGTGAACCGACTACTTACGCTCTTAGGCGAGGTAGAGCAGCAGAAGGCGACAGGAGGGACGGCTGTGGCGAGAATCGTGGTCATCGGAGCTGGAGTCGCGGGACTCGCGTCGGCGATCGCCGCCGCGAGATCCGGGCATCACGTCACGGTTATCGAGCGAGACGCGCCGGAGCCGCCGAAGACTCCACAGGAGGCGCCCGGGTGGGAGCGTCGGGGAATTCCGCACTTCTTGATGCCTCACGCTTTCTTGGCACGTGGGGTCAAGACACTCAGGAACCAGGCCCCGGACATCTACGCTGGGCTGCTCGACGCGGGCGCGATCGAACTGCGCCTCAGCGACAAGATGCCCCCCGGTCCTCGCACTGCGGAGGACGAAGATCTGTTGTTCCTCGGATGTCGGCGACCTGTGATCGAGTGGGTTCTGCGTCGGAAAGCGGCAGCGGAGTCCGGGATCGAGTTCCGCACCGGAACTGTGGTCCAGAACCTCATGTGGGAAAACCCGGGCCATCTTGTCCCTCGTGCCCGCGGCGTCCTGACGCAGGACGACGAGATCGCCGCAGATTTGGTGATCGAGGCGAGCGGTCGCTCCTCGAGTTTGAATGACTGGATCATCGACGGGGGCGGGACCGCGTGCACAGAAGAAACCAGTGAGTGCGGCCTCGTCTATTACTCACGCTACTACCGATTCCGCTCCGGGCGGGCCCGTCCCGAAGGTCCCTGGCTCTTCGGCCCCCGGGCCGAACTGGGCTACATGGAGACCGGAACCTTCTGGGGTGACAACGACACGTTCTCCATAGTCCACACGATTCTGCCATCGGATCGCGACCTACGCATCCTGCGTCATCCCGCTGCGTTCACCGCCGCACTACGTACGATGCCTTCATTTCGGGAACTGATCGACGACGACATGGTCGAACCGATCACACCCGTGGGAGCGATGGGCCAGCTTCGCAACACACGACGCTCATTCATCAAAGAGGAGCGACCCGTTGCAACGGGAGTTCTTGCGGTGGGTGACGCGCTTGCCCATACGAATCCACGCTACGCCTGGGGGTTGTCGCTGTCGCTAGTGCATGCCTTTACACTCGGCAAACTCCTCAAGCGCCTAGGCAAAGACGTGGAGACGCTTGCGCTCGAGTTTGACGTCGCTACCCGCGACGACATTTCGGCCGCCTATGGAGCTGCGACCGCGACGGACGCTGCACGAGAGCCTTACTGGACACGGAAGGTAGACAGCATCGCGGACCCTTCCGACGCGACGCTCCCCCTGTTCCTCTTATGGGTACTCCCGATGGCCGGCATGCGTGACTCGGACATCTTCAGGAAAGCTGTCCGTCGGCTGATGTTCCTCGATCGTCCTGACGAGCTCGAGAACGACCGAGCGACGATCGACCGAGGGCGACAACTAGTGAAAGACATGATCGCCGAGAATCCCCCACCGCCACCTGGGCCGTCCCGAGACGAGTTACTGCAGACCATGCGCACGGCGGTTGGTGGCTAGCAAGCGTAGAAAGCTAATGGGGCCGATAGACGTGACTGGCGTGGCGACCGCTACGCTCTCAGGGAATCGGATAAGAGTCAGAATGCCCTGAGCCAGAAGCTCGCAGTGAGCCGGCTGTGTTTTGTTGTCGGGGCGTCCTCGACGTTGTGATCGCCCTGTTTCCGAAGGCTCGCGCTGTCCGAACAGCGCCTTGCGTCCTCTTTGGACGCGTGCACGTCATTGGGCGCCCGGAAGGGACGGGTAACCCCCTGCTTGCACATGAAGCGGAGGCTGCCGTTGGGACCTTATGCGTGCACGTTGTACAGATCAGGTAGCTACGAGGTATGTCTCTTTCTTGCCGCGGTCCCCACGCCGGTCGCACTGGTAGCCCAGGCTCTCCAACAGGTCAGTACACCGCTGTTCGAGTTCTGGAGAGTGCACCTCGACTAGCACGACCGGCCGTGCGCTCCTCAAGACGTCCTCCGCGCCGCGCAGGACGTCCAATTCCGCCCCTTCCACGTCTATCTTCATCAAGCGCGGAGCGCCGAAGCGAGCAGCTGCATCGTCAACCGTCATCACTTCGACCTCGAAGTCGCCGCCGTCCGACACGATCCTGCCGCGGGTGGACCGCCACCCAGACGCGAACTTCGCCGTCCCCGCATCAGCACCCACGGCGGTAGCAACAACGGTGACCGCGTCTGAGTCCTCGACATTTCGGTTGACGTTATCGGTCAGCACCGAGAGCACCTCAGGATCAGGCTCGAATGAAACGACGCGCCCGCCGGGAGCGACCTGCTTGGCCATCACGAGCGTGAAGTAGCCCAGGTTCGCCCCGATATCGAAGGCGACGTCGCCGCGAACGAGTGTTGTCTCGAGTAGCGCCTGTATCGCGGGCTCGTAGCGACCGATCACCATGTCCATCGCCCGTGGGTCCACATCGACGACCATCCCCATGAGAGGTCCGGACCGGATCTTTTTGCGGAGACGCGCCTGTGGGCCGAACGTCGCATCGACGGCGGCAAGCATCGCGTCGCCCAGAACAGGCGCAAGCCGGACGAAGCGAAACAACCGTGGCGGGATCGACGCGAAGATCGTGGCGACTATCCGACGCGGCAATCCCCCGCCTTCAGCAGTCACGCCACCTTCACCTTGCGTCACCTTGTGAAGATTCCCACATCCCGCCGTCAAGACGCCGCGGGACCAGACAGCCCTTTGTCGGACAGCATCCGATTCTGCGATTGAACGACGGTTGGATCCGCGAACTACTTGCCATCGGACACCGAATCCGCCGCGAAAGTGACAGGGTCGGTCTCGGTCATCCCGGCGATCCCAGTGCGGACTCGTTCAAGGAGGGTTTGCGCCAGAGCATTGTCCATCTGTGTCAAAGCGCTCCGCCTGCCGATGAGATCGGTGATACCGATCGATCGGATCCGGGAACGTTGGGACTTCACACATCGGCTAGGAAGAGTGTGAGCCGGGGTTTGTGATCAGCCAGGATCAGACGCCGTGACGCGCGCCGACATCTTCATCATGGTGCGCCGGAACACTCGCCCGAAGACGGCGTTAAGGCGATTGACAACTTTGGGTGAGACGATCACCTTCCCTTGACTCGCCCCTTCGAGCGCCGCCTCGACCACCTCGTCGGGATCGGCCCACCACCATGAGGGGATATTGGTCTCCGAGAAGCCGATGCGACGGGGTGCGTCTGTGCGCGTGAAGCCTGGGCATACGGTCGTGATGGCGACGCCGGTGCCGCGCAGCTCGTGAGCTACTGCCTCGCTGAAGCTGTTGACAAATGCTTTGCTCGCGCCGTAGACGGCTCCGTGCGGCACCGGATAGAACGCCGTGCCTGCGGAGACCTGGATGACGTGGCCTTGTCCCCTCTCGCACATGGCACGGACGGCCGCGTGGGTTAGCCGCATGACCGCGATGGCGTTCAACAGGGCCTGCCCATGAAGGATTTCGAACGACTGGTCGACAAACGGCCCCCGCCCGTTGCCATCGCTTCCTCCCGCGTTGTTCACGAGGAGGTCGATCGCACTCCGTTCTGCCTTGAGACGTGCCTCGACCCGCTCGACCTCGGGCTCTACGGTCAGGTCCGCCGTCAAAACCTCCACGTCCACCCGATGCTCGTTCCGCAGGTCCTCGGCAAGCGACTCGAGCGCGTCGCTTCGCCGCGCCACCAGAACGAGGTCGCACCCCGTCCGCGCCAGCCGGCGGGCGAACCCTTCACCTATCCCCGCCGAAGCGCCCGTGACCAGCGCCCGCTGCCAGCGCATGCTTCCCTCCCCGCTCTTGTCAGCCCGACAAGAGGGTAAGGCAGGTCTTGACATAGTGTCAAGTCACTGCCACTTTGGCCTCATGCCGAGAAACCGAGCGCATCTCGCTCGCGACGACAGGATGAGCGAGATCCTCGACGTAGCGGAGCGAACCGTCCGCACCGATGGCTTCGATTCCCTGAGCGTTTCAGCCGTCGCGCGCGATGTCGGCGTCGCGAATAACGCCATCTACTGGTACTTCCCGTCGCGAGACCATCTCGCAGTCGCGACGTTCGAGCATATGGTGGCGAAGGTATTGGCCGAGAAGACAGAGGCCGGAGGCGACCTGTTTGACAGAGTGACGTGGTTTGTAGAGCAACTCGCCCCCTTCTACCCGCTTCGCGCCTCGCTGCACGCGTGGGGCCGACGGTCCCCGGTGGTCCAGAACTACCTCGACGACCTCTCCGCTCGATTGCGAAGCCTGATCCGCCACGTCCTCGAGCGGCACGTGCGCCCGGAGGAGCTCGACCTGGCAACCACCTCGTTCGCCGCGACGATCCAGGGCACATTCCTGGATTCAACGTCCCTCGAGGAGACAAAGGACGTCGTCGTCTTCACCCTGAAGCGCCTGATCGGAGACGAAACCTCGGAGTGAAAATGCTCAGTCGGACCCACGGCCACGCGCCGCAGAAAGAAGAGATCCCGGCCGCACTCTCGTAACGGACCCGCCTTTCCTAAGGGAGGTCGTACCGCCAAAGCTCCTTACCGGTACTCCCGTCCGTGGCGGCGAAGTACACCGCAGCGCCCAGTTTCGTGATGAGGGCAGGGTAGGCGTCGCCATCGCCGGAGTTGATGTCCGCCACCATGTCCGTGGAGGCCGCCGACCCAGCGCTTCTCCATAACTCGTACCCGGTGTCAGGACCCTCAGTTTGGAAGTAGAGCGTTCCGCCCACATTTGCCAACTCTTTGGGCGATGAGCTGTGGTCGCCGACGATGACGTCCTCTACCAAGGATGTGTTCTCCTCGCTGCCTCGACTCTTCCACAACTCGTAACCATGTTCGTCATCATCCGCTTGGAAAAACAAAGTGTCTCCCGCAACCGTCAGAAAGGACGGGTCGGAGTCGGAGTATCCCAAGCCCGGATGGATGTCTTAGACGAGGATGAGGTACACGTCTGAGCGCTCTCGCTGCCGGCCAAGCCGCGTCCGGTCAGCTTCGCGTCGACCGAATCGAAGCTATCGGGCCTGCAACGCGTCCATGCCGACGGCGATCGCGAGCAGGAGCCGCCGATCGATGGTGCGGCCGGGATCGTTGTTCATGTTGATCATGTACGTATCTCTCAGCTTCCAGAGCTGACGCCGATGGCTCCCGAGCACCACACCGTCGCGCAAGAAAACGAAGTCGTATGGGATCGGCAGCCAGTTGGCGAAATTCTCGATGTAAGGGATGAAGCCGACGAGTCGGCGGAAGAGTGCGACGCCGAGGCTCTTTTCCGTAACCTCTGCGAGCTCTTCTCCAGAAGAGCCATAGAGCTTGTAGGTTGAGCGCACCAGGCTCTTGCCGAAGACCTTCTGGATGTAGCCGATGTGGGCTCCGTCTGCCGCGACGACGTCGTACTTCGCGGCGGGATCGAACCGCTGCCGAGCTTTCACGCGCATCAACTCGACCGACTGGCTGTTGTCGGCGTAGAAGCGGATGTCCTCCTTGAACTTGAACGGTTTCTGCCGGACTAACGCAAACGGCGTACCGGGTGCCTCGCTACCTGGCGTTGGGAGCGAGAACTCGTACTCGTTCACCACGAAACGGAACCTCTGTTGAAGGATGAACAGGTCGTGCTCGTTGGGATCGATCCCGGTGAACTGGCTCACACCCTCACCGTAGCTGAGGTGACCAGAATTGTCTTCGATAGGCAGCGCCGGATCCTTTTAGGAATAATCGCGACGACGACACCGGATTCATAATTTGTGCCGCTAAACCATCCGATGCTCGATGCCAGTGGGATTATGAGTCCTTTTCCTGACCCTCGCTCGACCAGGTCATTCTTTATTTAGCCAGGTCAGAGGCTTTTTTACTAGGGGGCCAGAGTTCCCTCGGATGGACCCGAAAAGACACGAGACGTGGAACAAATGTGGAACACCGGAGGAGCTGTCTGATGTCAACTGATGTTTGACACTTCTGTTTCGCCTGATGTTGGACGATGGAGCCCATCAGCCCTCACCTTCCTGACGGGGCCTTTCCTCACTCGGGCGACTGTATTGATCAGGTGGTTCTGATGCCACACCTGGATCGTGGTGTCGTCGACGAAGGCATCAACCAGTTGGCCCTTGAAGCGTTTCCGACCGAGAACATCTGGCTGTCGACCTGCATCACGCCGTTTGAACCGGTGCGACGCAGCACCCACTGCCCCTTCTGGTCTAGACATTCAGGACGCCGCCATGCAGAACCCCGCCGATCGTGCAGTGCTTCTCATCCCACTCGGCGCGAAGCTGCACACGATCGCGCATTGACTCGATTACCTCAAAGCCGAGACAAGCCGAGACACACCGCGAACGGAACGGCAGAGTGAAGCGTCTCGGTCGCTTCTGGTGTTGCGATCATGCGGTCTGCCTCCCTCTATCTCCAACGTGCAGTCAACCTGCATCGCGCAAACAAGAAGGTCACCCGATTGCGTGCTCGGTAGTTGTTGAAGTGAAGGCCCCCGAGAGGATCCCGGCTACGGCAGTGGAAGCATGCACGACCTGGTCGGCTGCGTTCGAAGCGATCAGAAACGTAGTGGGCTGCCAGATCATCAGGGCCGCGACGAGTCCGAGGTGCGCGACCCCGACCGCAAGCGCGGCATCCCGAGCGCGAGCCGGACGCGCCAGGAAGTAGACTGACACGAGGCCCAGCAGCAACGCAGCAAGTGAATGCCAGCCATTGGTTTCAAACACCCCGAAGATGTGTTCCGAGTGGCCGCCAGCGGCCTCACTGCGGGACAGCGGGAACGTTCGATCGATCACGAGCCCTGCTGTCCCCAAAACGACATGCCAGAAGGAACTCGCCGCGAAGAAGAGACGCGCCGGCGTCCAGTGCTCGTTCACGACCGCGCTCACTCCGTTGATGTCCTAGAGTCGTGGTAATCCTGCGATTACCTTATAATAACGGTCGATTCCATGGACGTCGATCGCTCCACTAGAGAGCGCCTCCTAGAGGCCGGGCTGCGGCTCTTCGCCGAGCGGGGCTTCCGCGGCACCACTGTCGGAGAGGTGGAAGCCGCGGCGGGGCTCGCTCCGCGCGCCGGAGCGCTGTACAAGCACTTCGGCAGCAAGGAGGAGCTGCTCGCGGCGGCGGTCGAGCGTCGTCTGGTTGAGCTCCAAACCCTCGAACGCGTCATCGACCTCCTTCCGCTCGGTGACCTTCGTGCAGAGCTCACGCTGCTGTGCCGGTGGTCGCTCGGGGAGATCGACCACCAGCGCGAGCTGATGCTGGTGTTCGAAAAGGACGGGGACAGCCTCAGCGAGTTCCGCGATCGCTTCTACGCACTCGGCGACCTCAGCTATCGCGTGGGAGTGGAATACATCCGGCGGACGATCAAGGACCACGAGCCAATGGCCGGCCTGGATGCCGACGCACTTGCGGTGATTTGCATAAACGCGCTCGTCAACCATCGCCGGTGCCTCTGGACGTTCAAGCGGAATCCGCTTGAACTGGACGATGAACGCGTGGTCACCAACCTCGTCGAGATCTTGATGCGGCTGGCTGTGCCTTCAACGTCCGGCTGACTCACACATCATGGCGCGGCTCGAGACTCGAGGTATCGCCCTGGGCGTATATGCGGCAACGATCTCAGCGCTGCTGCTCCTGGTTCTGCCCGTCGCGATTGGCGTTGCTCTGCTTGGCTTGGTTACCGTTGTCGCCTACGCCGCTTATCCATTTCTAGCTCTCAAACGCGGCCAACGGCATCTCCTTGTTGGCGAAGCCGCCTTTCTGCTGCTGGGCATCGTGTTTGCGGTCCTTGGAGTTGTTAAGAACCCGGCGTGGATCGCGGTCGGCCTCGCGATCCATGGTGCGGTCGACCTCGCCCACGAACATCCCCTGGACTTCCTGGTCGGGAGGACACCTCGCTGGTACACGCGATTC
>JALZBR010000084.1 GCA_030863485.1 Actinomycetota bacterium
CTCAACGTGAGGGCGACCCCGTGGGTCGTCCTGGTCGGTCCGGACGCGAAGGCCTTGTACAGCGGCGTTGCCCGGGAGGCGACACTGAAGACGTTGGTCCGCGCGGCGAACCATCGGGTTATGACCGCGGGGTGCGCAAGATGATGACCCCGTCGTTGTCTCGGCGAGGGTTTCTTGCGCGAGCCGCCGCCGCGATAGTGGGACTGCTCGGAGGTTCAGTTGTAGGCGGCTTGTCCACCAGAGCCTGGGCCCGTCCCCTGCGCGACCTGCGAGGCGGACGCCTTTCTGTGGTCGGCACGCCGCGGTCGGTTGTCTATGTGGGTTCTGACGAGGCGTTGAGGCGCGAACGCCGCGCCTTTCAGCTCCCGGAGTTCCAATCGATCATCCGTGACCTAATCAGCTCCGGATACAAGAGGTCCGGAGGTCCCACGGGCGCGGACGGCGTTGCTGGGTACATGTCAGAGGGGGGACATGTCGTTTCCCTGCGCTTCGTCAAGGATGACGGTGGCGAGGCGACCGCCTTCGCGGTAGCTCGATGGTGGGATCACCCACGGGAGCGTTGCCCTCACGAAGAGGTCATGCCCGACGTTTTTTCCAGAGAGGTGGTGCGCGGCGTGGCCGGGGCCCCATCCTTGCTGCGTTTCCGTTATGTCGATGAGCGCGGTGGCCTTGCATCGAAGGAGGAGGAGTTTGGGCCCGGTTCGGGCGTCGATCTCTACTGCGAGCCGGACTGTCACACCCACCCTCTTGGTCCGTGCCCTACCAGCTGCGACAACCCGCCCGTGTGTCTCCATTGCAGGTACGCCACGAATGTTTGCTCCGAGCCGCCTCCCGACTGTCCCGAGTGTCTGCTGTGCGCTTTTTGTCCGGGTTGGCCTTGCGGCTTCTTCTGCACCCTTACGTGCGACAACGTTTGCAACAGCACCGCCGAGAAATACTGCTGTGACTACGCGGAATCGGTGTGCTGCCCGGTCGATCTGAGTTCCACCTATCCACCATCGATCCCAGAGTGCTTATGAGCGACACTCGAGATACCAGCAATACCGAACCTTCGATGCCACACAAGATCCACTTCTGGCTGGGAGGGTCCCTTCCCAGCACCTTCAGTCGATGGGTTCAAGAGCGCATCCGATCGAGATGGTTCCCGCTCAGGCGAATCGTGCCCGTCGTTGTAGTGGCCGCGATGTGGTTCGCGTTTTCCTTAGACAGTGGCAGGAGCCCTACTTACTTGCTCGTGGTCGCGAGTCTCCCGATCTTGCTAGCGGTGGTTGCAGTGTTCGCTCTTCGAGACCGAATAAGGCGCAGAGACCTGCAACGCTATCAAACGCCCGGTGTAGACGAATCAGCCTCAGAGCAGGAAACCCGCGCTCAAGCAACCCGGGACTAGGAAGGAAGAGTGCATGAGTAAGCGTCTTGCTCGTATCTGCGTTGTTGCGCTGTCCACGGCTGCCTTGATCGGCCCTCCAGGCGCGACTTCAGCTCAGATCCTGGATCCGTGTAGCGCGACGGCAACCCTGTCACCACCGCCGCCTTTTGGACACCAGGTAGCGGGCTCGGCCACTTACTCGTGCACCAACGAGCATTTCTTCATCTCGGTTGTCGGATGCCTTTTGCTCGACGGCGTTCCGATTCACTGTGACGAAGATACCGCCACGAATAGCTCGTCGGCGAGTGTCGACTTGAGCTTTCCCTGTCTGCCGGGGGTTTGGACCGCAGTCGCAGTCGGGGCAGGTGCGGACCGAGCACTGCCAGCGCCGGATGCCAGTCGTCCAGCCGTCGTACTCCAGTGTGATCCACTGGACCCGCCTGCCGCCTAAAAACTAAGGAGCACGCCCTGGCTCCATAGCTCTCCCATCGAGCCGGGGGAGATCACACGGAAACTGTAGTGGTGGAGGGTCGAATCACCGTTGGCCACGTTGTCTTCCCAGTCGTGAAGGCCGACGAACGTGGTGAGGATGAAGCCGCCCTTTCGTGGTTGGATCTTGGTCGGGTCCAGAGGACGAACGAAGATGATGCCGCCGCCGGTGGGAACGAAGCAGTACTCACGCTCGACCTCGTCTGGGCCGATGTGGTCGGGTGTCAAGCATTCGTCGAACGACGCATCTCTGTAGTTCTCGTCGCGCATAACGTTTACGGACATGAAGATTCCGGCGCGCGTTTTCATCGCGTAGCTAGCGTGCGCGCTGTAGGCGGTCACCTCGTCGCGATATTCCCTACCGACCGCTGGTGCCCGTATGTCTGCGAATCCCGGGCCTGCGACGTGGATGTTCGTGACACCCTTCAGTTGAGGAAGATCGAGGTTGATCGATACTTCATCTCCATCGGTGAAGACGTAGAGGCGATATTCGCCAGAGTGCAGCGTCTCGCTGCCGCGATATACGGCACCATTGATCAGCAAAGCGTTGACCGGCCGGACGTGGCATCCGGGCCGGCAAGCGCGGAATTGGGTTGCCACTAGACCGTTGGAGACGGCGTCGGTCGATCCTCGAGGCATGAGTATGAATCCGGCCGCCCGGCCGCCTCCCTCGAGCGTGATCCATGGCGCTGGTCCAGTTTCGG
>JALZBR010000103.1 GCA_030863485.1 Actinomycetota bacterium
GGGCAAAGCTCGACGACGGGACCACAGTGGATCGGGAACTGGTCGAACGAATCGAGCAAGAGGAGCTCGAGAAGATCCGAGAAGAGGTGGGCGAGGAGGTTTACGCCAAGAGTCGGGCCGACGACGCGGTGGCGCTTTTCGAGAAGGTGTCCATGGCCGACGACTTCATCGACTTCCTCACCCTCCCCGCGTACGACCTGATCGATTAGCCTGAGCCGGCCGTTCTAACGAGGCAAAGCGATCCGATCTTCACCCAGGCGGGCTTTGAGTGAAGAGAGCAACCGGCGAGCTGTAGTCGCGTCATCGGCATCGGACGAGTGTTTGGCGAGACTCTCGAGGGCTCTAGCCTCCAGCGCGAGCGCTTTCTGGCCGCCAGCGACCTCCACCGCGCGGCGCAGGCTTGCCATCGCACGGTCTTCCTGATCAAGCATCGCCAGCGCCAGTCCACGAAGCCGGTGAAGCTCCGCCTCGTGGCTGAAGCCTCGATTACCGACGATCCCCAACGCGTCATCCGCGGCTGCCAGGGCGTCGCTGGGGCTGCCGGCACGTAGCGAGGCGTCGGTCAGAAGCCCTAAGAAATAAGGAAGACCGATTCGAGATCCCGAAGCTTCATAAGATTCAAGACCTGTTCGCAGCTCCACGAGTCCATCCACCTCACCGGCAGCGACGCGGGCCCAACCCCGAAGTATGTGTGCGGACGCGATGCAGACCTCATGTCCTTGCTCCGTGGCGAGATCGATAGCGGTAGCCGAACACTCGAGGACTTTTTCCGGCTCGCCCAGAAGTTGATGCAAGACGGCAGCCCGTTCCTCGGTCAGAGCGAGGCAATATGAATGCGACGGGTTGCGCGCCAGCCCGAGGGCCGCAGCCATTCGGCGCTTCGCCCGTTCCGGGTATCCGAGATACCACAGGTCCAGGGCCGCCCAGCTATGACATGCGACGCCAAGATTCTCTCCCACCGAGGCGGCGAGCAGGGCCAGGTGGCGTTGCGGGTCGTAGAGCTCCGACCCCTTGTCCGCATGGTCGAGAGATTCGGCAAACTCCCCCTTGTGGAACAGCGAGCATGCAAGCAGCTCATGCGACTCCAGCAACGACGTTGAGTCCATGAAATGCGGCTGGAGCAACAGCCGCCGTTCCAGCACCTCCTTGGACTTTGTGTGCTCACCACAGTTCTCGTACACCCCGGCCAAGTGGTAGAGCAGCAGGGACTGCCGATCCGGGTCGCCGAGTTTCTCCGAAAGCGCCAACGCCTTCTTCAGTTCGAGCTCACTCTCCGGATGAGACCAGCCCTCCACCATGATGAGAGCCAAGGCGAGCATGTCCCGGAGGGCAATCTCGAGTTCGACTCGGGACTCAGCCTCGATGTCCTCGACAAGTCGCAGAGCGGTTGTCAACTGGCCTAGGGCTTCCTTGTACGCGTAGCGTCTCAGGGCTTGTCCGGCGGCCATCTGGAGGTACTTCACGGCGGGCAGCGCCTCACCCGCTCGGCTGAAATGGAAGGCAACCTCACCCGCCCGCTCCGCGACCCTGCTCCCGTAAGAAGCTTCAAGAGCGCGTCCGATCTCACCATGCAAGCGCGCTCGTCGGGCCGAGGGCATCTGGTCGTAGATGACCTCCTGATAAAGGCCATGGGCAAAGGTGAACTTCGCCGACGTGGAGCTACCAACGAGCGCCTCATCGGGCCGGAGGAATTGCTCCGTTCGCGCAAGCTCCCAGCAGACGACCTCGATCTCCTCCTCGGCCGCGTCAATCGCGCGGGCAATAAGGGCGGGGCTGGCGTCGATACCCGCGACTGCGGCAGCCTCAAGGACCTCCTGCTTGCGAGGGCTCAGCCCGGCGAGGCGCTGTTCGATCATGCGCCGCAGCGTCTTGGGCACTTTTTGTGGAAGGTGAACACGAGCCGGAATCGGGTCCCGCGTTTGTCCGGGTTCACCTTCGAGGGTGAGGTCGTTCACCACGATCTGGATGAAGAGAGGGTTCCCGTCAGTGCGGGAGTGAAGCATCCGTCCCGATCCTTCGGGGACCGCGATCCCGGGGAGTCGCTTATGGAGGTACTCGTCCACCTCCTCCTCACTGAGGGGCGGCAGCGCCAGCTCCTCGCACATGCCATGAAGCTCCAGCCCTTGTAAAAGAGCTGCCGCGGGACGGGTGGGGTCCCCGAGCTCCGAAGATCGGCATGAGCAAACAATCAGCAGCCGGGCGGAGACGGGGCTGCGGGCCAGAGCGTTCAGCGCGTCGAGCGTCGAAGGGTCGCTCCACTGGAGATCCTCGAGGACGAGTATGAGCGGACGTACCTCGGAGATAGCGACGAACGTTTCAACCACTTCTCGCAGCATTCGCGATCTGGTGCTGCCCAAAGTGCGATGCGCGAGCCTCGCCAGCTCATCGTCGTCGGCCAGCCAAGGCATCTCCATGAGCCAGTTGGGCCCGCACCGAACCAGCATCTTCACCAGGTTCAGCTCGCGATAGCTGCGGCAGAGCCGGTCGAGAGCGTCGAAGATCGGCATGTAGGGCTCGGTCGGTCCCTGATGTTCGAGGCATTGCCCACCCGCGACCAGCACGTCGTGGTCCTTTCGCGCCTCGTCGAGAAATGCCTGGATCGTAGTCGTCTTACCGATCCCGGCTTCGCCCGTTATCACGACCGTCCGCCGGTATCCGCTGACGGCATCGGCTAGCAGCTCGTGCAGACGCCGCAGCTCGCGCTCTCGGCCAACCAAGCCGGCTGCGCTGGTGCGCTCCGTGACGCTCGTCCGGCGGTCGGACGGAGACCCGGAATCCCGCTCCTGTACCTTTCCGAGGAACCGGTATCCCCGCCCGTGGATGGTGCCGATCAATCTCTGCTCGCGCCCGCCGTCGTCGAGAGCACGGCGCGCGGCTTTGATGCGAGAGGTAAGCGCCGATTCGGTTACGAACCTGGTCTTCCAGACGTTCTCGAACAGCTCCTGCTTGGACACGACGCGATCGCGGTGCCTAAGCAAGTACACGATCACCTCGAAGACCTGAGGTTCTAGGGAGATCCGCTCCCCGTTCCTCCTCAGCTCGTACAGCTCACGGTCGAGCTCGAAATCCTCGAAAGCGTAGACCATCTAACCAAGACCCGGGTCGCGGTAGCCAAGGAATCTTAATCAACGCCCGCGTCCAAGGTCAGGAAACCTCCAGGAATTCTCCACCTCCTCTCCAAGCTTGGGAGCGGCTGAACCCCTAGCTTTGGGCCATCACAAGTCGGGCGACAGGGAAAGTCGCCGGAGGAGGCAGGAGATCCGATGAGCAAACGAGAGGAAAGCCAGGGCCTATCGACAACTGAGAGCGCGGCGGGCGGCCGGTGGGACGTCATCGTCGTCGGTGCTCGAATAGCCGGCGCGGCAACAGCCCTCCAACTGGCCAGGCGAGGGCACAAGGTCCTCCTCATCGACCGCAACCGGTTTCCCTCCGACCACTTGTCGACTCACGTAATCCAGCTGTCGGGGCTGAAGGTGTTGTCGGAGCTCGGATTGCTCAAAGGGGTTGCGGCGACCGGCGCTCCGCCGATCACGAAGTTCAAGCTTCAGGCCGGGCCGTTCACGCTTACCGGGCGTCCGGTGCCGGCCGGGCCCATCACCGACACGCTATGCGTTCGGCGCACGAAGCTCGACCAAGTCCTGGTCGACGCTGCGCGCCGATCCGGGGCCGAAGTGCGGGAGCACTTTAGTTTCCTCGATGTACTTGCCGACGATGCGGGAGTAAAGGGAATCCGGGCAAGGTCGGTCGAGGGAAGGGAGCTTCTCGAGCGAGCAAGGATAGTCGTGGGAGCTGACGGCAAGCGTTCCCATGTCGCCCGGGCGGTGGGGGCCGGGACGTACGAAACGATCCCGGCCCGAACCTGCATCTTTTATTCGTACTTCGAGGACGTCGACGTCGATCGTCACGAGGGGCAGCTGTATCTGCTCGACCGGCGCACTCTGGCGGTATTCCCAACCAACGACGGGCAGACGATGGTGGGGTTGCAGGCCCCGAGAGGTGATTTCGAATCGATCCGACACGACGTCGAAGCCTCATTTTGGGAGGCGGCGACTGACGTCCCCCGGTTGGCCGAACGCCTTCGGGAAGGCAAACGGGTCGAGCAATTTCGTGGAACCCCCGATCTCGACGCTTTCTTCCGGGTGCCGGCGGGACCCGGGTGGGCGGTGGTTGGCGATGCGGGATGCCACAAGGACCCAATCACGGCGCAGGGGATTTCAGACGCTCTGCGCGATTCCGTCTTCTTGACCGACGCCCTACACGACCACCTCATGGGCACAAGGTCCTGGGAAGAGGCGGGCGCCGATTATCGGCGGCGGCGCGACCAGGCGGAGATGGCCCGTTACCATTGGACCGCTCAGACGGCGCTTCTGGACCGGCCGCCTGCACCTGAAACCCTCGCTTTGTTCAAAGCTCTGGCTTCCGATCGGAGCGCAGTCGGACGATTCTTCGGAGTCTTCGCGGGGACGGTCGCGGTCGAGGAGTTCTTCTCACAGCAGAGCATGTCCCGGCTTCTCGGGGTTGTGGCGGCGTGAGGGCCTTGGCGATGTCAGCGGCTACGGATTCGATCCCCAAGAGGCGACCCCTAAGGCTGTCCCCGATCGCTCGCTTGAGAAACGGCCGGCGCTCGGCGGGGCTAGTCTGGTTCGCTCTCATTGGGATCAGCGTCCTCTGGGGAACTATGGGGATCGCCACCCAGGTCGCCCTTAGAGAGGGCATTTCTCCGTACACACTGACCACCCTTCGGATGACGATGGCGTCTGCGGTTCTCCTCGTGTACCTGGCGGGCACAAGGAAGAGGGTCCGGCTATCCCGCCACGTCTTGGGGGACGGCTTCGTCATGGCGCTGGGACAGGTGGTTCTTCCCTCCGTCCTGTTTGCGGAAGCACTCGAGCATTTAGCCGCCGGCGCAGCGAGCCTCCTGTTCGCGCTGGTCCCCGCCGCAACCGCTCTCTGGATGCTGGTGGCTGGTCCCGCAAGCGCCCTAGGTGGAAGGGCCGGCCTCGGCGTCAGCACCGCCCTGGCTGGGGCGGTCCTCGTGGCCTTCAACTCCACGAGGGGAGGCACTGGCGGTTCCTCGGTCCTTGGCGTCGGCTTGATCTTGGCAGCGGTCTTGGTGACTTCGTTCCACGGGGTCTACTCCAAGCGTCACTCAACCCACTCGCTGTTCGACGTGATAGCACCTCAGATCTTGATCGGAACGATCATCCTTCTGGCTTCGGGAACTCTCGGCCGAGCCATCGAGTGGCGTGGCCTATCTCTCGTTACCTGGGGAATCGTGGCTTACCTGGCTGTTGGCGTGACCGTGCTTCCCACCATCGCCCTGTCGTGGCTCTTCAAGCACACCAGCGCCATGAAGGTGGCGCTCGTCAACTACCTGTTCCCGTTGGTGGCGATCGTGGTGGAAGTCCTCTGGTTTGGCGAGCGGTTCTCGGGGAGCCTGACAATTGGTGGCATCGTCTTGCTCGTAGGAGTGGCCATCTTGGAGGCCGGAGAGGGGGTACGGTACCCGAATGAGGCAGGGCTGAGGCCGTGTCCAGACCTGGGAGGAGTTCGAGTCGCGGGGCGGCGCTCTGCCCCTTTGTTGGTCGTGGATCATCGACCGGGGAGCGCGGCTGTTAGAGGGACGTCGCAAGCGCCAAGTAGGTGCTCTCCGCGCTTTTCCTCAACGACGACAATGGTCCTCGCCAGGATGTCGAAGGCACGCTGACGCTTGGTCGAAAAACGCGAAGGCCTAAATCGA
Organism: Actinomycetota bacterium; assembly: GCA_030863485.1. The sequence continues at coordinate 5,741 of JALZBR010000103.1, forward strand.
ACAGCTGCAGAGGTCGAAGCGCCGGGGGCCAGCCAGCGATCCAGCACCCTTTGTTTACCGATGTTTACATTTCACCTCGAAAGCCGGGTCGAGGTAGATGCTGCCTTCGGTGGCGAAAAAGCGAACCGTCTTCTCGCTATCCCTGGTTGCAACCGTTGCGCTAGTCGCAGGAGTCCTTGGCCTGCTCGCCGGACGAGCTATCGGCACTAGCGGCCGGGGGCGGGGTGGCGGGGTATGGCTGGCCTAGCCTCAGCGCGTTAACTTCGCGATCAAGTCGGGCCGCTCCGCCAGTCCTTCATGGACCCACTGATTGACAAGAGGATCGAGCGAGTGCCTGTCCACCTGGCTCCAATCAATTGGTCCGAAGGGAGGCTGCGGATCGTATTCAAGGATGAGTTGAATCTGCCTAGCGACCTGTTCGTTCGTCAACCTTGCCGCGAGTTGCAGAGCCATGTCGATGCCGGCGGAGACGCCGGCCGATGCGATTACTTTCCCCTGCTCCACCCAGCGCTCGGGAATGTACTCCACGCCCAGCCTCTCCAGCTGCTGGGAAAAGCTCCAGTGTGTGCTCGCTTTAGCATTGTCGAGCAGGCCCGCAGCAGCGAGGATCAACGAGCCGGTGCACACCGATGCCACGGCCTCCGCTGACTCTGCGGCCGAGCGGAGGTAGTTGAGAAGCCGTTCGTTGCTCAATGCTCGCAGCGTTGGAGCGGTACCACCAGGCACGATAATGACTAACGGATCCGGCACCTCGTCGAAGGTCTTGTTAGGGACGATCTTGAGGCCAACGTCGGTATCGATTGCATCGAGGGTCTCTCCGACGGTCACCGTCTCGAAGGGAAAACCCAGCAACGGTAAGACCGAAAGCGTCTGGAGCGGGCCGACAAGATCCAACAATGTGAGTCCCGGATAGGCGACGAAAGCAATTTGCTTTGGAGTAACTTGCTCTTCAGTCATTTCTGCTCCTTTCGATCCTCACGATTCCCGACTGGTTACGCACGCCCTTTCCTTAGTTCGCGTTCGGAGATTCGCCACGCTAAGGGGAGAGTCATGGCGTCTCCTCTCCACCTGTCGGATTGAACGATAGGAGAATTTGGGTCAGTTGGTCTCCCGTACAAGTACGGATCGCTGTACGGGGATGCCATCTTTGACAGTGCCTCCGGACGTCGGTCTCCCCCACGCTTCTGCGGAGATTGACGCGATCGCTCGTAAACGTCAGCGAGGTTGTTAGCCGCCGCAATCCGTGATGGTAGATACGATTCCGTCGCCCGAATTGCGTGCTCGTGATTCTGTTTCCGCCGGTCGTTGACCGCCGCGTGAACCACAGCAGCACACGGGCGCCACCATCCACAAACCCACGCTGCCCCGGCGCTTGGTCGCAATTCGGATTTTCGACGGAGTCGTGCCGACGATTGAGTTCAGTAGAAGCGACGAATTGAGGTCAGCTCTATAGTAGGGAGGAGATCGCCACAATTGAGCGTCGCGGCTATTACATCGATGTAATTCGTGCTCCGTGGGCC
>JALZBR010000200.1 GCA_030863485.1 Actinomycetota bacterium
GGCTCGGCGTACCGCGTCGTCTCGTCACGCTGCTCGATGGCGAAAGCCTCGTCAACGACGCGACCGCGCTGGTGGCGTATCGCGTCGCGTTGGGCGCGCTCGCCGGGGGGAGCTTCGTGGTGTGGGAGGCGGGCCTTCGCTTCGTCGCCGGCATTGCCGCTGGAGTGGCGCTCGGGCTCGGCGTCGGCTGGCTCGCCGCCGAGATCCGCCGCCGGCTCGACGACCCCCCGACAGAGATCGTGGTGTCGCTGGTGACGGGATACGCCGCGTACCTTCCCGCCGAGCAACTAGGAGCGTCGGGGGTCTTGGCCGCCGTGACCGCCGGGCTCTACGTAGGCTGGCGAGCTCCCGAGCTTGCCTCGGCTTCGACGAGGCTCCTGGGATTCTCGTTCTGGGACGTTCTCGTCTACCTGCTCAACGCCGTGCTGTTCATCCTCGTCGGCTTGCAGCTCCACCCGATTCTGCGCGGCGTGACGGGACGTCCGCCGGCCAGCTTGATCGGCCTCGCGGCGCTGCTTAGCGTCGTGGTGATAGCCGTGCGCATCGCCTGGGTCTTCACACTTCCCTACGTCGTGCGATTGCTCGACCGACGGCCGGCTCAGGTCGCCCGCCGCGTCGGCCCCAGGGAGCGGCTGGTAGTGGGTTGGAGCGGGATGCGCGGGGCGGTGTCGCTCGCGGCCGCGCTGGCGTTGCCTCTGCAGGCCGGGCCCCGAGCGTTCCCGCAGCGCAACCTCATCGTCTTTCTGACCTTCGGGGTGATCTTTGCCACCCTGGTCGTCCAGGGGCTCACGCTCCCCGCGCTCATCCGCCGCCTCGGCCTACGTGGGGACCACACGGAAGAGAGCGAGGAGCTCGAGGCGCGCTTGACCGCGACGAACGTGGCGTTGGCGCGACTGGAGGAGCTCGCGGAGGAGGACTGGACCCGGGAGGACACGGTCGGGCGGCTGCGAGGGATGTACGAGTACCGCCGACAGCGCCTCTCGGCGCGCGCCGGCATCGTCCACGACGACGGCTACGAGGAGCGCTCAGTGGCTTACCAGCGATTGGTGCGCGAGCTGCTCGAGGCGCAGCGGCGGGCGGTCGTTCGGCTTCGCAACCGGGGCGAGATCGGTAACGACGTCATGCACCGCATCGAGCGCGATCTCGACCTGGAGGATTCCCGCCTCGAGATCTGAAGACGTTGCGGGAAGCAGGAGACGGAGTTAGACGGCGCCGCGCAGGAGTGTTGCTCTTCCATACGAAGAAAATCGCCCGCGACAGGGAGCGGCCGAGCTCGAGACCGAAGTGGAATCGCTTGCCCCCGGTTCACCGACCGGGCTTAGCGTCCGTTCACCGCACACGAACTCGCTTCAGTGAGTCGAGCCCCCGACTAGCTCGGGATGGTTGTCTTCAATCCTCTCTCGGAGGGCTGTAATTCACCATCCACATCACCCCAAACCGGTCCTTGAAACTGCCGTAGTAGTCCCCCCACACCTGGTCGGCGATGGGCATCTCTATCTCGCCTCCTTCGGAGAGGGCGTTGAATATTCTGTCTGCCTCCTCTTTGCTCGATGGGTGGACCGAGATATAGACGTTGTTTCCCTGCACCAGCACCTGACCCAGGGATGGAAGGGTGTCGCTCGCCATCAGCACATTGTCTTCGCCGATCGGCAGAGAGATGTGCATGATCTTGTCTTGATCGTCTGTCGGAATGTTCACTCCTTCCATCGGGAAGTCCTTGAACCGGACAAGGGACGTAAGCTCACCGCCGAACACCGACCGGTAGAAGTTGAACGCCTCTTCGCTGTTGCCTGCGTAGTTGAGGTATGCATGCAGCTTGGTCATTCCTTCACCTCCGACCTTGTGAGTCTCGTCCTTCGTATGCTCTCTCTAGCTCTGCAACGTCGAACTTCTTCATCTCGAGAAACGCCCTGCTCACCCGTGCGATCTGGTCTTTCGAACCGCTGCGCATCATCTCCTCCATGCGCAAAGGGACAACTTGCCACGAAAAGCCGTACCTGTCCTTGAGCCATCCGCACTGCTCGGCCTCTGGAACCGCAGAGAGGCTAGACCAGTAGTAATCGATGTCTTCCTGTGTCTCGCAGTTCACCATCAATGAAATCGCTTCGTTGAAAGCGAAGTCGTGGTCGCGCGCGCTGTCCATGGCCGCAAAGGTCTGGCCTTCCAATGTGAAGGAGGCATGCTTGATCGTCCCTTCTTCATCTGGGTCTTCGCCTTCGCCATAGCGAACGATGGAGCGAATCCTTGAATCGCGAAATACGGAGGTGTAGAGCTTGATCGCTTCCTCCGCCTTGCCGCACACCTTGCCCACGAACATCAGGGTAGGCGTGATCTTTTGTCCGATCTCCTGCTCGCCGGCATGCATGATCTGCCACGAAAGGCCATACTTGTCCTCCGTCCAACCGTAGAGCTCGCTGAACGGGTACGACGCGAGCGGCATGAGGGGCCTGCCGCCTTCAGACAGCTTGCTCCAGAGCTCATCGACCTCCTCCTTCGTCTCGCACGAGACGAGGAACGATACGGACGGATTGAACTGAAAAAGCGGGCCGGCGCTTATGGCCATGAACGGTTGACCGGAGAGCTCGAAGGCGACGACGTCGCTATCCCCCGACGGTGTCTCATAGAGAGTTGTCAGATTGGTGATCCTCGAATTCGAGAAAGTGGAGACGTAGAACTCAGCTGCCTCTACGGCTTCCTTGTCGAACCAAAGGTGTGGCACAATCTTGTGCATCGCTCTTCCCTTCGGACTCTAGGATCTGGCGGACGTCTCTTTGACCCCGTCGACCCCTGAGACTCATCGCCTGTCGTCGCAGAATTTCATTAGTTGCCCGCTCCAGGCTGCATCAAGCCCGTGCCGTGG
>JALZBR010000171.1 GCA_030863485.1 Actinomycetota bacterium
CCCGGCTGCCTCTACGGTCGCAAGCAGCGCCTCACCGGCGGCGATGGCGTGCGCCAAATATTCCGGCACCGCCGTTTCCTCCCATAGCAGAAGGTGAAACCGCAGGCGGCCGGCCGTCCCATTAAAAAGATCCGGCGAGCTGTAGGGCATCGTGGCAATCCAATCTCCCCGGGCCGCTGCGGCCCCGACCAGCGCCTGGTCGCCCATGACTTGGCCGGCCCGCAGCAGTGCGGCTCCGACGCCAGCCTCCCCCACGTAGAGGCCAGGCAGCGGGTCGCCGCCTGGCCGGAGCGCGTTTTCCAGCCAGCATGCGCCCTCCGCCAAGACCGTCCGGTGCATAGGATCGCCGAACTCTGCGACGAGTTCAGACAGCGCCAACAGCGTGCCAGCTGCGCCAGTATTCAGATCTCGGGTGCGCATTCCAGCTGTCAGCGGATGGTTACTGACCCAGCTTAAACCGGGTCCATCGGGGGGGCGCTCCGCGACTGAGCAGAGCGTGTCGCCCAGACGACGCGCCAGATCCCGACATCGACTCCGGGCCTGCTCCTCACCCTCCCGCGACGGGACGGATTCGCTTCCATACGGCGGTGCGGTAATCGCCACACTCCTGCGCGCCGCTATCAACGCTGCATCGACGGCGGCCATTGTCGGGAAGCGTGCAGCCGGGTCGGGGGCCAGGCACCGGGCGATGACATTAGACAGTGCCGAGGTGATCCTCGGGTTGAGCACGCTGAGAGGTCGGTCCAAAAGGCCGAACGGGCGTGGCGCCTGAGAGGGCTCGGCCGCGGTCGCTATGTAGGCGAGAAGCGCGCCCAGGCTATAGACATCGTCGCTTACGGCGGTCGACGCGCCCGCGTACTGTTGCGGCGAGATGTAGCCGCGGGTGCCGATGCCGGGAACCCCGGCGTGTCCCTGCTCGCAGGCCACGTCGAAATCAATCAGGCGGAGCGAGCCAGTCGGTGTCACCAGCACGTTGGCCGACTTCAAGTCGCGATAGACCAGTCCAGCGGCGTGAACCTTTGCCAGCATCGCGGCCAGTTCGCGGCCCCAGGCGATGACCCGAGGGCCGGGCACGGTGCGGCCTATGACGGCAATTCCGACGATGTGCTGCTCCAGCGTCTCTCCTGGGATGTATTCCATTACGAGGTACAGGCTGTTGCTCTGCTCGATCAGGTCCAACACGGCTGGGAAGCAAGGGTCGGGCGCAAGGCGCTCGAGAATCTCGGCCTCGTGACGTAGGCGATTCCCATGCTCTCGCCCCACTGCACCCATCGGGCCCCCAGCTGCAGCCTGTTTCAGCACGCAGCGTCGGGCGTGCACGAGGTCGACCGCCAAGTACACCGCGCTCTGCGCCGAGCGGTACAGCACTGCCACGATTAGGTAGCGCTCGCCGACTAACGGGTTCGGCATCGGCAGTTCAACAGCAACACCCGCCTCAAGGAACGGGTCGACGACCCAGTCAGGTGGCTGGTAGATCGTGCGTCGCAAGTCGGGCACCAACTCGCCGTTCGGCGTGCGCAGCGCCGGGAGTATTTCGCCGAGCCGGTTTTGAACCGTTAACCCCCCGAAGCCTCCGTAACGGTAGTGTACTCGGCTACCGGGTCGCAGCGGGCGGTCAGAGGGAATGTCAGGGCCGGGCATACCGCTTGTCGCTTCGTCGAGCGCAACAGCGAAGCGGACGGCTTGGCCGTCATCGCTCGGATAGACGGTGATAAACTTGCCGACTTGACTAAACCACTCACCGCTGTTGAGGGCGCGGAGTATATCCGTCGAGGCAGCTACCTTGAAGGTGATCGGCTCAGCCAACAGAATCGGCAACACCCGTCTCAATGTCTCCCTTGCGTAGAAAATGTTAGTCGAGACGTGTAGTTTCCAGCCTTGGTTTCGCACGCGTGCGCGAGGGTGTCGGACTAGTAACCAGGGCCCGGATGCGTCTGGCAGAGCCTCGTGTGGCCAGCCGACGGCTTGAGCGACGGGCTGCTTACATGCCTCCGCGATTATCTGACGAAAGGACGATGCTGATGACTCAGCAGCATTCATTGGGAAAATAACGGCTCCCTCATTGATGGCCTTTCCGTCGTTTCACCTAGGTCGCGGTGCGCGACCACCCCCAATTCTAGGTAATACTGAAGGACTATTCTGGCAATGTTTCTGGCAATGTGGTAACTCCGAAGATGGAGCATGGTATGCTGACATAGCAAGTGCCGGGGCATTCGCTGGAAAAACATGTGAAGTCAAGGCAGGGCTCACGGGCTATTGAGTTCGCCAAGTCCTCTGGGAGACCTGCGGTCTTCAGCGCCTCGATTGGGTTGGCCCTGACTTCTTTTCGGAAAGACTCGTCAGTCTCAATGCGCTCCACGAATTGCCGCACACCATCCCCAAACTGTTGTGTGAGCCGATCAACGGGATTCTCAGGAATGTTCATCTAGGGATCCTCCTCTCTCCTCGTTAGGATCTTAACTAAGTTGTCTGCAACGGACAACCTCGGCGAGGAGCCGGGGATCGAGGTGGCGCTGGTC
>JALZBR010000180.1 GCA_030863485.1 Actinomycetota bacterium
CGCTCAGGTCACCACGGCCGTCGCGCGAGGCGATCTCGACCAAAAGGTCACCGTCGGGGCGAAAGGTGAGGTTGCCGCTCTGGCCGACACCATCAACTCGATGACCGACACGCTGCGCGCGTTCGCCAACGAGGTCACCCGAGTCGCTCGAGAGGTCGGCACGGAGGGACGACTCGGGGGTCAGGCCCAGGTCGAGGGAGTGGCCGGGACGTGGAAAGACCTGACCGAGAGCGTGAACGGGATGGCCTCCAGCCTCACCGCCCAGGTCCGCGACATCGCACAGGTCACCACCGCGGTCGCAAACGGAGAGCTGGCACAGAAGATCACCGTCGAGGTCAAGGGCGAGATGCTCGAGCTGAAGAACACGATCAACACGATGGTCGACCAGCTGAGCTCTTTTGCCGACGAGGTGACCCGAGTCGCTCGCGAGGTAGGGACGGAGGGCAAGCTCGGGGGACAGGCCGAGGTGAAGGGCGTCTCCGGAACCTGGAAGGACCTCACGGAGAACGTGAACTTCATGGCGTCCAACTTGACGAGCCAGGTCCGCAACATCGCCCAGGTCACCACGGCCGTCGCGCGCGGGGACCTGTCGCAAAAGATCTCCGTCGAGGCGAAGGGCGAAGTCGCCGCGCTGGCCGAGACGATCAACTCGATGACCGACACGCTGCGAGCGTTTGCAGATGAGGTCACTCGAGTCGCTCGCGAGGTCGGAACGGAGGGCAAGCTCGGGGGCCAGGCCCGGGTCGAAGGCGTCTCCGGCACCTGGAAGGACCTGACCGACAGCGTCAACCTGATGGCATCGAACCTGACGGCCCAGGTCCGCGACATCGTCCAGGTGACGACCGCGGTCGCAAACGGAGAGCTGGCTCAGAAGATCACGGTCGACGTGCGCGGGGAGATCCTCGAGCTGAAGAAGACGATCAACACGATGGTCGACCAACTGAGCTCTTTCGCCGACGAGGTCACCCGAGTTGCGAGGGAGGTCGGCACGGAGGGCCGCCTCGGGGGTCAGGCCAAAGTCGAAGGCGTATCCGGGACGTGGCGTGACCTGACCGAGAACGTGAACCAACTGGCTTCGAATCTCACGAGCCAGGTGCGAAACATCGCTCAGGTCACGACGGCAGTGGCCCGAGGCGACCTCTCGCAAAAGATCTCGGTCGAAGCCAAAGGCGAGGTGGCAGCCCTTGCAGAGACCATCAACACGATGGTCGACCAGCTGTCGTCTTTCGCCGACGAGGTGACGCGGGTTGCGCGCGAGGTCGGAACAGAGGGCAAGTTGGGGGGCCAAGCGCGCGTCGAGGGCGTCTCCGGGACGTGGAAGCACCTCACGGAGAACGTGAACTTCATGGCCTCCAACCTGACCGATCAGGTGCGTGACATCGCACAGGTGACGACGGCCGTCGCAAACGGCGACCTCTCGCAGAAGATCTCGGTCGAAGCCAAGGGAGAGGTGGCGGCTCTCGCGGACACCATCAACACGATGGTCGACCAACTCTCGTCCTTCGCCGACGAAGTGACGCGCGTTGCCAGCGAGGTCGGCACGGAAGGAAAGCTGGGAGGCCAGGCGCAAGTCGAAGGTGTCTCCGGCACCTGGCGGGCGCTGACCGAGAACGTGAACTCGATGGCATCCAACCTGACCGATCAGGTCCGGAACATCGCACAGGTCGCGACCGCGGTGGCGGAGGGAGACCTCTCGCAGAAGATCACGGTCGACGCCAAGGGCGAGATCCTCAGGCTGAAGGACACGATCAACACGATGGTCGATCAGCTGAGTGCCTTCGCCGCTGAGGTCACCCGAGTGGCCCGAGAGGTCGGCACGGAAGGAAAGCTTGGCGGCCAGGCCCAGGTCGAGGGTGTCTCCGGAACGTGGAGAGGCCTCACCGAGAACGTGAACCAGCTGGCGGGGAACCTCACCACCCAGGTGCGTGCCATTGCCGACGTGGCCACCGCAGTTACCCAGGGTGACCTGACGCGTTCCATTCAGGTTGCTGCGGAGGGCGAGGTCGCCCAGCTCAAAGACAAGATCAACCAGATGATCGTCAACCTCAAGGAGACGACCCAGCGCAACGAAGAGCAAGACTGGTTGAAGACAAACCTTGCCAGGGTCTCCGGGCTAATGCAGGGACAGCGCGACCTGCTGACAGTGGCAAGTCTCATCATGTCGGAGCTCTCACCAACGGTGAACGCACAGCATGGAGCGTTCTTCCTGGCGGAGAACGGCGACGGAAACGCCCCCGAGCTCAAGCTCAAGGCCAGCTATGGCTACAAGAAGCGCAAGTCGGTCTCGAACAAGTTCTCGCTCGGAGAAGGTTTGGTGGGCCAGGCGGCGCTCGAGCGAAAGCCAATCGTCGTCACGGAGGCGCCTCCCGACTACATAAAGGTGACCTCCGGGCTCGGCGAAGCCACGCCGGTAAACATCACCGTGTTGCCGATCGTCTTCGAGGACCAGACCCTCGGAGTCATCGAGCTGGCGTCCCTGCGGCCCTTCAGCGAAGTCAATCTCACTTTCCTGGAGCAACTCGTAGAGACGATCGGAGTGGTTCTCAACACGATCATCGCCAACATGACGACGGAGGAGCTCCTCGAGCAGTCCCAGCGACTCACCCAGGAGCTCCAGAGTCAGTCGGAGGAGCTCCAGACACAGCAGGAGGAGCTGCAGCAAACGAACGAGGAGCTCCAGGAGAAAGCAGCTCTTCTCGCCGATCAGAACCGCAACATCGAGATCAAGAACCGTGAGATCGAAACCGCGAGGGCGGGCCTGGAAGAAAAGGCCCAGCAGCTGTCCCTCAGCTCCAAGTACAAGTCCGAGTTCCTGGCCAACATGTCGCACGAGCTCCGGACGCCCCTCAACAGCTTGCTCATCCTGGCCAAGTTGTTGATGGACAACCCCGAGAACAACCTCACGGAGAAGCAGATCGACTTCGCGAGGACCATCCTCAACGCCGGAAGCGACCTCTTGGCGCTGATCAACGACATCCTCGACCTCTCGAAAGTCGAGGCCGGCAAGATGGAGGTCAACCCGACCGACGTCGTGCTCGAAGACGTCCTGACGTACGCGGATCAGTCGTTCCGCCCGTTGGCCGAGGAGAAGTCGCTGCAGTTCAAGGTCGAGCTGGGGCCCGATGTCCCCGGCAGGATCAACACCGACGAACAGAGGCTGCAGCAGATCCTCAACAACCTGCTTTCGAACGCCTTCAAGTTCACGCACGAGGGCGAGGTCAAGTTGTCGATCGGGTTGGCTCCGGAAGGTGTCGCGTTCATGAGCGATCATCTCAACAAGGCCGAGAGGGTCATCGCGTTCTCGGTGCGCGACACCGGAGTCGGGGTGCCTCAGGACAAGCTGCGCCTGATCTTCGAGGCCTTCCAACAGGCTGATGGCACGACCAGCCGTCGTTACGGGGGGACCGGCCTCGGCTTGTCGATCAGCCGTGAGATAGCCGGCCTGCTCGGCGGCGAGATCCACGTCGAGAGCGAGGTCGATACCGGCAGCACGTTCACCTTCTATGCACCCGAGCGGTGGCTCGAGCGTCGCTCGCCGACAGAGGACGAGATCCCGTCCGGTGGTGCTCCAATCGGGGCGGGCCCCACGGCCGTTCCCGACATGCCTCCACCCGCCCTCGACGGCGGGGAAGTTCCCCTCGATCAGGAGGTCCCCGACGATCGTTCCTCGATCGAGGCCGGGGACCGCGTGCTGTTGATTGTCGACCCCGACGCTGACTTCGCGGCCACGGCACTAGGATCGGCCCGGCGAGGGGGTTTCAGGGGCATCGTGGCGACGAAGAGAGAGGCGATCGTCCCGCTCGCGAGGGAATACAGGGTCGACGCCGTGTTGCTCGATGGCCGCGAGCTGAGCGACGGTCTCGACGTTCTTCGCCGCCTCAAGAGCGATTCGGCCACGCGTCACATCCCGGTTCACTACATAGCCGATCAGGATCTGCGACGCGAGGCGCTCTCGATGGGAGCTGCAACCTATCTTCAGCAGCCCATCACAGACGAGTTGCTCGACGAGAAGCTGCGTGAGGTAGCCGGATCCCTCGAGCAGAAGAGCAAGAACCTCCTGGTCGTCGAGGACAACGACGTCGAGCGCGCGAGCATCATTGAGCTCATCGGCAGTGAGAACGATGTCGTCACGACGGCAGTCGGATCCAGCGAAGAGGCACTGCAGGCGCTGGAGGCCACCGACTTCGACTGCATGGTCCTGGATCTCAAGCTCCCGGAGATGACCGGCTTCGACCTTCTCGAGAAGCTCAAGAAGGACGACCGCCACCGTTATCTCCCCGTCATCATCTACACGGGCAGGGAACTGACCCGGAAAGAAGAGACGCGACTCCGGAAATACGCAGAGACCATCATCGTGAAGGACGTGCGATCGCCGGAGAGACTCCTGGCCGAGACATCGCTGTTCCTGCACCGGGACGAGTCCGCTCTTCCCCCGACCAAGCGAAAGATGATCGAGCAGGTCCACGACGCCGATGTGGTGTTCCAGGGCAAGAAAGTGCTCATCGTCGACGACGATGTCCGCAACGTCTTTGCCTTGACGAGCGTTCTCGAGGGCCGGGGTCTCCAGGTCCTGTACGCCGAGAACGGCAAGGATGGGATCGCAACGCTCAAAGAGAATCCGGACATCTCGTTGGTGCTGATGGACATCATGATGCCGGAGATGGACGGTTACGAGACCACGCAGGCGATTCGGAAGATCTCCAAGTTCTCGGACCTGCCGGTGATCGCATTGACGGCCAAGGCAATGGCGGGTGATCGTGAGAGGAGCATTGCGGCCGGGGTGTCCGACTACATCACGAAGCCGGTCGATCTAGATCAGCTGATCTCATTGATGCAGGTCTGGCTCTACGAATGAGTCTTTGACCGCAACCGCTGCGAGAGAGCCATTGACCGATACGGTCCAAACCGAGGCAGAGCGCGAAAGCCTGGAGATCGATCTCTTGCTCGAGGTGATCCACAGGATGCGCGGTTATGACTTCCGGGGATACGCACGGGGGTCATTGAAGCGGCGCATACTGAGCCGCGTCAGACAGGAGGGCCTGCGATCTATCTCGGGATTACAGGAACGAGCGATCCACGATGGGCTCTGCATGGATCGGCTCCTGCTGGATCTTTCGGTGAACGTGACCGCGATGTTCCGTGACCCTGGGTTCTACCTGTCCTTCCGTCGGAACGTAATCCCGATCCTGCGCACCTATCCCTTTATCCGGCTGTGGAATGCCGGATGTTCTACGGGTGAAGAGGCTTACTCGTTCGCGATACTCCTGAAGGAAGAGGGCCTTTACGATCGGGCGAGGATCTACGCGACCGATTCGAACGAGCTCGTCCTTCAGGAAGCGAGGACCGGCAGGTTCTCCCTCAAGAACATGCGAGAGTACACATCGAACTACATAGCCGGCGGGGGCCGTCGTGCCTTCTCGGAGTATTACTCGACCGAGGGCACGACCGCGACGCTCGATCCCTCGCTGAGGTCCAACATCGTGTTCGCGCCGCACAACCTCGTCACGGATCGCTCCTTCAACGAGTTCAACGCCATCGTCTGCCGCAACGTGATGATTTATTTCGCCAGACCGCTCCAAAACCGCGTCCACGATCTGTTCCATGCAAGTCTCAGCCCCTTCGGCGTGCTGGCGCTGGGCCGCAAGGAATCGATCATGTTCACAGAGTGGGCCGATACGTACGAGGAGATAGACACCGCCGAACGGATCTACAGGAAGGTCCGATGAACGAAGATCACATCATCCTCGTCGGCGGGTCCTGGGGGGGCATGCGCGCGGCGGGCCTGATCCTCGGCACCTTGCCGCGTCGGTTCCCTGCTGCCGTCGTGATAGCCCAACATCGGTCTCACGACTCGACGGGAGATTCCATGGCGACGTTCTTGGCGTCTCGTTCGCAGCTTCCCGTGAGCGAGGCGGAAGACAAGCAAGTGATCGAGGGGGGACGCGTGTATCTTGCCCCCGCCGACTATCACTTGCTGATCGAGCCCGGGACTTTCGCATTGTCAACCGACGAGAAAGTTCAGTACAGCAGGCCATCGATCGACGTCTTGTTTGCGTCGGCGGCGGACAGCTATGGTTCACGAGCTGTGGGTGTGATCCTGACGGGGGCCAACGAAGACGGAGCGCGCGGTCTGGCCCAGCTCAAGCGCGCGGGCGCGACGACCATCGCGCAAGACCCTTCGACGGCCGATAGACCGGAGATGCCGCAAGCCGCAATCGAAAGGGGAGCTGCCACGGTGGTGCTACCTCTGGCGGACATTGGGGCCTATCTGGTCGAGAAGGCGTCCGAAGCGATAGCGGAGCAGGGGAGAGGCGCGTGACGGCCGCGGCCAAAGCGAACATCTTGCTGGTGGACGACCGGCCCGACAACCTGCTCGCGCTCGAAGCGATCCTGGAACCGTTGGGTCAGAACCTGATCAGGGCATCCTCGGGCGAGGAGGCGCTCAAGCGCCTTCTCAAGGAGGACTTCCACCTGATCTTGCTCGACGTGCAGATGCCGGGGATGAACGGATTCGATACGGCAATGCAGATCAAGCAGCGAGAGAAGACGCGCGATATACCCATCATCTTCCTGACCGCCATCAGTAGAGAGCCCCACCATGCTCTACGCGGTTACTCAACGGGGGCCGTCGACTACATTTCGAAACCCTTCGACCCCTTCATCTTGCGAGCGAAGGTCTCGCTCTTCATAGAGATCTTCGAGAAGAACATGCTTCTCAAGCAGCAGCGAGAGCTGCTAGCGGAGAGGCTCGGCGAGCTAGAGAAGGAGATCGCTCAACGAAAGGTCGCTCAAGCTGCCCTGCAGGAGAGAAAGGCGGTCGTTCAGCTTCTTCAGGATGTCGCCGTTGCTGCCAACGAGGCGACGACCGTCCAGGACGCGTTTCAAGTGGCCGTCAACGAGGTCTGCGGCTTTGCCGGTTGGTCGCTCGGACGTGCCCTGGTGCTGGACGGCCGAGGGCTGGTTCCCGCATCCGCGTGGTGCTCGGGAGACGACGAGAACCTCGAGGAGTTCCGCAAAGTGGCGCACGGCCTGCCCACCTCGGACGTGGGCTTGTCCACCAGCGTCCTACGCGAGCGCAGGCCCGTCTGGGGGCCTGTGGATTTCGATGGACGAGCGCCACGCTTGAAGGATGCGGCCGCCGCGGCGGGGATCCGCTCGTGCTTCGCCTTGCCCATCCGGGTCGGGTCCGACATATGTGGTGTCCTCGAGTTCTATTCGAAGGACGAGATCTCTCCCGATGAATCTCTCCTCGAGGTCGCCGAACCGGTGGGGGCGCAGGTCGGCCGGGTAGTCGAGCGCACGAGGGTCGAACAAGAGATGCGCCGGCTCGATGCGGCGAAGACCGAGTTCATCGCAAACGCGGCGCACGAGCTGAGGACTCCGCTGGTGGTGATCGCCGGCATCCCCGACGCACTGATCCACCATCACCAGAAGATGTCGGCGGAGGAGCTCGAACAGGCCCTGGCGACGATGAAGCGCCAGGCCGAGCGCATGCGGGACCTAACCAACAACCTTCTCGATATCTCGCGCATGGATCTCGGCAAGATCAGCGTCGAGGTCTCGCCCGTCGACCTCGGCCCCCTCGTCGAGCATGTCCTAACCGTCGCTCCAAGTCCGGACGCGCGAAAAGTCGAGGCCGATATCTCCGACGGGCTCAAGGTCATGGCAGATTCAGAGTTGCTCGATCAAGCGCTTACTAACCTCATAACGAATGCCTACAAGTACGGGGCCGGAACCACTCGGGTTGCGGCAAAGCCTGATTCAGAGGGTGTCTTGATCACTGTTTCGGACGAGGGCCCGGGCGTCCCCGAAGAATTCGTCCCTCATCTCTTCGAGCCGTTTGCACGGGGACCGACCACGAGCAGCATCGCCGGATCCGGTCTCGGGCTCGCCATCACGCGCCGCATCGTAAGGAGCCTTGGAGGCGAAGTCTGGTACGAGCCAAAGTCACCGGCCGGTGCTTCGTTCAACATCCGCATGACGGCCCCGATGTGAGCAAGGTCCTAGTGGTCGACGATTCGCACGACATCTGCTTTCTCGTCAAGCTGGTGCTCGAGCCCGAAGGCCACGAGGTTATCGAAGCTCACACTGGAGAAGAGGGCCTCGAGTTTCTCGAGTCGGGCGGGTGCGACGTCCTACTGCTCGATATCAACCTGCCCGGCATCAACGGTTGGGAGGTGCTCGAACGACTTGCGGAGCTCGAGGGGACACGCCCCCGGGTGGTCGTGATGTCTGCGGCAGCGGAGCACACCTTCCCGGAGCATTTCCGGAAGAGCGGGACGGCGACTACCCTGCCGAAACCCTTTTCCACCGACGACCTCGTGGAGGTCGTCGCCCACGCCTCGAGCTCCTAAGGGCAGATCAAAGAGGTCGTGCGCCGGCCGCTTCGTCGATCATCTGGGCGGTTGCCTGCCTGGAGCACCCTTTGATGAGGTAGCCGTAAGCGCCGACGTCCTTGGCCTTGAGCGCCAAATCGGGTTCGTCGAAAGCCGTATGCATGATCACCTGTACCGAGGGGTTCGACTCCTTGATGAGACGAGTCGCTTCGATCCCGTCCATCACCGGCATCTTGAGGTCCATCACGACCACGTCGGGCGCTAGCTTGGCTGCCAACTCCACAGCCTCTGCGCCGTTGAGGGCGGTGCCCACGATATCCACTCCCTCGAGTCTCAGGAGTGAGAGCGTTTGCAATATGGCTTCGTCATCATCGACGAGCAAGACTTTGTGCACGGAAGGGTCCCTTCAGACCGAAAAGAGGTGCCATCAAGGTCACCGATTTTTCGATCTTACCCACCCGCCGGCGGGTAAAGCGATATATAAGACTCTCATGACGGAGCTGAACAAGGACCTGCAAACGGCGCGCCACAACCGCGCAACCTGGGACGCTCAGGCCTCTGAGTACCAGGAGATGCACGAGGAGAGTTTGAGCGACGACCTCGCGTTTGCGTGGGGGATCTGGCGGACCTCCGAGGACGAGTTGAAGGTGCTCGGAGTTGTCCGCGACAAGGACATCCTCGAGTTGGGGTGCGGAGCCGCTCAGTGGGCCATTGCTCTGGCCAAGCGAGGGGCGCGCGCCGTGGGACTGGATAACTCAGGGCGGCAGCTCGCCCACGCAAGGACGCTGGTCCAGAGAGAGGGTTTGCACGTCCCGCTGGTCCAGTCGCCGGCAGAGACGGTTCCGTTTCCGGACGCGTCGTTCGACATCGTTCTCTCCGATTACGGCGCTACCCATTTTGCGGATCCCTACGAGGTCATCCCGGAGTGCTCGCGGGTGTTGCGAACAGGAGGCGTTCTCGCGTTCTCGACGACCGGACCCTTGCTCCAGCTGTGCTGGGACAACGAAGGGGACCACGTCACCTCCGAACTGCAGCAGACCTACTTCGGTATGCACCGCTTCGAGTGGTCCGAAGACGAGCCGGTGGACTTCAACCTGCCCTACGGCGAGTGGATCAGGCTCTTTCGGAGCAACGGTCTCGCAGTGGAAGACCTCATGGAGATCCGGCCCCCCGAGGACGCGAAGACCACCTACGAAGGGCGACCCCTCTGGTGGGCTCGGCGCTGGCCCGCCGAGATCATTTGGAAGGTGCGCAAAGAGACCTAGCGGTCCTTGCCCTGGGCTCGCCGCATGTCTGCTGCGAGGAGCGGATTCGAGTACGGCCCCGGCGTTTCCAGAGCGGCAACGACTCGTTCGCGGACCTCTCGTGGTTTGTCCGCGCTCAGCTTGGCCTTTGCCTCGATGCGGGTCGCTCGGAGGCGAAAGGGGGTGGTCGCTTTGGCGATCTTCTGCGCGTAGTCGGGGATCTGGTCGAGCGAGACGGGGTTGTCGACGAGGCTCTCGAACCGTTCTTGCGTCAGATCGAGCACCCGGAAGCCCTCGTCTCCTTCGAGCAACTCAGGGACTCCGTAGACGTGAACCGCGGTGAAGTTCCACGTGCCCACATGCGGTCCCTCGCCGTACCAGGATGGAGAGACATACCCGTGGGGGCCCTGGAAGACCAGCAGGACCTCTTCGCCGGCGGCGAGACAATCGACGATGGGGTCGCCTTTGGCGACGTGGGTGAGTAGGACGAGGTCTTCCAGTCCTATGCCATCGGCGGCGGGATCGAGCAAGCAGGGGAGGTGGCTGGCAATGACGCCACCTTCTCCGCGGGCGGCGAGCAGGGCCCAGGGATAGTCCGAGATCAGGGTCCTTATCTGTTTTGGATCGTCCAGGGCGTGGATCCGGCGCTTGTACACCCAAAGATTCTAAGAGGGGCTCCGGCGCCTAGCGTTGCAGCGATTCAGCTCCTAGGCTCGGTGGCATGGTCGCTTCCGATCTTTCCTGCCGGTGGTGCTCGTGAGAGGGCGGTTCTACAACCCACTTGTGCGTCGCCTTCAAGGTGCGGTGACGGCAGCACACGGTGTGATCTACAGGGCGAGTGGCGGCCGTCTGCTGGGCGGCCTCGGGCAGAACCGCGTCGCGGTCCTCACCACGGTCGGACGGAGATCGGGCGAGAGAAGACAGGTCCCTCTCTTTACTTATCGCGACGGCGACGACTACATCGTGGTCGCCTCGAACGGGGGGACGGCCGGACATCCGGGATGGCTGCTCAACCTCAGGGCCAATCCGGACGCAGAATTGAGGATCGACGACCGGGACGTCCCCGTGCGCGCAACAGAGCTGAGCGCTGAGGAACGCAGGGAGTGGTGGCCGCGAGTGGTCAGCAAGTACAAGCTCTACGACAACTATCAGAGGAAGACCGACAGAGAGATCCCTCTGGTGCGCCTAAGTCCTTCGACCGGCGCGTCTTGAGCCCGCGACCTCCCGAGAGGTTGTAGGCGGCCTAGAGCTTGCCGGTGTACTTGAGGACGTCGAAGCCCCGCTGGTAGTCGATCGCATAGACGATGCGGTCGTTGCGCCAGTAAGCGGCCGAGGTACCCCCGGCGTGCGGCACGAACCAGCCCGTCTCGGAGATCTTGCCTTTGCCGTCGACCTTGAGGAAGCGAGTCCCGTGGTTGTAGAAACCGGCGGCCACCATTCCCCCGTCCTTGAAGTCCGGGTGCTGCTGGAACCAGTGGGTGGAGCATCCGAACGGTGCGTTGATCGGTGGCGAGCCGTTCGCGTAGGTCCCGGCTGTCGGGCGGAAGATGTCGATCTTCTGGAAGGTGCGGGTCCGCTTGTAGTTCGTTGCGTCCCAGGTGCTGAAGCCTGCGCTGTCGTCAACGCACCGGGCGTCGGCGGCTGGTATCCAGGTCTCGCCCGTGGCCATCATGAAGTCGTCCTTGCCTTTGTTGGGCCACTGGACGGAGTGGACGAACTCGTTCATCGGCTGGGCGCGAGCGATGATCTTCGGCTTGGCGGGGTTGGTGGTGTCGAGCAACTGGATGGGGTCCGTTGCGGTGAGCACCCTTCCGCGTCGGACTTCGATCACGTCGTGTCCGCTGCTCGTCCCGTCGGATCCCCATTCGTGATCCAGGAGCTTCGGCTTGGACGGCTTACGGAGGTCGATGATGGCGCCGTCCGAGCCGTACAGGTACTTACAGTTGTTCACGCAGCTCATCGTGTGCTGGCCGAGTCCGTCCGCCCTGACGATCTTCTTGGGGTTTTTCTTTTTGCGGACGTCCCAGATGTGGAGGGAACGATCGGGTAGCTCCTCGGAGAAGATCAGGATCTTCCCGTTGGTGGCCACGTCTTCGTTCTCGAACTTGAACTCGAAGGGCGTTATCGACACGAGCCGCGGGTTGGCGGGCTTGGACACGTCGTAGATCGAGAACGACTTCCAACTCGTGACGTAGAGGTAATCCTTGACGATGCGGGCGCCGGTGGCGGTGCCCACCTCGAAGGGGACGAAGGTCACGTGCTCGACCTTTTCCGAGGAGATCCCGTGGGGGCCGGGGCCTCCCGAGGCTCCGGGCGTGAGCCCTAGGGCCATGGTCAAGGCGAGCACCGGCAAGAGAAGCTTCTTCACGTAGTTCTCCTAGATATTGGTTCGTGGGACGGGTCGTTCCCTTGAGGTTTCTCTCCGGGTGCTCGATCTCCTTCCCGGAGCCTCGCCCGACGGGGGTTCTCCGGACCAGCCGGGACGAGGATGCCTTGGTCGGCCCCGCTGATAACCTTGTTACTGGTGTTGAAGCTGTCAAGGATTCGTTCCCTTCTTTTCGCTCTCGTGCTTGCCGTCGCTTTCGTGGCGACGGCCTCTATCGGCGCGCACGGACAGGAAGAGCTCTCCGAGATCGAGGCCCGTATGGAGGAGCTCCAGTCCGAGCTCGACGAGACGACCCAGCGAATCGAGGACCTGCGCACCGAGCAGGACCACGTTCGCCATCGGATAGGCGAGATCGAGCTGGACCTGGATCGCCTGGCGGATCGGCGCGAGCGCCTGATCGGGGTGGCAGAGGACAGGGCCGAAGTCCTCTACAAGCGGGGAACCGTCGGGATGTTCGAAGCTCTGGTCGCGGCGGAAGATTTCGGGGAGCTGCTCTCCCGTGCGGAGCTCGCGGAAAGGGTTTCCGAGGAGGGGAACGCGGTTTTCTATCGCTTGGCGCGCGATTCGGAAGAGCTGACCGCATTGAGTGCGGAGCTAGAAGATCGCCAGGCGGAGCTCGCAGCTACCACCGACGAGCTGGAGTCCGCCTCGGCGGAGCTCCAGGACAAATTCGAGCAGGCGTCCGATGAATATGCCGAGCTGAAGAGAGAGTTGGCCCGGGAGCGAAGAGCTGCAGCAGCGGCAGCGGCTGCCGAGACCGACTCGGGTGAGAGCGATCCCGCAGCCGCTCCTCCAACGCCCGACGTGTCGGGCAAGGCCTGCCCCGTAAACGGACCGAACTCGTTCATCGACAGTTGGGGAGCCCCCCGCGTGGGCCACACGCACGTGGGGACCGACATCATGGCCGACTACGGAACCCCCGTCGTCGCGATCGTCTCGGGGACGGTTTCTTCCGGTTGGTCTGATACGGGGGGCAACATGATCTTTCTCAGCGGGGAGGATGGGAACTCCTACTGGTATCTGCACAACCAGGAGAACCTCGTCACGAGCGGCCACGTCTCCGTGGGTCAACAGATAGCGACGGTCGGAGACACCGGGAACGCGGTGGGGATCCCCCACGTGCACTTCGAGTACCACCCCGGTGGAGGTGGTCCCGTCAACCCGTATCCGCTGTTGGTCGGAATCTGTTGAGCGACTTACAGGAGACGATCGCGCCGTCCGGTGTCAGGTGGACCGTGCTCGACGTGGCCCTGGCCGTCGCTGTAGGGACGGGCGTGGGGATCGTCTGGTCCGCACTGACCTATCTGCTCCTACGCGACAGCGGGCTCTCGGAGAGCGTCAAGTTCTTCATCTTGGGAACGGAGGTCTACGCGGGGGTCGCGCTCATGACCTGGCTCCTCGTCCTCAAACGCCGAGGGGCTCGGATGTCGGACGCGGGGCTCCGCAAGGTCGGCCCCGGCCCGATACTCCTCATGGTCCCGCTTACCCTCGGGGTCTTGTTTGTCAATGGTGTCATCGCTCAGATCACGGCGGCGGTTTTCGGTGACGTGCCCAATGCTCAGGATCAGCTGGCAATCGAGCCGGCCACGATCACGACCGTCGATCTCATCTGTCTGCTCCTCGTGGTCGCGGTGGTCGCTCCGGTTGTCGAAGAGTTCGTCTTCCGCGGCCTGCTTTATCGTTCGGCGCGCTCTAAGTGGGGGATCGGAGTTGCCTCGGTGATCTCCGCCGTTGCGTTTGCGTGCTTGCACTTCATCCCGCTGCTGCTGGGCGTCTTCTTCGTATTCGGGCTCATCCTTGCGGCGGTGGCGCAACGTTTCGACAGCATCTATCCGGCCATCGTCGTTCATGCCCTGAACAACGCGGTCAGCATCGGCCTTCTGTACGCAGCGCGCTAGAAGGATCTGCGGCGATGTTGGAGGTTATGTTCGCCGGATGAGCGAGAGACTCGTCGTGGTCGGCGCCGACGCAGCCGGGATGAGCGCGGCCTCACAAGCTCGGCGTCTCAAGCCACCCGAACAATTAGACATAGTTGCCTTTGACCGCGGTCACTTCACTTCCTATTCCGCGTGCGGGATCCCCTACTACGTCGGGGGCGCGGTAAAGGATTTCGATTCGCTCATCGTGAGGACCCCGGAGGAGTTCCGCACGAAGCAGGCAATCGACGCCCGCGTTCGTCACGAGGTAAGTCAGATCGATCTGCGGGAGCGGCGCGTGACGGTCCGTGGCCTGGAGACGGGACGAACCGTGCACGAAGCTTTCGATCACCTGGTTCTTGCGACCGGATCTCTTCCGATCAAGCCTCCTCTTCCCGGGATCGACTCGACAGGGGTCTTCGGGGTCCAGACG
>JALZBR010000212.1 GCA_030863485.1 Actinomycetota bacterium
GCGGACGCGAGGATCCGCTGGCCCGACGAGGTCGTTCGTGGCGAGACCCGAGCAGCCGGTGTCGGCGTACACGTCGAGCTGGGACCGCAGGGCTCCGACTGGGCGGTAGTGACCGCGCTTGTCCACGAAGCGCGACCGGCGCGCGGACCGCTTCTCGCCCACCTGATCGCGGCGATAGAGGAGCGCTACCAGAGCGATGCCGAGGCGGTGCTCGCGGATTACCTGCCCCGCTGCGAGACCCTGGGGAGGCGCCTGAGGGCGCGTCTCATCCCGCTGGGCCCCAGCGGGCCTCAGGTCGTGGGCGTGGCGGTCGACAGCCTCGATGACGGGGCGCTCGTCCTCGAGACGGACCGGGCCCGTCGCGTCGCTGTCCGGCCACAGAACCTCGGCATCCTCGAGGAAGCCCTGTGATCGTTCTCACTCGGCACCGAGAGTTGGCTCGGCTGGTCTGTTCTTACCTTTGTCCTCGCCTTACTGAGTGCATCTCTGACGAAAACATGCCCAAATCAACGCGTCGACATCGCTGCGCTTCTGAGGTTGGGTAGAGGCCGCGCCAGCAATACCGGCGCGGCCTCGACACTCATCCGTGACAGCTGGCCCCTGCACGGGGGCCTCGCTACCCGCTGCTGTTTGACACCTTCCGCACGTAGTTCTTCAGCGTCTCCGAGACGTTCTTGACACCGTGCTTCTTGCGAAGGTGCTCGGAGACCTCATCGACGAGCTCTTCCTCTGAGTTCGCCTTGAAGTGTCCGCCGCAGGGGGCAGCTCCTGCATCCTTTCAACGAAACTCGTACGGCACGCTCTCTCCTTCGTTTGGGTTTACAGGATCTCTGACACGCTTCGTATGTGGGCCAGCGAGTTCCGGCTCTGCGCTCTCCGTCATGGTCTAGAAGGAGGGTCCTGTGCACGCTCGCTGGAGTTAGAGCACGGCTGAGGTTCGCTTGCGTGAGGATGACGATCACGCTGGTGAAGTAGATGCCGAGCGCCACCCTGAGGACTATGCCGCTGACTCGTGACGAAGACAACCGGCTTCATGATCTCGCTCATGCACCGCCGCCTCCCACGGCGCGTGGCCGCAGAACCCCCAGGCCGAAGGGCAGGGCCGCAAGCCCGGTGACGAGGTGGAGGAAGTTGTCCGGGGTCAGAGGACCGTCGATCGAGAGCAGATCGTCGAAGATTCCCAGCCCGAGGAACCCCCCCGCGGCGGCGAGCAGGTAGAAGCCACCGATGGCGAAGTTCACGCCGTGCGTGCCCATGGGGGCAAGCACGAACGCCGCGGCGAGCCAGAGTCCCCCGATGGCGAGGTGTACGACGTTGTGGAACGGGTTCACCTCGAAGATGATGAGTGTCTCGTCGAGTTCCCGACGAAGTTATCGAAACCGGTGGCGAAGAAGCCGAGAACTCCGAATCGACACGTAGACCAGGCCCGCGATGAGCGAGAACGTCTGTGCTGCGGTCCGTGGCGCGTTCGGTCCGTGTACGTCTTGCACGAGATGTTTCTCCAATCTCCCCTTGTGCACGTCCTCTCATAGTTCGAAGCCGCTCACCCGGTTGGATTGGTTACCGGGATTACGAGCTCTCGCTAGCGCCCTTGCTGGAAGCGAGGCAGCGCGAGGGCGCCAAGGGCGTGCCGCGAGTGCTCAGCATGACGACGCGCTCTCGCAAGTTGGACGCGACATGGGAGCAATCCGACTGATCTGTCGTTTCGAACCACCGGCGTGTACGGCCGCTGCTGCCGTACGCAACAACCAGACTCCGAAGGTGGGTTCATGCGACATTTGATGCGAAAGAGTGGCCCGCTGGCCCTCACGAGGCGCTCGCGCTGACCCTCGCCGCATGCGGCGGGAGTGGCGGGGCCGGCGGCGAGAAGGGAAAGGGGACGAAAGCCCAGCCCAAGACGGAGGCAAGCTCTCCTGCCGAGCATGGCGAAGCAGCCGATCCGTTCGCGGCGTTGAAGGCCGCGCCGCCAGGATCGAAGCCATGCTGTCCACTCCTTGGCGGGTGCCTATGCGCTCGATGCGCTGCCAGCGAACGAGGCTCTCCTCTTCAGGGCGCACCTGACCATGTGTAGCGCCTGCCGAGACGAGGTCGCCGGCCTGCAGGCGACCGCAGCCCGGCTCGGCACCGCTGTTGCCGAATCGGCGCCGCCCGAGTTGCGCCGCAGTGTCCTCGCCGAGATCGACAAGACCCGCCAGCAACCACCGCTGTTCGCCGCGGCCCGGGAGCGGCGAACACGCTGGAGCAGACTGCGACTGTCTTCGCGGCGGCCGCTGCTGTGCTCGTCCTCGTCACGGTCGGGCTCGGGGCACTCGTCGCCCGCCTCAACGCCCGCATCGAGCAACTCGAAACGAGAGCGGCGGGCGTGTATGCGGTGATGGCAGCCGAAGACGCGCGTAGCGTCGGACTCAGCGGCGGGACGGACCGAGCGCGCGGATCGTGATATCGGAGCGGGAGGACGCGGGCGTCCTGCTCGCCGCCAACCTGCCAGAGCCGGGCGAAGATCGCGTCTACCAGCTGTGGCTCATCGGGGACAACATCCGAGCAGCCGGCCTGTTCCGGCCCGATCAGCGCGGCTTGGTCGTCGAGCCCGTCGTCGCTGACCTCTCGAACACGCGTGGGTTCGGCGTGACGATCGAACCCCGCGGCGGCTCGCCGCAACCGACGTCCGACCTGCTGCTATATGGCAAGATCTGAGCACTTGCTCCGGCTGCGCTGAGCAAGGGAGGGTAGGCGGCGTATGAAGACGCCGAGCGTGCGGCAACGTTTTCTCGGCATCAGGATCGCAGGTGCGGCCCCGGAGGGAGGAAACAGGCCGTGCCCAAAGCCATTGGTGCGGGCTCGACCGGCGGCCCCTGCACGCGGCCTCGCTTGCCTTCCTCTGTTGCCAGAATCATCTGGCGTGAATTCGCATTTGCGTCTAGCGAGCTGTGGCGCTGCGTTCGCCGCCCCGTTCTCGGTAGAGGGCGTTGCGCAGCGCCTCGTTCCCCTCGCTGAGGTCACGGTTCAGGGCGGTTATGGTCGGCCCGAGCTGGTCCGTCTGGTTGCTGATCGACCACAGGCCCGCGATGACCGTGCCGAGCTTGCGGTTCACTTTCGTGAGGATGACTATGACGGTGATGAGGTAGGCGGCGAGTGCCGCCACGGTGAGGACTATGCCGATGATGGTGACAATGGCGACCGGTTGCATGACAGTCCTCCTACAGGACCCGGCTCAGGGCATTGCCATAGCGCTGAAGGTCGGAGCTCACTCCGTTGACGGTCTGTCGTGTCTGTCCCAGCTCGCTTACGGCATCGAGCTGAGCGACGGCAGCCACGCCGTGCTCGAGGATGTCCTGGGTGTACCTGCCGATCTCGATCACGGGCTTGAGGAGCCCGTGCAGGAGCAGCACGACGACCGGGATGATGACGAACAAAAACACCAGATTGCCGATCCACCAGAGCACCATCGTCTTCTCCTCGGTTCGGTGCTGGCCCCGCCTTGTCAGCGCCGCACTACACGATCCGCCTTCTCGGCGACGCCCGATAGAGCCGTTGCGATGTCGGTGAGGACTGCATTCAGCCGCCTCGTGCCGGGACCGATCTGGCTCACCTGCGACTCGACCGCCCGCACCCCGAACGCCACGGTGCCGAGAGTGTCGGCAATCGAGCGCAGCCGTTTCGTGAGGATGATGAGGTAGAGCGCGAGGACGATCACGAGGAGGACAGTCTCAACTACGGTGAGGACCACCAATGTCGTCGTGCTCATCGCTGCCCCAAGAGTTCGTCGTGGTGACGGACCTCGTCACGAAGCTCCTCGAGCGTATATGCGACTGCGTCGATTTGCCACAAGGTGGCGGTGTTTGCCGCGAAACGCGTCGCGGTGTCCCATAGAATCTGCACGCCCCTGTCGATCTGATTGACGAAGCGCAGAAGCAGGCCCAGAAGCAGAATAACCGCGACCAGGACAACGCCCCCGATCCCCAGTGCTATCTGCCAGGCGCTGATTTCTTCCGGTGCGAGCGCAAGGATGGTTATTATGCCTGTCACCGTCTCGACCATCTGTGCTCCAATTCCTGTCGGGCGCTCCGTGCGTTATCGAGAATCTCCCGAGCTGCCTGGTTCGTATTTTGCAGTTCCCAGGCCGGCAAGGTCGACATCCGGGCGGCATGAAGCGCGCGCGTTCCTTCCCCCGCCTGTCGCGCGATACGTTGTGCGAGTATGAGGATCGCGGCGACGATAATGACCACGACGACGATCACGATGAAGAAGAGCGCGAGACCGACATACCACTGCGTCATGTGCGGCTCACCGAATTGGTGCTCCGCCAAGTGAAATGCCTCTAGGGATGTCGGGGGTAAGGGCACGGCTCACCTCCTGCAGCAACTTCACCAGTTTTAGCCGCAAGCAGCCTGGTAGATGCGATCACCACACAAGTCTAAGCTGAACGCCCCAGGCTCGGAAGGACGACCGGACGTACAGGCGGACGTCCTTCTTTTCGGAGCGTCGTGCGAATCGTGGACCGGGAGTGGGTATGAGGGTGCGCAGAAGGTGGCTGGTGGTCGTGGTGGGCGTGCTGCTCGCCGTCGGCATCGTCGCCGTCGGGGCGGTTGCCGGCCAGCGGCTCATGGAGCGGAAGACGCCTCCGGCCGCTGCCCCGGAGGCCTCCGAACCGGCCGAGCCCTCAACCTCGAACCCTGGAGAGTTCGTCGAGTTCCGCCACGAACCACTCGGGCTCGCCATCTCCTACCCGGCGAACTGGAGCGTGATCCCGCGCCCGAATGATCCCCAGGTCCTCCTCCTAGCGTCCGGGAGCCCTAACGAGTCCTTCCTCCTGCGGGCGATACCACTCGGCGTCGCGATCCCACCTGAGAAGGTCCCCGAGATGAAGCAGCTCACCGACCAGTTGGTGACCTCGGGCGCTGGGGTGAAGCTTCTGACCGAACCGCAGCAGATCGAGTTGGCGGGCCTACCCGGCTACTACTACCTCTACTCGTTCCCAGACCCGCAAACCGGGCAGACCGGGGCGCATGCCCACTACTTCTTGGCCAAGGGCGATCACCTGATCGTGCTCGTCTTCGAGGCGAAGCCGGCCGAGGAGTTCCCGCGTCTGGCTCCCCTCTTCGACCGGATCGCCGAGTCGCTACGGGTGCTGTAGGTGAGGTGAGAGAGGGGGGCCGCCAATGTGACGGCCCCCCTGGTGTCGTTTGGTGCTACTGGCCGCAGGTCTTACCGCCGCCGGTCACGATTCCTGCGACCTGAACGGGCAGAGCGCACTCGATGGAGTTCGCGTGCCCAGCGATGTTCGCGCCTCCATCAGGAGCGCGGTGGTCCCCGGCTCCGGATCCCGTCTGGGCCAGGATGCCCGCGGTGTCGGCCTTGATGGCCCGGACCACACCAATGATGATGTCGGCGCGCTGGTTGATCCCCGCGACCTGCCTCTCGATGTCACGGACGACCGCGAGGGTCGGATGCGCCCTGCGCTCGGTCTGCGAGATGTCGGAGTGGATGGATGTGACGTTGTCGTTGATCGCGAGCACGGTTCCGTGGATCGAACGGACCGTCGGGTTGATCGCCTTCGCCGTTTCGTTGATGGCCCCGGCGGTCGTGAGGATCTCCGTCACGTTCACGTTGATCCCCTGCGCCGCGGTCTGGACCTTTGCGAGCTGACCGCTGAGAGGATCCGCCGAGGCGAGGATCTCCTTCGCAGCAACATTCGTCTGCTCCAGGAGTTTGACCCCGTCGAGGTCCTCGTCGATGGGGGAGACGTAGTGGGTGATGAAGCCCACGCGGTTGTCGATCT
>JALZBR010000287.1 GCA_030863485.1 Actinomycetota bacterium
CGCCATCACCTCGTTCGATCTCCTTACCTTTCACGCGCGTGTCGTTGGGGCCGGACGCATCGGTCTCCGGATCGTTCGAGATGCAGGCTCCACCCACCAAGAGCACGAGCAGAGTCGCGGCGATCACGCGACGCCGGTCCGTCTGGCGCGACCCGAAGTGAAGGAGCAACGCTCCCAGGCCCATCAATGCGACGCCGAGGGCGGCTATCCCCCAGGGGTCGATACCGGAGTAAGGAAGAGCAGCCGTCTCGGCCACGCCTCCGGGCTCGGTCGGCAACCTTCTGCGGATGAGCGGCCTCTCAACGATCTTCTTCCGGATGACCCGCTCCTCTGTGACCGGTTCGAATGCGGGGTTGGACGAACCCGCCCCCCCGGTGGTTGCGAGATAGGTTCGCTCTGACGTCTTTGCTGCCACGGCTCCGCTCGTGAGGACGCGGGTCTGGTTCAGCGCTTCGAGATCGCCGGCCTGCTCCACCACGCCTCGGTAGGACACGGTCACGACCTCACCGGCATCGAATTGCGCGATCGACCAGACGACGTCCTCGGCCTCGCCCGAGCTGCCGACCTGGACGGCGTCGATGCCCGGAGCCAGTCCTGCGCCGGTCACGTGCACTTCCGACGGCACCAGGTTGAGTATCGAGACGTCGGACAGCGGCCCGTCGCCCGCGTTTCGAACGGAGATCTCGTAGATGACCTCGTCTCCCACGGAGCTCAGCAGACGGGGGCCGGACGTTCGGACCTCGAGATCCGATTCGGGCACCTCGATCGTTACGAGGGCCACATCGGTGGGATCTGGGCCTCGCCAAAAGGCGGTGGCCTGGATCGTGGCGGGCTCGCCCGCCGTCTCCTCGAGGCCCTCGGCCGTCACGGCGAGTGTGAGCGAGTCATTCGCAGGTACGACCAGGCTCGAAAAGGTGAGCGTCGTGGCGCCGGCTCGCGAAGAGACCGAGGTCGGCTCGAGACTCGCGTCCACGTAGCCCAGCTCGGCCGGGAGCGTGACGATCAGGTCCACGTCCTCCGCCGGCTGCTGCGCGGGGTTGGTCAGGACGATGCCGACGATCGTCTCTTGGCCGATATCGATCGTTGCCGGCGCGGCCCCCAGGGAGAGATGCAGCTGCTCGGGCTCGCCCTGAGCTGCCGGCCGCCGATGGCCTCCGCCGGGGGTCTCGGTTGGGACAGGAGTGGGCGTGACCGAGGGCTCGGGGGACGGCGAGGGTGACGGAGGTGGTGGAGGCTCGGTCGTGGGCGGCGGCGATGGGGAGACGGAAGGCTCGGGGGTGCTCTCGGTGGGAGTGGGGGTGTGGGACGGGGTAGGCGAGGGTGAAGCCTCGGCGGTGGCCGCCGCCGAAGAGCCGTCGGGACCCTCCTGGTCGGCGGCGGTATAGGCGCCGGGCAGCAGCATCGCGGCGCAGGTCACGATGGAAAGTGCGGCTGCTGTGCGGGAGAGCCGGGACAAGAGACCTCCTCAACGATCCAACCGACGACCCGTCCCACACGGCTCATCGTCGGCCAACGGCGGGGCGACCTCCCGTGGCACCACGGGAACTACCTCGATCCACTCCGCTTGGCGTCCGCCTGCCGTCGCCGCAACGACGACGCGCCTGGAAAACACTAGCACCGTTGTTACGTTAGTCAATAGCTGTTAGCTACTGATACGAATGCGCCCGGCCCATCCCGTCGGCACCCAGGGCTCCGGGACTATCCTCGGCGGGTGGATTTCTCCTTCTCCCACCACTTCAACGCTCCCAGAGGCGCGGTGGCGAACGCCCTGCTGGACGAGGGCTACCAGCGCAGCCTCGACGGCATCGGCCCGCTGAAGAAACGAGAGATCCTCGCCCAGACGGGCGGCGGCGGAGGGCAAGTCGTGCGTCGCACGAGATGCGTGCTGGGAACCGATCTCGGTGCCGCCAAGAGGTTCCTCGGAGACGCCGAGCCCGCATGGGTGGAGGAGGCGACGTGGGATCCCGGTCGACACCGCTGGCAATGGGTCATCCACCCCGAGGTGGGGGCCGACCTCCTGTCGGCGGCGGGCTCCATCGAGCTCCATGACGGCGACGGCGGCACGATGCGGCGCGTCCAGGGAGCTGTGAAGGTAAGGGTCCCGCTTTATGGGGGCCGGGTCGAGAACATCATCGTGAAGAACCTCGAGCAGACCTATGCGGACGAGGCAACGCGCCTCGCGAAATGGCTCGCCACCTGATCGGAGCGCTCGGCAGGCTCGTGACCAGGCGAAACGGTCGGCGGAGGGCCCGATTAACGGCCTCGTAACACATCCGAAATAGGCGGGAAACGGCGGCCCTCTAGGGTGTCGTCAAAAGTAGGCACCCCACTTCCGATCTTCCAAGGAGGATGCATGGCAGCCAGTCCCGCCGATGTGCTCAGGCTCGGCCAACAGCAGGGAGCGCAGTTCTTCGACATCCGCTTCTGCGACTTGCCGGGCCTCATGCAGCACTTCACGATGCCTTTCGATGAGCTGACCGAGGACGCCTTCGAGGAGGGCTTTGGCTTCGATGGTTCATCGATCCGCGGCTTCCAGGAGATCCAGGAATCAGACATGATCCTGGTCCCAGATCCCGAGACTGCTGTCATGGACCCCTTTACGAAGCACCCCACCCTCGTCGTCAATGCCTTCGTCAAGGACCCTCTCACCGGCGAGTTCTATACGCGCGACCCGCGCTATGTAGCGCGCAAGGCCGAGGACTACCTCAAAGGCACCGGGATCGCAGACACTGCGTACTTCGGGCCCGAGGCGGAGTTCTACATCTTCGACTCGATCCGCTTCGACCAGAACCAGCACTCGAGCTACCACTTCATCGACGCGGTAGAGGGTGTGTGGAACTCAGGGGCCGAAGAGGGGGGTCGGAACCTCGGCTATAAGCCCCGCTACAAAGAGGGTTACTTCCCGCTTCCGCCCATGGACCATTACCAGGACCTTCGCTCGGAGATGACGCTCGTGCTGCGCGAGCTCGGAATCCCGGTGGAGGTCCACCACCACGAGGTGGGCACCGCGGGGCAGGCCGAGATCGACACGGGCTTTGCGCCGCTCCTGACGATGGCCGATCGCCTCATGCTCTACAAGTACGCGGTCAAGAACGTCGCACTTCGCTACGGCAAGACGATCACGTTCATGCCAAAGCCGATCTTCCAGGACAACGGATCGGGGATGCACGTCCACCAGTCACTGTGGCGGGACGATGAGCCTCTGTTCTGGGACGAGCTCGGATACGCGCAGTTGTCGGACATGGCGCGCTGGTACATCGGAGGCACGCTCGAGCACGCGCCCGCGCTGCTGGCGCTGTGCGCGCCCACGACGAACTCATACAAGCGACTGGTGCCGGGCTACGAGGCCCCTGTGAACCTTGTGTACTCGCAGCGGAACCGCTCCGCGGCCGTCCGGATCCCGGCGTACTCGAAGTCGCCGAAAGCCAAGCGCATGGAGTTCCGTTGTCCGGACCCCTCGGCCAACCCCTACCTGGCGTTCTCGGCGATGCTCATGGCCGGCCTCGACGGCATCAAGAACAAGACCGAGCCACCCGAGCCCGTGGACAAGGATCTCTACGAGCTTCCGCCCGAGGAGCTGGCCGAGGTGCCCCAGGTGCCTGGATCGCTGAACGAGGCGCTGGACGCCCTCGAGGGCGACCACGACTTCTTGCTGGACGGAGGGGTGTTCACGCAAGACGTGATCGACCACTGGATCGACTACAAGAGGGTCCACGAGGTCGACGAACTGCGCCTGCGGCCCCACCCCTGGGAGTTCTACCTGTACTACGACATCTAGACCGACCCCACGCTTATCTAAAGGCCCCCCGGGTTCGTCCGGGGGGCCTTTACGCGCCATCTATTTCCAACTCTCGGCTCAAGGACCGCCCCTCCAGGCCGACCCATTAAGTGGATCTGTCATAAGCGGGAGGCCGAGACTTGAAGAAGATTCCCCGGCCCGGACTGAGTCTTCTCGCAAAGTTCGGAGTCGTGAGCGCTATACCAGTGATCCTCTCCAGCCTCGTGCTGGGGCGATCACTCGACGGCATCGTGCAGAAACGCACGCTTGCGCTCGTGCGCGAGCAGGCCGAGCTTGTCACGACGCTCCGAATCGAGCCTCATCTATCCGTGAAGGACCTCGAGGGGCCGCTGAGCAGCAAGGCTCGTCGGCAGTTCTCGGAATCCCTGGCTGCGGCCCCCGTGGACGATTACATCGCCGGGTTCAAGGTCTGGGGCCCCAAGCGCCAATTGGTGTTCCAGGAAAACGGCAACCTGAAGAAATCCATGCTTCCGGCCTCGGACCTACTCGATCAGGCGCTGCAAGGCGAAACGGTCTCAAGCCGGATCAACGGGGAGGGGACCAAGGAAGACGGGGGATCGAAGAACCCGCAACTGATCGAAGTCTACGTCCCGCTCACATTCGCCGGCGAGGCCGAGCCCTCCGGGGCGGTCCAGCTCTACCTGCCGTACGCGCCAATTGCGCAGATCATCCAGCAGGACAACCACCGTCTCTATCTGATCCTGCTGTGTGGGTTCACGTTGTTCTATGCGGTTCTGTTCCGCATCGTGGCCCGCGCATCGACCAAGCTCAAGCGACAGGCGGAAGACAACGAATACCTCGCGCTGCACGACTCGTTGACCGGCCTCCCGAACCGCAGCCTTTTCCACGAGCGCGCCGGCCAGGCGATCCTCGTCGCACGTCGAGAGGGATGGAACCTTGCGGTCATGATCATGGACCTCGACAGGTTCAAGGAGATCAACGACACGCTTGGTCACCACCACGGAGACCTCGTCCTGCAAGAGATGGGGAACCGGTTACGGCCCCTCCTGCGAGAGACCGACACGGTCGCGAGGCTTGGCGGGGACGAGTTCGCCGTGCTGCTTCCTCACGTGCACAGCACGAACACGACCCTTCAGGTTGCGGACAAGATCCAAAAGGCCCTCGAGCGCCCCTTCTATATCCAGGGTCTCGCATTGGACATCGATGCCAGCGTAGGGATTGCCATCTTCCCCACTCACGGCAAGGACATCCACGGACTTCTTCGCCGAGCGGACGTCGCTATGTACGTCGCCAAGCAGACGGGATCCGGCCGCCAGGTGTACATCGAAGAGATCGACAACCACAACCCAGATCGGCTCGGGCTCGGGGGCGACCTCCGAAACGCCATCGAGAGAAACGAACTCGTTCTTCACTACCAGCCGTTGATCGGGCTGAAGGACGACAAGCTGCGTAGCGTCGAAGCCCTCGTACGGTGGGTCCACCCCGCCCGAGGGGTGCTTCCGCCGGCCGAGTTCATCGCGGTTGCGGAGCGTGGGGGTCTGATCGGCCCACTCACTATGGCCGTGCTCAACACAGCGCTCCGCCAGTGCCACGAGTGGGACCAGCAAGGGCTGACGATCAACGTCGCCGTGAACCTGTCCGTGAGGAACCTGCTCGATCCACGTTTCCCCGCAGAAGTTGACCGGCTGCTCCAGAAGTGGGAGATCGATCCGATTCGTCTCGAACTCGAGATCACCGAGAGCAGCATCATGGCCGACCCTGCGAGAGCCATGGAGATCCTCACCACGTTGCACAAACTGGGCGTTCGTCTTGCAGTCGATGACTTCGGAACGGGTTACTCGTCGTTGTCCTCTCTCAAGAGACTTCCTATCAACGCAGTCAAGATCGACAAGACCTTCGTCCAAAGCATGCAGTCGGACGAGAACGACCTCCTAATAGTTCAGTCGATCATCGACCTGGCTCACAACATGGGCTTGGAGGTCGTTGCCGAAGGTGTCGAGAATGCGCAAGTGGTGGAGATGCTCAAGCTATTGGGCTGTGACTTCATCCAGGGTTGGCACCGGGGGCGCCCCGTTCCGGCAAAGGAGATTCCCTGGTTGCTCGGCGTCATGCAGACGACCGCCGATGCAGTACCACCTCCCCCGCCTCCCCCGCCTCCCCCCAGCGGTGGTCCTGCGGTCGGAGCCCGTTTCTAGCTTCTTCTCCGACTGTGACGGACGCGACTAGAGCAGCGCCCGCCCGTAGGATCGTGAGCGATGGATCCGGATCAGTTCAGGCAGCTGCTCATCCCAGGCGTGCTCGTGCTCCTCGGTTTCGTGATGCTGCTTGCCGGTAAAGGAGGCGGAAGGCTGGGGGGCCGCATCCTCGTCGTGATCCTCGGTGCGATCGTGTTGTTCTTCATCTTCGGATTCGCGGTGTCACGGACGATCTAGCCATAGATGAGCCCCTCCGCCACTCGGCGAGAGCGGCGAGTCATCCTCAGGTAGGTCTCCTCGAGCTCCTGTCGCGGCTGATCTTCGAACCCCATAGCGACGCCCAGAGCCTCGAGCTCCTCCGGCTTGGACGAAAGGACGTCCACCGGACGGGCCACGAGGAGAAACGTTCGATTGCGCAGTCGCATGAGGAACGCGTAGGCCTCTTTCAGGACCCGAGCGTCACCTTCGTCGATCAGCCCCGTCTCCGCGGCCCTCGTGAGCGCAGAGGTCGTGGACGTGGTCTGAAGCAACGGATCCCTGTACGCATGGCGCCTCTGCACTAGCTGAATCGCGAACTCGACGTCCGCGATGGCACCCGGACCCATCTTCATGTGACGTCTCGGGTCCACCCCTCGCCCGATACGCTCCTTTTCCATACGCGCCTTGAGATGCCGCATCTCCCGTAAGGCCTCCTGCGAAAGCCGCGAGGGAAAGGCTTTCGGTCGCACCGCGTCCAGCAGCTCCCGGGCCAGCTCGCGATCGCCTGCCACCCATCGGGCCTTGATCAACGCCTGGTGCTCCCACGGCCTCGACCAGCGCTCGTAGTACTCGACGTACGCGTCGACCGACCGAGAAAGAGCACCCGCCTTGCCCTCGGGCCGCAGGCCGGCGTCTACCCGGAAGGCCTGGCCCTCGGGCGTGACGTCGCCGATGCTACGCAGCAATCTTTCGGCTTCCTTCTCGGCGCCGAGGACATCGCCTTCGTGAACGAACATCACATCGACATCGGACGCATAGTTGAGCTCGCGGCCCCCCAGCTTGCCCATACCGATCACGGCGAAGCGCTGGGGCAGGTCGTCCAGTGCTGCCTCGAGAACGGCGTCGGCGAGGTCCGAGAGCGAACGGCCCACGTCTTCGACGTCGGCCAGTCCGGCGAGGTCGCGCATCGAGATATCGAGCATCTCTCGCCGCTTGAAGCGTCTCAGGCCGTCGAGCTTCTTGTCCGGGTCGCGCCACTCGAGAGACGCGACCGCTTCCCGGGCCAGTTGGTCGCGGTCCTTGGGCTCGGGAAAGCGTTCGGGGTTGGCGATGACGGATACCTGCTCGGGAACGTGCGCCAGTACATCTCCGAGAAGCCGTCCGCTCCCTAGTACCCGCGCCAGGAACGAAAGTCCCGGAGGATTGTCCCGAAGAGCGCCCAGGACGTCCACGCGCCCCGTGAGGGCCTCACCGAGACGCAGAAACGAAAGCAACCCCTCGTCCGGAGCCGGGCAGGGAGCCAGGAAGCGCAACATCGCAGGTGTGAGCACGCGCAGGAGCTTCGCTTGGCGTGAGGTACCGGAGACGAGGCTCTCGAGGTTGCGAGACGCGCGCTGAACGTCGCGGAATCCCAACACCCGCAGACGATCCTGGAGCGCTGCGCTTGACAATCGCCGGGTCCCCCCATGCGCAAGCGATTCGATCATCGGCCGATAGAAGATGCGCTCGAAGCGGGCGCGGACGTCGGCCAAGACCGCCCGGTGCCTGTCGTCGAAAAGCGCGACGGCGGCGGCTACGGGAGAGTCCTTGAACCCCATCGCCTTCGCGAAGCGCGTGCGCGCCTCCTCATCGCTGGGGATCTGGTGTATCCGACGCTCCTGCCAGAGCTGGAGCCGATGCTCAACCGTACGAAGCCATCGGTAGGCGACATAGAGGCCGGCCGCATCCTCATCGGCGACGTACCCACCGTTCGATAGGGCCTGCAACGCTAGAACCGTCCCTCCGAAGTGCAGCGAATCGTCTGCCGCGCCGTGCACGAGCTGAAGTAATTGCACACAGAACTCGATGTCTCTTATGCCGCCCGGACCCAGCTTCACGTCCGCCCCTTGGAGTCCTTTGGTGCGTCGGATAGCGCGCGCAGCATGGTTCTCGACGCGCTCCTTCATCTTGCGGATGTCGGCGACCCTTTCGGCAGAGACGTCCGGTGGGAAGACAAAGGAGCGCGTTTCGTCAACGAGCTTCTGCGCCACCGAAAGATCACCGGCGGCGGGTCGAGCCTTGAGAAGCGCCTGGTACTCCCACGGCTTCGCCCATCGTTCGTAGTACTCGAGGTAGCTGTCGAGAGATCGGACGAGGGCCCCGCTTCGTCCCTCGGGGCGCAGGTTCACGTCGATGAAATAGGCACTTCCCTCGGGAGAATGCCCGCCGAGCTCCTGCAAGAACCGTCCCACCGCTTTGGTGGCGCGGGCGGGGTCACCGGACGTGATGAACATGATGTCGATGTCCGAGACGTAGTTGAGCTCGCGCCCTCCCAGCTTTCCCATCGCGACGATCGCCAGGTCGTCGGGAGGATCGATCAACCCCAGAGTCGCCTGGAGACATCCGTCGGCGAGATCGGCGAGGGCTCTCGTGGTCTCCTCGAGCGAGATCTCTGCGGCCGCGTCTCGGGCCGCGATCTCCAGCAGGCGCCGTCGCTTCTCGGCCCTCAGCTCGGAGATCCCACCCCGACGGGCGGCCTCCTCAGCCAACTCCACGTAGTCGGCCGGTGCGGGAAGCGGACCCTCATCCTCCAGAAGGGCGGCGGCCTTGGCATCCCGCTGGAGCAGGTCGGCGAGGGTCCGGCTCACCGCCTCCAGGGACTCGGCTCGGGCGCGTTTGCGCAGGTCAACGTCCATCTCCATGCAGCCTAAGGCCGCCGCGAGACGGCGCCGGGGAGGGCAGTTCGATCTGCCTCTTTATGGGAGGGACACAAAAATGGCGGCACTTCGTTCGGTCCGATTTCCGTCCGAGGTCGCAGGGGCGTGGTCTATGGTGACGAACTGTTGGCTGTGAGGGAAGACCCCTCGCCCGAACCAAGAACGTAGGAACGGCCGGTGATCGTCCGACGATCACCGAGGTACAGCTGGAAGCTCGTCCCCCGGTGGCGGAACACCTCGAGGCGGACGAGCGGCCCTTACCGGGGCCTGATTCGGCGGTCTGATGCCGTCGGCGTCGGAACGAAGCGCCCGCTTTGGCGCACCGAAGAGCCCGACCTTGGGAGGTGGGAATGAGAGGTACGCACAGCTTGCGTTCGCGTCTGTCACGTGTCGTGGCGCTCGGCGCCACTTCTGCATTGCTTGCATCGACCGGCTGGGGCTCCCCGGCCGCAGCTCACATAACTACCGACCACATCGCCGCCCGGCGCCACGTCGTGAAAAGGGCCCTCAGTCAGATCGGCACCCCCTACAGCTATGGATCAGAGTCCCCGCAATCCGGTTTCGATTGTTCGGGACTCACGTACTGGGCGTTCAAGGGCCACGGCGAAATCCTTCCCCGACGTTCGATAGACCAGTGGGGACTCCGCTCGAAGAAGGGCTACAAGAACGTCCGTAGTCGCAGCAACCTGCGTAAGGGTGACCTCCTGTTCTTCAAGACCGGCAGCGCGGCAGTCGGCCATGTCGGGATGTACATCGGCCACCGCAAGATGGTTCACACCGGATCCAGCGGAGGCCAGGTCCGCATCGACCGGATCGGCGAGTCGTACTACAAGTCTCGCTACGTAGGTGCCGTGCGCGTACCCGTCCTGCGCAAGTAACCGCCGCCTCAATCAGAGAATAGGTAAGTACCGCTCTACCTCGTAAGGCGAGACGTAGGACTTGTAGCTGTTCCACTCGTCTCTCTTGTTGCGCAGCAAGTACTCGAATACCTGCTCTCCCAAGGTCTCCGCCACGAGGTCCGACGACTCCATCTCGCGAAGCGCTTCGAACAGGTCGTCCGGTAGGTAGTCGATTCCTCCCGCACGACGCTCGCTGTCGTTCATCTCGTAGATGTTGTCTGTCGCCTCGGGAGGGAGCTCGTAGCCCTGGTCGATGCCCTTCATCCCTGCCGCGAGGATTGCGGAGAACGCGAGGTAGGGGTTGCAGGCGGGATCTGGGGAGCGGATCTCGATGCGCGTCGATTGCTCCTTACGCGGCTTGTACATCGGCACCCTGACCAGAGCGGAACGGTTATGACGGCCCCAGCAAACGAAGACCGGGGCCTCGGGGACCGGATATCCCCGACCCGTGGTGAGCCGCTTGTATGAGTTCGCCCACTGGTTCGTTACCAGGGTTATCTCCCGCGCGTGCGTGAGAACGCCTGCGATGAATGCCTTCGCAACTTTCGAGAGGTGGTACTCGTCCGACGAGTCATGGAAGGCGTTCTGGTCGCCCTCGAACAAGGACATATGCGTGTGCATACCGGAGCCCGGAAGATCGGTGGTCGGCTTCGGCATGAAGGTGGCGTACATACCTCGCGCTGCGGCCATCTCCTTGACGACCAGACGAAAAGTCATCACCGAGTCGGCCATCGTCAGCGCATCGGCGTGCCGGAGATCGATCTCGTGCTGCGAGGGAGCTACCTCGTGATGAGAGAGCTCGACCGGTATGCCCATACGCTCCAAGACGTTGATCGCGTCGCGTCTCAGCTCTTGGGTTATGCCGGAAGGAGTCAGGTCGAAATACCCCCCCACGTCGATAGGCGTGGGATCGTCGACGTTCTTGAACAAGAAGAACTCCATCTCGGGATGCACGTAGAACGTGAAACCCCGTTCCGAGGCCTTCGCGAGGTTCCTGCGCAAAACGTAACGGGGGTCTCCCCAGAAAGGGCGCCCGTCGGGAGTGTAGATGTCGCAGAACATACGGGCGACGCCGCCTTCAGCCCGGTTGTCGGAGGAAGGCATGATCTCGAACGTCCCGGCGTCCGGCCTCGCGAGCATGTCGGACTCCTGCACTCGAGCAAACCCCTCGATCGCGGAACCGTCGAACCCGATGCCTTCGTCGAAGGCCTGCTCCAGCTCTTCGGATGTCACGGCGAAAGATTTCAAGAAGCCCAGCACATCGGTGAACCAGAGCCAGACGAGGCGGATCCCCCGCTCCTCGACGGTCCTCAGCACGTAATCCTGTTGCTTTTCCATATATCGAGCCTAAGGGGTAGACGTTTCGGCGGCGTTACAAGTCCCCGGCCATTTGGAACGCCAACTAGGCTTAGAAAGTCATGATCAACATCGCACTGGCCCAGATCAACCCCGTGGTTGGCGACATCGAGGGCAACGCCCAGAAGATCAAGGACGCGCTGCGCGAGGGCGAGTCAAAGGGCGCTCAGGTGGTAGCGGTCCCGGAGCTGGCCGTCACCGGATATCCCCCGGACGACCTCTTGTTCAAGCGAGCGTTCGTGCGAGAGAACGTCAAGGCAGTCGAAGCCATAGCGGCGGCGGCCCCCCACGTCCTCGGTGTGATCGGTTTCGTCGAGCCGGGCCACGATCGCCTCTACAACGCCGCCGCCGTCTGCCACGGTGGTCGCATCATCGGCGTGTACCGAAAGCAGCTGCTGCCCAACTACGGCGTCTTCGATGAACGCCGCTACTTCGAACCCGGTCGCGGTCACACGTTGATCGAGACCCCGGTCGGGATCATCGGCGTCTGTGTCTGCGAGGACATCTGGTCGGCGGACGGGCCGGCGATCGCGCAGGGTGACGCCGGCGCGCAAGTCGTCGTGAACATCAACGCCTCGCCCTTCCACAAGGGGAAGCTGACGGAGCGGATCGAGATGCTGTCGGAGCGAGCCCGGCGGGCAGGTGCGGCCATCGCCTACGTGAACACCGTCGGGGGCCAGGACGAGGTGGTGTTCGACGGTGGTTCCGTGATCCTGGACGCCGACGGTCGGATCGTGAGCACTTACCCGCAGTTTAGGGAGCACCTCGAGGTGGTGGAGGTGCCCCTCGGCCAGTCTCGACCCTCTCGGCATCCCGATATACGCAGGGTCGAGGCGGACCTCCCGCCTAGGAAGACACTCGCACCCCCCCGAGTCCCCCTCGAGATCTCCTTTGAGGAAGAGATCTACCAGGCACTCGTCTTAGCACTCCGCGACTACGTCGAGAAGAACGGTTTCGAGAGGGTGGTCGTGGGTCTCTCCGGCGGTATCGACTCCGCCCTAACCGCAACGATTGCGACCGACGCGCTGGGAGCTGATGCGGTCCTCGGCATCACCATGCCGTCGGACTACTCGACTTCGCATTCGATCGAGGACTCGAAGACGCTGGCTTCGAACCTGGGGATCGAACTGCGTGAGATCCACATCGCAGACACGTTCCACGACTATCGGCGAGCGTTAGAGAACGCGTTCGGGGAATCCGCCCCCGACCTCGCCGAGGAGAACCTCCAGGCAAGGATCCGAGGCAACCTGCTCATGGCCGTTTCCAACAGGTATGGGCACCTCGTAGTTGCAACCGGCAACAAGTCCGAGATGGCCTGTGGCTACGCAACGCTCTACGGCGACATGGCGGGGGGGTTCGCGCTTCTCAAAGACGTCTTCAAGATCGAGGTCTATGCACTCGCGAGCTACCGCAACTCGCTATCGCGGGTGATCCCCCAGAGCACCATGGACAAGCCCCCGTCGGCGGAGCTCCGGCCCGACCAAAAGGATTCCGACAGCCTGCCGCCCTACGACGTGCTGGATCCGATCCTGGAGGCCTACATCGAGGACGTGGCCGAACCCTCGGAGATAGTTGCCCTGGGATACGACCTCCAGCTCGTCCAGAAGGTGATCACGTTGGTCGATCGTGCGGAGTACAAGAGACGACAGGCCCCCCCGGGACCGAAGGTGACGGTCAAGGCCTTCGGGCGAGACAGGCGCTTGCCGATAACCAACGCGTGGCGCAATCGGGAGGACGCGGACCTCCCCGGGCGCTCCCTCGGCGACGGACCGCAAGCGGACGACGGGTAGACCAATGACGCCGAGCTCCTACACGGTTCTGTTGCTCTCCGACCAGCACTTCGACGTGCGGGATCTGCTGCCCAGCTTTCCGATCGCTCCCTGGAGGGTCGTCGTGGCACCGCTCAAGTCAACGAGTCCCGAGGACCTGACCGCAATGCATCCGGATGTCTTGCTGATCGACGCCACGATGGATACCAGGGTGGCCGAGGACGCCACCCGCTCACTCGCGTTGGCGTGGGAGATCGGTCTGCCACCGATCATCGTCATCGTCGACGCCGACGCGGTAGCCGGGTTCCGCTTCGAGGTCGGAGCCGACGACTTCTTGTTGGTCGACGCGACCTCGGGCGAGATATCCGCTCGCCTCGGGATGATCCTGCGTCGCTTGGGCCGGGGCGAGGAAGAGACAGTCCTGAAGATCGGCGACCTGACGGTGAACCCGGAGAACTATCAGGTCTACGTCCGGGGCGCTCCTCTCGATCTGACTTACAAGGAGTTCGAGCTGTTGAAGTTCCTCGCCCAGAGGCCCGGCCGCGTGTGCGACCGAGACATGTTGCTGCGAGAGGTCTGGGGCTATGACTACTTCGGCGGGACGCGGACCGTCGACGTGCACATCAGAAGACTGCGCGCCAAGCTGGGACCCGAGCACGAAGCTCTCATCGAGACCATCCGAAACGTTGGTTATCGACTCGTCCCGCGTCCACGCGACAGATAGACCTGACCCGTGTCGACGATCATCGGCGTTGTCATCGCCTTCGTCTTCTTCGACTGGCCGTGGCGCGGGGCAGTGTTGCTCGCCTTCTTGTTGTTCGACGCTCTCGAGATCTACCTGTGGCTCCGCTGGCGCAAGAAGCGAGCGATGACGGGAGCCGAGGGCATCGTGGGACAACGGGGCCGGGCGATCACCGACCTCAACCCCGAAGGGCAGGTCAGGGTCAAGGGCCAGACGTGGAAGGCGATTGCAGACGCCGGCGCGCAAGCCGGGGACGCCGTCGAGGTCGAGGCCGCACAGGATCTGTGTCTTCGCGTCCGACGGGCTTGACGCCGCGCGCAAGTAGGCTCGGCTCCGAGGGCCCCTAGCTCATCTGGCAGAGCTCCGGACTTTTAATCCGGCGGGCAGGGTTCGAGTCCCTGGGGGCCCACCCCTGCCGGTTCTTCTCTTCTAACGCCTTCGGAACCAACGCGGAGCTCGCAGAACCAGCTCGACGTTGCGGTCCACCGGCCGGCCGATCTCCGTGAGGTCCTGTTGCGGATCGTAGAAGAGGACCTCCTGTCCGAAGGACGCCAGCCAATCCTCGTTGATGTCGTGATCGTGGCCGCCGAGATCTTTTTCGGAAGTGGGATCGTCCGCATGCCAGTCGATCTCGCGTGGGTTCGGCTCGACGTCGGCATTGAACACAACCGCGAAGATCGAGATCGTGCCGTCATGATTGTTGGCGATCTCGATGGTGCGGCTCTGCGTTGGGTAGTCCGCGATCGCCGACGTGTTCACTTCCCAATACCGGCTCCCGGGCTTCTTGCTGCGGCGCGCCCAGATCCTGTTCTGGTGGGTATGCCCGTTAGCGTTCAAGATGACGTTGGGGAACCGCTTCAGCAGACGCACGAACTCGGGACCCGTGTGACCTCTCTCGGTCTCCTCGTTTCTCATCGAGACGACCGGATGGTGCGCGAAGAGCACGATGAAGCGGTTCCTTCCGTCTGGGTTCTCGACGCGCTCCCGCTTTGCGGTGAAGTAGTGGCGCGAGTTGGTCTTCAGCTCTCGCTTGAGCCATAACCATTGCGGATGGTCGATGTTGCCCGTCTCCAGACCCTCATCGGGATTCGAGTCGAGACCGATGAAGTGAAAGGGACCCTTGTCGAACGAATAGCAGAGTCGCTCGAGGGGCTTGCCCTCTTCGTCCGTACAGCGGTTCTCGTTGAATCCGTGACCCTTGGGGACGCCGGTGGTGTTGAAGTGTTCCTGGGCCCAGGCTTCACGGCGCACGAGCCGGCGGTCTTCGTCCGGCGGGACCGGACGTGTGTACTGAGGGTTTGTGAGGAAGTCAGGATCCTGGAAGTCACCGTCGCACAAGGCCTGCTGATCCTCCGCGTCGGTGGGCTCGAAGATCTTTAAGGGTCCCTGGTTGTACTCGTTGATGAACTCGAGCCAGGCTTCCGAGTTCGGCGCGGTTCCCTGCACCTTGACGTCGTGGTTGCCGGCTACCGAGTACCAGGGAAGCTCATCGTGCCCCTCCCGGAGGCCGTGCGCCCAGAAGGGCTCGTTGGCCAGATCGAGGATCCTCTGGTCCGGAACGGGTGATTCCATCTCCGTCGAAGAAGCCCCCTCGGGGTCCTCGCTCTGATACCCGTGATAGCCGTCGGCTCCCGAGTCGGGATCAACGGTTTTCGCGCCATCGAACAGGTCGATGATCCAGCGGATCTCGTTGTACTGCATATTGTCTGCAAGGTCCCCGAGACCTACGGCGAACTTGAACTCTTCGTCGAGGACCGGGCTGCCGTCCCTCGCTATCTTGCTCGCGGCACGGAGGTGAGCGTTCAAAAGATGAGGCACCATCGTCTCGTGGGGCCGGAAGCCGGAGCCTCCGAACGGCGTCTTATCGCACTTGTCGGACCACTCGGCCCGCGCAGGTGCTTCCTCATCTGCGAGTTGGACGTCTGCGATCGTGAAGAAGGTCATCATCGAAGTTCTTCGATCCGCCCGACCAGGCTTCACGTGTCCCTTCGCAAGGCGCTTGCGAACAACGATCTTCTGACCCGGTCCGCACTCCAGGGGTTTGCCCTCTTGGCGCACCTCATCCGTGAAGTGGATCGTTCCATCGAGGGTGGTGAGCCCGCAGCCTTTGGTCTGAGGCGCCGAGGAAACGCCCGGAACTCCCGTCCCCAGGAGCGCCAGGAGCGGCACCAGCGCAATCGCCCACCTGACACGCTTGTTCATTCACTGACCCCCGTTCTGATCCGCAGGCCCTCAACCGGCCGGCGGGTGGCTCCAAAGGGTAACCGGGCGCGGCCCCCGGATCGTCCATCTGGCGAAAGGGACCCAGTCGCGGAGCGCACCGCTTTCAGCCTCTTCCACGAATATCCAATGGATGGTACATTCTCCCAGAGAAGTATCCCGTGGCGGGGGCGCTGGACGAAGGGAGATCGTGGTGAAAAGGGCAGTTTTGTTGGTGACCCTATTAGTGGGGCTGATGTCGATTGGTGCTGCCTTCGCAGCCCCCAAGAGCCCACCGGATGCGAACGATAATCAGCCGGCTCACGGTTGCGACCAGGCAGCCGAGAACGACGGGGATCCGTACGACTCGACCTGCGACGGCTCGCCCTCTATGAACGGTAATGGAGGCGGAAACGCCAACGGGAAACCGTGCGCGGGCTGCGTGGGCGCCGCCGACAACAAGAACCCCCCGGGACAGATGCCGAACGGGACCGATGCCAATAACGGCTACGAGTGCGACGGCAACAATGGTGTCGGCAAGACCAACCCTGCTCACACGGGTTGCGACGCGTACTCGGGAACCGGGGTCCAAGCGAAGAAAGTCAAGGGTTCGAAGGCCTCCTTCAGCGACCCCTCCCTTCCCTCCGACTCTGGGGTGACGGGCGGCGGACTGATCCTGCTCACTGCCGCTGGCCTCGTAACCGTTGCAGCCCGGTCGCTTGCGCGGCGCAAAAACCTCTAAGGCCTAGGTCCAAGGCCCTCTAAGGGCAGCCCTGAGAAAACTTCGTGAATCCTTCCGTTTAGGAAGGAGTTACGAACGCACGCGACGAACTGGACCCCCATCGGGGCATCGGACGAAGATGTCCAGCGACCACAGGGGGGTCAAAGATGGGGGCACTTCTTCGACGTGGCATGGGGGCCGTGTTCGCCGCGGCCATTGCAGTCGCATTGCTGCCGAGCCCGGGAGCCACTGCAGAGCTCAGGCGCTACATCGTCGTTCTCGAGAGCGGAACGAGGCCGGG
Source organism: Actinomycetota bacterium (assembly GCA_030863485.1). The sequence continues at coordinate 16,837 of JALZBR010000287.1, forward strand.
CGGAGTGGCTCTCGACCACCACAGCCTGTACGGGGCAGAGGTCGGATTCGTTTATCGGCACGCTCTGAAGGGTTACTCGGCGAAGATGACGCCGGGCACCGCCGCCATCGTCGCCGCGGACCCGCGTGTGGACTACGTCGAGAGGGACCTTCGCCAGCGAGCCTTCGCTCAGACACTCCCCACCGGAGTCGACCGCATCGACGGCGAGCTCAGCCCGACCGCGAAGATCGATGGGATCGACGAACGCGTCGACGTCGACATCGCTGTCCTTGACACGGGCGTCGATCTAGACCACCCGGACCTCAACGTGACGTCGTCGACGAAGTGCTCCGGCGGGGGACCGATGAATAACAGCTGCACGAACGGTGCGGGTGACGACGACAACGGACACGGCTCACATGTTGCCGGCATCTCTGGCGCACTCGACAACGGCATCGGCACGGTGGGGGTTGCTCCGGGAGCACGCATCCACGCCGTCAAGGTCCTGGACTCGCGAGGAAGTGGCTACACCTCCTGGATCATCGCCGGGATCGATTGGGTCACCGCACGCGCTTCGACCATCGAGGTCGCGAACATGAGCCTCGGCGGCAGCGGTTACACAGCCTCGTACCACACCGCCGTGAAGAACTCGGTAGCGAAGGGCGTCGTCTACACGGTTGCCGCGGGAAACGAGGCTCGTGACGTCTACGGCGCCGACGGGACCTTCGGGACCTCGGACGACACGCAGCCCGCCGCGTTCCCCGAGGTGAGCACGATCTCCGCACTTGCCGATGCCGACGGGAAGCCCGGAGGGGCCGCGGCCACCAGCACGGCCTTCTCGATCTGCACCGAGAACCGGGACGACTCGATGGCGTGCTTCTCGAACTTCAGTCGCAACGTCAGCAACAACCCCGTGACATCAGCCGGGGCGAAGATCGACCTTGCGTTGCCGGGCTACCGCATCTATTCGACCTACAAGAGCGGGGGATATGCGACCGTTAGCGGAACGAGCCAAGCCGCTCCACACGCAGCGGGGCTCGCCGCTCTCTATATAGCTCGCAACGGTCGTGCCACCTCGGCGGCGGGCGTGTACTCCATCCGTCAGTCCCTGATCAACGGCGGCCAGTCAATGGTCGGTCCCAACGGTTTGACGACCATGGACGACCCGGACGCGAACCACGAGAACATCGGCTGGGCGGCCTCGCTGTAGCAACCGACTCGACATGAGACGAGCCCTGCGGACTCCGCGGGGCTCGTCCGCGTTCTAGACGACTTCGACGTCACGGACCGCGCGAAGCACCCGCCGAGGTGAGACCGTGGTTCGGTTGCGACCCATGCGCTTTGACTGATAAAGCGCTTCGTCGGCCGCTGCCACCAAGCCCTCGGGAGTCGTCGCATGAACGGGGTAGGTAGCAACGCCCGCGCTTGCCGAAATCGGAACGGGGGCTTCGATACCGGCTATGAGATAGCGCAGTCTCTGCGCAGCTGCAAAGGCCTCTTCCTTCCCGCACGCGGGCAAGAGAACGGCGAATTCCTCCCCGCCGTAGCGGGCGGGAACGTCGGAACCGCGGCACGCGCCACGCAATACGGCACCGACCCGACGCAGCACCTCGTCGCCGGCCTGGTGTCCGAACATGTCGTTCAGCTGCTTGAAGTAGTCGAGGTCGATCATGACGAGTGTCAGTGGCTCCCCACTACGAATCGACCGAGAGACGTCGCGCGTAATGGCTTTCTCGAAGGAGCGTCTGTTTGCGACCCCCGTGAGGGCGTCGGTATCGGCCAGGCTCTGGACCTGCTGAAGCAACCACGCGTTGCGCATGGCGAGAGCTCCGTGTGCCGCGAATTGCATGACCATTGATATGACCCGCCGCTGGATCACCGGCTGATCGACGTTCGAGCTCTCCACAACCAGCACGCCGAAGGGCTGACCATCCGCGAACATCGGCGTAACCAGGACGTTGCGGGCATCGGGCATGAGGCGCGCGAGGCACGGATCCATCTCGGGGTCCAGACGAGCAACGAGAAGAGCTTCGTGTCCATCCCAGGCCTTGTCGATCAGCTTGTCGATCGTGGCAGTAGGGGCCATGGTCTTTTCGACTTCGCGACCCGCCACCAGCACGAGATGGTCTTCTCGAACAGCGAGCACGGCCCCGCGATCGAACTGAAAGGAACCGTTCAGGCGCTCGAGCATCGACTGAGCCATCTCCTGGGGAGAGTGAAGGTTCTCGAAGTCGTTTGCCATCTCGGCGAGGGCCCCTAGGTCATCTTTGCGCCTCCTGAGCTCGCGATCGTTGACAGACGAGAAGGGCGCAGTAGCAAGGGCAACGAGCCATAGAACGACCGTGTTGAAGATCCAAGAGTCGCGAGCGCCGAGAGCACCCTCCCCTATACCTGTGAACCCCACTCCCACGCCTTGAAAATCCACCACGCCGGCCGCCTGCGCCCGGAACACGGCAAAGAAAAGGATCGAATGCATCAACGTGACGGCGACCCCCACCCGGTAGGTGTAGATCAGCGTCGTCGAGATGAGATGGATATAGACGAGAAAGCGCAACGGGCTCAGTGCGCCCCCGCTGAGAAACAGCACCCATGCCAGGAAAGCACCGTCGACGAAGAGCATCAGCAGCGCAACGGGCGCCTGGGATCTGGTCCAGATGCGCCGAGAGCGATCGGCCACCAAGATCAGGAGCCCGTACGCTAGGAGGCCACCGATCCAGGTCCGTGGAGCCGCAGTGATCGTGTCCGACAGTCCGGCCGACCAGGCGACGATCCCGATGAAACCGAAACGCAGGGCGTGCATCTGCGCGCCGAACGGCCGGTGCGAGAACCGCGCCGCGGCATGGCCTTCTCCGGCTGGACGCTTAGACCTCTCCGGGGCCTCCACAGGCTCGGCCCCTCGGCCCCTGCGGAGCCTCGCCCGAGCACGCTCGGTCATCTGACTCCTCGATGATCTCCCGGCGACCATCCCGGCCGCCGCCGAGCCCCTTGGGACTCATTGGTTCAACCATCGACTGCGCAGGCCTCATCTTGAGCGCAACCCCTAGCTTTCGCCGGACAAAAGGGGAACGGGCGCGACCCATCTGGGCTCGACCGGGGGAGGGCCCTGAGGCGGGATTTCGTCCTCCCCTCCCCCGATCGGGGGAGAAGTCTCCCAAGTTCTAGGGGAAGAGGCTCAAACACGGCTCCGGGGGGCCGATACCTACCTAGGCGCTCCTCGTCACAAGGGCGGAGGGGCCTCGCGGAGGAAGGAAGTCGCTTGTCGCAAAAGCGACGGCAATCGCTGCCCGCACTGCTGATCGGGCCGGTGGCGGAGCTCGTGCTGAAGGTGTTGGCGGTCCTCGGGACCGTCCGACGCCTGCCCGCGCGCCTTCTTTCGGCGGTGTTGCCTCGAGGCCGCCACAGTTCCGGTCGGAGCCCAGCCGAGAGATCCCGTCCCCGCTCGTCTACTCACGCGACTGCCATCGAGCGCAAGCAAACCCGGTCTCGCAGGCCGAAGACGCCGCTTTTCGCTTGCTCCGAACGACCTTCACGCAACCGGCCTGGTTTCGCGGGCCGGATCCGTCCAATGACGAACAGGGCCCCTGCCACCCGAATGGGCCAGAGCAAAGGTCCGCGGACTAAGAAGGGCACTCGCCAATTCGCCCACCTGGCCCCCAAGATGGGCCGCATCCTGCTCGTCACCGTCGCCCTTTACAACCTCTTGCCGTTGCTGGCCATCCAGGGGACCCCCGCCCTGGCTGGTGCCATCGTCCACGGAGGACACCTCGGCAACGCAACCAGCCCACGCTGTTCCTCGCCCGGAAGCACCACCGTGAACGCCGAGGCCGACACCTACATCGAGCGCAGCATGCCCGCAACGAACCACGGGGCCGGCACGGAGATGCTCGTATCCCAGACGACTAACATCCGGCAGTCACTCGTACGGTTCCCGTTGCCCTCCATCCCCCAGGACTGCGCGCTCAGCAGCGCTCGACTGCGTATGAATCAGGTCCGCGGCGGCACGGTCCTCCAAGCCATCGATAGGGTGACCTCCAGTTGGTCAGAGGGCTCGGTGACGTGGAACAGTCGCCCGACCGCCGCCGGTTCTCCGCTGACTGTGGCGACGTCCGACGGGTGGGTCGACTGGCGGGTAACGAGCCTCGTGAGGTCGATGTACAGCAACGCCAACCACGGATTCGTGCTGAGCCAACCCGACGCAAACGAAACGGCTACCTCCTTTTACGCAACCCGAGAGACGCTGAACGTGCCGCAGCTAACCCTGACATGGGATGACGCAACAGGAACGTCCCTGTCCACCCAGGTGTCATCCGCGGTGCCTGACGGAAACAGCATCATCGTTACCTTCGGCATCGAAGGGCTTGCCACGGGGGCCGTGAGCGCCTCCGACAGCAAGGGCAACACCTACTCGATCGATGCGGACGCCACAAACCTGTTCGGCGCACGAACGGTCGTCCTCTCTGCTCACGACGTAAAAGGCCTCGCTGCAGGAGACACGATCACCGTCACACATCCCCTAGCGGCCGCTAGAGGAATGAGCGTCAACCATTTCTCCGGTCTTGCAGCCACCAATACAAAAGACGTCTCCTCCGGCTCGATCGGCTCGAACTCGTTTCCGACAACGGGAAGCGCGACGACGACTCAGGCCGACGAGCTCATCGTGGGATCTTTTGCGATCTCGGGCGACGCCATCTTCACCCCCGGCTCCGGATACACCGCTACCCCATCCCTTATCTCGCCCAGCAAGGGCAGTCTTCATACCCAGTACCGCATCGTGTCGTCGACGGGTTCGTATTCCGCCACGGGTACCCTCGACAAAGACGCCATGTGGGCGGCGGCAATGGCCACCTACAAGATGGATGTCACCGCCCCCGTGGTGTCCATAACCTCTCCTACCGCGGGTCAGCTCATCAACGACGCTACGCCGACCGTGTCCGGGACATCGTCCTCGAATCGAAGCGATTCTCAGACCATCACCGTAGACGTCCATTCCGGGGTCGACACGACCGGAGCGATCGCGCAGACCCTCACGGCCAATCGCGCTGCGGATGGGTCGTGGTCGGTGGATTCCGCGGCGCTAGCGGACGGCGCGTACACGGCCGTAGCTCGCCAAAAAGATGGGGCGGATAACACGGGTACAAGCTCGCCCGTTACCTTCTCGGTCGACTCCACGGTCGATGCTCCCACTCTCGCGTCCCCCGCGAGCCCGAGCAACGACGCCTCTCCCGAGTGGACGTTTGCGGGCGAGACCAATGCAACGTTCCAGTGCCGTCTAGAGAAAGAAGGCGTGGTCGTCTCACCGCTCGCATCGTGTCTGAGCCCGACGCAGCTCGATCTCGTCGAGGGCGACGGCACGTACACGTTCTTCGTCAGACAAGTCGATGCCGCTGGCAACGCCTCACCGTTTGCGTGGAGCGAATACGAGCTGGACACCGCGACGCCCGATGCACCGCAGATCACCGATCCCAGTGGGGTGGGTAACGACCCCAACGTCGCGCTGACTTTCGACTCGGAGCCGAACGCCACAACCGAGTGCAAGATCGAGAAGGATGGGCAGGTCATCCAGAGCTTCTCACCGTGCACCTCTCCCGAGGTCCACACCCTGGTGGACGGCGACGGGGTCTATACCTTCACGGTCAGGCAGACCGACGCGGGTGGCAACACCTCTGTGGAGGCCTCGCAGCAGTACGAGCTGGACACGGCGGTGCCGGACACCTCGATCGATTCCGGCCCCTCCGGACCGACCGCGACCGCCAACGTCTCGTTCGACTTCTCGTCTACAGAGAACGGTGTCTCCTTCGAGTGTGAGCTCGACGGGGCAGGCTTCACGGCGTGCAACTCGCCACAGACCTACGACTCGCTCGGGGACGGCGATCACACCTTCCGGGTGAGGGCACTCGACGACGCCGGCAACGTCGACGCCACGCCGGCGGAGCGCAACTTCATAGTGGACACGGGGGCGCCGCCGGTGACCGTGGATTCGGCTCCCTCCGATCCCGGCAACGACACCGCGCCGAAGTGGGACTTCTCGAGTGAGAGCGGCGCCACCTTCGAGTGCGAGCTGGTCCGCGAGGGAACGACGATATCTGCGTTCGGTCCGTGCGATGCCGGCACCGCCACCTACGATCTGAGCAGCGAGGCCGACGGGATCTACACGTTCACGGTCAGGGTCACGGACGCGGCCGGCAACACCTCGGTCGCTTCGGACTCATACACACTCGACACGGCCCGACCGAATTCCGTTTCTTCGTCGGTCCCTCTCACCGCGGGCACGAGCATCACCGTCTCCTACGCTGCCTCCGACGCCGACTCGCAGGTCAAAGAGGTCGAGTTGTGGGTGAAGGGTCCCAACGACGCCGACTTCGTCCTCGCCGACACCGACACCTCGCCCGATTCGGGTTCCTTTGATTACACTGCTACGCAGGGCGACGGCACCTACCGATTCTACACACGTGCACTCGATGTCGCCGGCAACCGGGAGGACCCTCCTGCCACTCCCGACGCCACCACGGTCGTCGACACGCAGGCGCCAGATGTAACGATCGATTCCGCCCCCCCGACCGCAACGGCTACATCGCCGTTTGGTTTCACGTTCTCGTCCTCGGATCCGGATGCCACGTTCGATTGCTCCTTGACTGCCGACGGAACCGACGACTACGCACCGTGCGGAGCACCCGCCAGCTACCCGGACGACGGCGATGGCATGTACACCTTCAAGGTACGGGCCGTCGACCCTGCGGGGAACCGCAGCACCGCTGCAACACACACTTTCTACATGGACGCAACGGCTCCCGACGTACCCTCGGTCAACGCTCCGGTGACGCCGGGCAACAACACCTCTCCTGAGTGGGGTTTCAGCGGCGAGGCGAACGCCACCTTCGAATGCCGTCTCGAGAAGGGCGGTCAAGAGGTATCGCCTCTGCGTCCCTGTGTCAGCCCACATCAGTACGAGCTGTCCGACGGAGACGGCACCTACACGTTCTTCGTGCGGCAGCGCGACGAGGCCGGCAACGTCTCACCCTTCGCATGGAGCGATTATCGACTCGACACGAATGCCCCGGACGCCGCTCAGATAACGGGCCCATCGGGATCGGGCAACAGCACCGACGTGGGATTGACCTTCAACAGTGGAGGCGACACCACGGCGGAGTGCAAGGTGGAAAAGAGTGGCGTGGTCCTCGAAGCTTGGGCAACGTGCAACTCGCCGAAGTCCTACACCCTGGCGGATGGCGACGGGACATACACGTTCTTCGTCCGACTGACGGATTCGGCGGGCAACCGCTCCGCGACTGCGACAACTGAGTACACCCTCGACACGATCGTGCCGGAGACCACGATCGACTCGGGACCCTGGGGCCTCATAAACGACCCCAACCCGACGTATACCTTTTCCTCGTCCGAAAACGGCGTGAGCTTCGAATGTGAGCTCGACGGCTCGGGCTTCACCCCATGCGAGTCACCGGAGAACCTCGCATCGCTGAGCGACGGGGATCACACCTTCCGGGTGCGCGCACGGGACGTGGCGAATAACGTCGACGCAACGCCCGCCGAACGGTCGATCAGCGTCGATACCGGTGCTCCTCCGGTCGCCATCGACCTCGCACCCACGGACCCGGGACGCGACGCCCGCCCGAGATGGGACTTCTCGACGGAGGCCGGAGCCAAGCTCGACTGCCAGCTGAGCTTTGGTGACCAGGTGCTTCTTCCCTTCCAGGACTGCAACTCAGGCACGATCGCCTACGACCTGCAGGGCGACGGCACCTACACCTTCACAGTGCGAGCGACTGACGACGCGGGCAACTCGTCGACCGACGTCGACACGTACCTGTTCGACACAGGTGCCCCGGACTCCGTTGCTTGGTCACTTGGAACGACGGCGGATCCGGCCTTTGACATCACTTACACGTTCGCCGACGGTCTAACCCAGGTAGTGGAGGTCGAGTTGTGGGCGCGAGGCCCGAACGACCCCGGCTTCGCGCTCGTCGACACCGACACGTCGCCCGATTCCCCAGCGTTCGCTTACTCCGCAACGCAGGGAGATGGAACCTATGACTTCTTCACGCGAGCTCGCGACGAAGCGGGGAACTTCGAGGACACGCCGGTCGACCCGGACAGCTCCACGATGCTCGACACGACGCCGCCAGACATCAGCATCGACTCGGCCCCTGACGACCCGACCGAAATGAGCCCCTTCCGCTTCGTCTTCTCGTCCTCGGATCCCGAGGCGGCCTACGAGTGCTCGCTGACCACCGATGGCTCGGACGACTACATCCCTTGCGGGAGCCCGGTGACGTACCCGGACAACGGGGTCGGGACCTACACGTTCAAGGTCCGCACGATCGACCCTGCGGGCAACGCCGGCGAGCCCGCCATCTACCAGTTCGACTTCATCGAAGAGGAAGTGACGCCCACCGTCACGCCCACCGTCACACCCACCGTCACACCCACCGTCACACCCACCGTGACAATCACTCCGACCGAGACAACCCCTCCGACGGAGCCGCCAGAGCCGACGGTCGGACCGACGCATCAGCCGCCGCCGCCTCCTCCTCCCGAGGTAACGGAGCCTGAGCCGACTACGGTCTCACAACCCGAGCCGAAGCCCGAGCCCAAGCCGACTCGCCGTGAGGAGCCGAAGGAACAGCGCAAGGAAGAGCCGAAGCGAGACGACCCCGCGCCGCCTCCGCCCCCGGACGACACTGGCGGCGTCGAGGAGCCCGCGCTTGGCGACCTTGCGACTCATACCGTGCAGGCGTTCGGATTCCCGCTGCTGCTCGCATTGCTCGTGGCCGCGTACCTGATGATCCAGTACTGGCTCGACCGCAAGGATCCGAAGCTGGCGATGGCCCCCGTGCACGCCAAGCACGATCTGGCGAGGTTCGTATGAAACGACAGGCTCTCTGGAGCATGGACAAGACCGCCCTTCCGAGCGAGATGGTGTCGCTGTCGGAGCGGTTGTCGCTCATGCTCATCGTGCGCTTTGCGCTGGTGCTCGTTGTTTGGATGGCGGGGTACTTCTCGATCGTGATGCACGCGGCTGCCGAGCGGAATCTTCTGCTGTGTAGTGCTATCTACTTGGGCGTCTCAGTCATCTTCGAAGGTCTGCGACGGATAACCGGGGGGCGCGGGCTGGTTCTCATCGGGATCCTGCTTCTGATCGACGGACTGTTCTTGGCGTGGGTTACCTACGCCACCGGAGGCGCAACAAGCCCCCTTCGGTTCCTACTGTTCGCACACCTGGTCACCGTCACGCTACTCGCTTCCTATCGAACGGGTCTGAAGATCGCCCTGTGGCATTCCCTACTGGTGCTCGTGGCCTTCTACTCCCAACTAGCCGGCTTCATCCCACCCGTTGAGGTGAAACCGGCAACGACCCCCGTAGCCCAGACGCCCTTCCACCGGATGGCCGTCTACAACCTGATCGCTTTCTGGTTCGTCGCCATTGCGACGGCGGCCTACTCCGCGATCAACGAACGGCGGCTGCGTCGACGGGGATTCGACCTCGAGGCGCTCGCCGCGCTGGCTACCGAGCTCGACCAGGTGGCGGACGGAGCAGGAGCGGCTAAGAGACTGGTGAACGTGGCCGCCGATACGTTCGACTTCAAGAGAGCCGCCGTGTTGGTGCTGGGCGGCAACAAGCTCCGCGTGGCCGCCGAGCGAGGGTGCGAGCTCCGTCCCCAATCGGAGCTGCTCGCGGACGCGGCCATCAGGGCCTCCCGGGAGACCCTTCGTCCTTCGATGACGAACAAGCTCGACGCCAAAGCGAACCCCGCCCTGGCCGCTCTGTTCCCCGAGATGAAGCGGATCCTCTTGGTCCCATTGATCGTCGAGAACTCGTGGGTCGGCGTGATGGTTGCCGAGGGCTCGACAAAGCGAGGCTACCGAGTTGATGAAAGCGTCCTCGCGGTCGTGGAGCAGTTCGCCGGGCACGCAGCTCTTGCAATGAGCAACGTATGGCTATTGGAGCAAGTCCAGCGCATGGCAAACACGGACGCCTTGACGGGCGTCGCCAACCGCCTGCGGTTCGACTCGATGCTGATGGCCGAGATCAATCGGTCCCGCCGAAGCGGGGAACATCTCGGTCTTCTGATGCTCGACATAGACCACTTCAAGGCCCTCAACGATCGCTACGGCCACCAAGCCGGTGACGAGATGCTTCGTCGTTTGGCTGCAACGATCCGGAAGGTGTCACGTGACTTCGACACCGTGGCCCGCTACGGGGGAGAGGAGTTCGCCATCATCCTTCCCATGGCCGACCCGAAGGCGTGCGCTCAGGCCGGCGAACGACTGCGCCGAGCAGTCGAGCAGATGAAAGCTCCAGTGCCCATCACGATCAGCGTGGGAACGGCTTCTTTCCCGAACAACGCTATGGACGCTGATTCGTTGGTACGTGCGGCCGACGAGGCCCTCTACGAGTCGAAGCGCTCCGGCCGCAACCGCGTGTCCATGAGCGTGGTTCAGTCGCTGGCGAGCGTGCAGTCGATCCGCCACACAGTCGCCGGCTGACTCGCCCCTTCCGGCAGCACGGAGTGACGGTCAGGGGCAAGCCTCCTCGCTGCAGGCGCGGTCCTCGGCCAGCTGCCGGCTGAGTCGCCTCGTATTCGGATCATTGGTCGGATCCCCGTCCCCCAGCAAGTTCTCGAGCTGCCAGGGATCCTCCAGCAAGTCGTAGTACTCACGGAACCGCACGCTGTTCCCGTCGGCGGCGTAGTACTCGATGTACTGATACGCCCGGGTGCGAATGGAAGCCCAGGTGGGATAGGGCAAGTCCCCATCCTTCTCGAACTCCGTAAGGATCCGATCACGCGGCCAGGAGGTATCAAGCAGGGACCTGCCGTCCATCCCCTCCACCTGCTCCATACCGACGGCGTCCAGCACGGTCGGAGCAATGTCGATATTGGCGGCGATTCGCTCGTCGTTACCCCCGGGCTCGATCTTGCCCGGCCACCTCATGAACAACGGGATGACTATCGACTGCGTGTAGGGCGTCAACTTGTTCCTCAGCCGGTGTTCGGCCCAGTGAACGCCGTTGTCCGACATGAAGATCACCAGGGTGTCTTCCTGTTCGTCTAGTTCGCGGAGCCTCTCCATCACGTCGGCGACGAGATCGTCCACGGACATCAGCGTGCGAAGCTGCCTGCGCCGCAAAACGAATCCGTTTCTCGACGGAAGGTGCCGGTCGCGAACGAACGGCGGCTTGTCGCTCAGATCGCGCTCGAACACCGCCGGATTCCCCTTCCAGTTGGGGACCTCTGCATCCGCGTACCGCGCCTCGGCCACGAAGGGACGGTGGGGTGCGTGCGGCGTCAGGTACATGAACCAAGGATCTTCGTCCGCCGCCTCTGCCTCCTCGACGAAGTCGACGGCCTCATCGGCTATGTAGCTAGTCGAGTACTGATCGATCTTGCGAAGCTCTCCGTGGTCGTTCCACACGGCGCCGTCGTATGCCTTCTCCGGGATGCCTTTCGACACGCTCCACGAGTCGAAGTAGGGAGGACGCTCACCTTTGAACTCATTCAGGTACTTGCCGAAGATCGCGGTCGTGTAGCCCTCCTCCTGTAAATAGCGCTGCAGGGTTCGGCCGTGATCCAGTCGCGTCACGTTCTCGTTGTTCGTAACTCCATGGTTGTGGGCATAACGACCGGTGAATATCGACGCCCGTGAGGGGCAGCAGCTCGGCGTCGTCGCAAACGCCTTCATGAACCTCGTGCCTTCGTCCTTGAAGAACCGTCTCGTTGCCTCCATCACTTCGAGGCCACCTCGCTGATCGTCGGTGATGATGATCAGCACGTTCGGTCTGTCCGGGGCGGCACTGGAAGTGGACGTGGTCCCGTCGATCCAGAAGAGACCCGCGCCTACGAGCCCGAGCGCAACGATGGCCCCAATGACGCTGCGCCCAAGGATGGCGCGCTGGCGCCGGGTCGGCCGGGGGCCGCCGAGAGTAGGCATGGCTTGCGTCTTATCGGAGCGGGTCATGCGGGACTCACCTCTTGTCGTGGATGTCTCCCACTACCCCAGCAGCCCTCTCGGCGGTTTGGAGGGTTCGGCCACGGCGAGTTGCTCGGAGGCGTTCAAGGGGTTTACCCAGAGGTCGAAGGCCATCAACAAAGTCTTGGAGAGCGGGAAAAAGAAGACGGGGAAGATCACATTCGTGAGGGCCCCCACCAGGAGGACGGGACCCCAAGACACGTCCGGGAACGTGGCGATGAGCACCCCCACGAAGAACAACCCGAACAAGGCCTCGGTCACTGCGGTGTTCACGATAATGGCGCTTACCCAGTACCCACTCTCGCGCTCGAACCTGTAAGAACATGTGGGACAGTTCGGCTTGAGCTTGAACCAACCCGCGAAGATCTTCGACCCCCCGCATACGGGGCAGCGTCTGAGCAGGGCTCGACGAACGAGCGGAGCCAGACCCGGCCGCCCACTTCCACCTGCTCCCATCTTTTGACCCTAAGTGGGATCTCACCTAAGCCGTTACGTCCCAACCCCCTTGTTCTCTCCGTCGAGCATCTCTAGTGTCGGTCGGGGATGTCCCATGGTCCCCACAAGGAGGTCCTTCATGGCTCGAGGTCCAGGCAAACGGTCTCTGGTGGTAGTCGGAGCCACCGCTCTGACGGCGGCTTCGCTCGTATCCGCGCCCGTTCGAGCGGGAGGGCCAACCTGCTTCGGACAGCCTGCCACGATCGTCGGGAACGGCTCCAATAACGACATCGACGGGACCGGAGGGAGCGACGTGATCGTGGCCTACGGGGGGAATGACGACATCAGGGCCCGAGGAGGGAACGACCGGATCTGTGCAGGGCCGGGTGACGACGTCGTCGGTGGCGGCGGAGGCGAGGATCGCATCGGTGGCGGCGCAGGCGGCGGAGGCAACAGCGAGCGTCTCTACGGTGGCGACGGTCCGGACGTGGTCCTCGGCGGGAAGGGCAGCGACAACCTCTACGGCGAGGGCGGAGCGGACGAGCTCAAGGGCCAGGGGCAATCGGATCTGCTGATCGGAAACGGAAAGGGCGACTACCTCGGCGGCGGCCCGGGAAGCGACACGGCCCTTGGTAACGCAGGACGCGACACGATCTTAGGGCTGAAGGGGGATGACACGAATCTCGTCGGCGGTGGCGGGGCGGACGAGATCTACGGTCACTCCGGCTCGGATCGCCTGGACGGCCGGGACGGCATCCCGGGAAACGACTACCTCAACGGGGGCGCCCAGTCGGACACCTGCCTGACCGACGCGACCTTCGACCACTTCGACACGTCCGAGAACTGCGAGCCCTGAGTTCGGCTCCCCGCGCCTCTGTCGGGGTTGTCCGAGTCAAGAGCCCCAGAGGCCGGCAGCGCGGGGGAAGTCCTCGAGCCCGGCGCTAAGGTCACCGGGGTCAAGTAATCGACCGGTTTTTCCGATGAGGCCTTGATGAGACGAATGCCGGCTGCGGTGTGCCTGATCCTGCTCCTGGCCCCCGCGAGCCTCGTGCCCTCCGCATCGGGCTCGCCCGTGCCGGGGGCCCCCGACTGCGAGGTCTTTCCGGCCGACAACCCCTGGAACCGGCGGGTAGACCGATTGCCGGTCCACGAGCGGTCCGACGAGATCGTTCGGAGCATCGGCGCCGACGAAGGGCTACACCCCGACTTCGGGTCGGGCCGCTACGCCGGCGGCCCCATAGGGATCCCGTTCACCACCGTCCGGGGAGACCAGAAAAAGGTTCCGATCACCTTCGAATACGCCGACGAGTCCGACCCGGCCCCCTATCCCATTCCTCCAGACGCTCCTATCGAAGGTGGACCGGCCTCAACGGGTGACCGTCACGTGATCGTCGTGGATCGCGCAGAGTGCAAGCTCTACGAGCTCTTTGCCGCATACCCCCGCGACGGCGGGGAGTCGTGGCGGGCGGGGTCCGGCGCGACCTGGGACCTGAGCTCCAACCGGCTCCGCCCGAAGGGCTGGACGTCTGCAGACGCCGCCGGGCTTCCGATCCTTCCCGGCCTCGCCCGCTACGACGAAGTAAGAGACGGCGTGATCGAACACGCTCTTCGATTCACCGTGAGCAGGTCGCGGCGCGCCTACGTGTACCCGGCGCGACACTTCGCATCCGCTTTGACGAGCCGCAACCTGCCGGCCATGGGACAGCGGCTGCGCTTGAAGAGAGGATTCGACATCTCCGGGTTCAAACGACAACCTAGGATCATCCTTCGGGCCCTGAAACGTTACGGGATGATCGTGGCCGACAACGGTTCGGACTGGTACATCAGCGGCGCGCCCTCACCGGGATGGAACAACGACGCGCTCCATATCCTCAGCGAGGTCGAGGGGCGGCACTTCGAAGTCATCGACGCAAGCTCGCTACGCCCCGGCTCCTGATCCGTCGCTCACCCGGGTGGCGGGAAGCGCTCGAACGCTGGTAGAAACCAACCTCGCGGTCTCGACGGTGAAGATGCGGTCTCTGCCAGGCGCAGCGGCTCCCCGCATCTCGGCCCCATTAGGGAGGTTGACGGATGGCGGATGAAGACCCACGCCCGGACGATGTAGACCAGCGCAACGAAGACCAGGATCAACCCGAGGCCGCGGCCGGTGCAGAGCACAACGATCCCGATCCGAGCGCGGGTGGGGATACCGATCGCGGCAGCGAAGATGCGCAGGAAGACGGTCCGAAGCGTGAGCCGCATCCAGAGGAGCGAGGCGTCGACGAAGGTTCGAAATGCCCCGAGTGTGGCGAGCCGATCGAGAACGTCCGGATGTCGTGCCCGAACTGCGGGCGCGAGTACGAAAGCGGCGATTACACGGACGAGGAAGCCGGCACCGACTTCAGGGCCGGAACAGCGGTAGGTGAAGACGGGGAAGAGAAGGAGATCACCGGCGACGCTGACGTGGACGAGGAAGAGGGGGCCGAGGGGGCCGAGGACACATCGGACGACACATCCGACGACGGGTGACGGCGAGGACCTAAGGCAGCTCCGTGTCCGAGTTCAGTGAAGCATACCGGCAAGCGCGCAACAGGATCGGCGAGCTCGCGCTCGGTTTGTCCGACGAAGAGCGGGCTCTCTCGGTGCCCGCTTGTCCTGCATGGACGACGAAAGACCTGGTAGCCCACGTCGCCGGAATCGCCGCGGACATGCTGCAGGGCAACGTGGCGGCCGCGGGATCGCAGGAGTGGACCGAGGCACAGATCGCGACTCGGCGCGACAGATCACTGAGCGATATCGTGGCCGAGTGGGACGAGACCGGGCCGCAGGTGGAGGGAGCCCTCGAGTTCATCCATCCGGCCGCTGCCGGTGCAACGGTGGGAGATCTCGTGACCCACGAGCACGACCTGCGGGGTGCCATCGGCCGCCCGGGGTCAAGAGACTCCGAAGGTGTTTCGCTGGCGCTCGACACCTACGTCCGGTGGCTCGGGCGCCGGATCCGAGAGGCCGGTTTGCCGACGCTGGAAGTCGGCTCCGACGGTCGATCGTGGCGCGCCGGTAAAGAGGAGCCTGCGGGATCGGTGTCGGGAGCACCGTTCGATCTCCTGCGCTCGTTGACCGGCCGGCGCACCACCGGCGAGATCCGAGAGCTCGATTGGTCTGTGGATCCCACCCCTTACCTGGATGTGTTCTCCGCCTACGGTCTACCCGAACGGTCGCTGGACGAGTAAGCCCCGTATCATTGGGTCCCAGACCAGCCAAGGCATGAGAGTCCTACGTAAAGGAGCGCCCATGCGCCTCCCCAAGAGTCGCGGGCCGTTGAGCGAGTTCTTGATCGATCATCTGAGCGGGCCGCCGCGCGGGGCCGCCGGCCCCTCTGTGCGGCCTGCGGATCCGCTCGGAGACGATGATCTCCACCTCGCGCTCTACATCGCTTATGAGTTGCACTACCGGGGATTCGACGATGTCGACGAGACGTGGGAGTGGGAGCCGTCGATCATCTCGTTTCGTACCGAGCTCGAGACGTACTTCGAGGAGGCTCTCAGGCAAGTCGTCGGCCGGATCGACATCTCGGCCCCGGACGTGCCAGGAGCTCTACAGGATCTGTCCCAGGCGAATGGGGGCCCTTCGCTGGCCCACTTCGTCGAAAGCAGTGCGAGCCTCGAGAACGTGCGTGAGTTCTTGATCCACCGTTCGATCTACCACCTTCGCGAGGCCGATTCGCACACCTGGGCACTGCCTCGGCTATCGGGCCGCACGAAGGCCGCGCTCGTCGAGATCCAGATGGACGAGTATGGGTCGGGGCTCGAGGAGCGCATGCACGCGTCTTTGTTCCGCGACACGCTCGAGGCGCTCGGCCTCGAAACGACCTACGGCGCGTACATCGACGTCGTCCCCGGCGTCACCCTCGCGACCGTCAACCTAATGAGCCTCTTCGGCCTGCACCGGAGGTGGCGGGGAGCTTGCGTCGGTCACCTGGCGCTGTTCGAGATGACGTCGACGGATCCCAATCGGCGCTACGGTCGGGGGCTGCGACGGCTTGGCTATGGGGTCAATGCGACGAGGTTCTTCGACGAGCACGTCGAAGCGGACGCGATACACGAGGTCATTGCGGCGAACGACCTCGCCGGGACCCTCGCCTCCGAGAGCCAGACGATGGCGGAGACCGTCCTGTTCGGCGCCCGGTCTCTGGACGTGCTCGACACTCGCTTCGCGCAGCACCTGCTGCAGACATGGCAAAAAGGCGAGACCTCGCTTCTGGAGCGGCATCCCTCACCAACCGGATCGTGAGGATCGAAGACCTCACCTACGTCCTGCCTCTCAAGTGGGATGAGAGCAGCGACGTCTACGAGATGGCCAACTATCTGAAGTGGCTCTCGCGACGGTGTGACGTCATTGTGGTCGACGGCTCGGCTCCCGAGCTCTTCGATCTGCACGCTGCGGCATGGAGCTCTAGTGCGAAGGTCATCGCGCCCGATCCCGACCTCGATTACGCGATGGGCAAGGTGAACGGGGTGGTGACCGGCATCAGACACGCGGACAGCGATTTCGTTCTGATCGGCGACGACGACGTCCGATACGACGACGCTCAGCTGCAGAGGATCCGGATCGAGCTGGAGGATGTCGAGCTGGTCCGCCCTCAGAACTATTTCGATCCCTTGCCTTGGCATGCTGCGTGGGACACAGCGAGGACGTTGTTGAACCGCTCGTTCTGGGCCGACTACCCGGGGACCTTGGGGATCCGGCGCGCGTTCTTCATGTCTCTGGGCGGGACCTATGACGGCAACACGATGTTCGAGAACCTCGAGTTGATGCGCACGGTCGAGGCGGGAGGGGGGTCGATCTCATCTCCGCTCGACCTCTACGTCCGACGTATGCCCCCCGATTCCGCCCACTTCTTCTCCCAAAGAGTCAGACAGGCGTACGACGATTTTGCCCAACCGCCCCGGCTTTTGTTCTTCCTCTCTCTCCTCCCCGTCGTGGTCGCTACGTCCCCCAGAAGAAGGAAGCGAATCCTCGCGGGCATCGCGGGAGCGGCGATCGCGATGGCCGAGCTCGGTCGTCAACGTGCAGGAGGTACAAAGGTGTTTCCTCCGCACACCTCGCTGTTGGCCCCGGCCTGGGTGGCGGAAAGAGCCGTGTGCTCGTGGTTGGCCCTCCGGAGCCGCCTGGTTAAGGGCGGTATCCCCTACGCGGGCGGGATCGTGCCGAAAGCGGCCAACTCACCTAAAGAGTTGCGTCGTCGCTTGGCGTCCGGGGATCAGGAGCGCTCTCGGCCCGGAACCTAATCGTCTTGTGCGTGCCGTCGCAGAACGGCTTGATGCGCGATCGTCCGCATCTGCACAAAGCGATCGTCTTGCGATGGAGCTCTACCTCGTTGCCCTCCTGGTCGACCAGCGTGAACGGTCCCCTCACGATCAAGGGACCATCGCGGTAAGGCGTGATCCTGGCCTTCATGGCGCTCCCTTCTCCGTCTAGCGCGTATCTGTCTTCCTACCCCACCGGGGCCCGTCCCACCTCCCGTAAGGTGGCAGGAAAGCGACGGCTTACAGCATGCGACTTATTGAGGAGGCCCCATGGCAACCTACGCGACGTTCAACACGAACCAGGGCACGTTCAAAGCAAAGCTCATGCCCGAGCACGCGCCCATAACCGTGGCGAACTTCGTCGATCTGGCGAGCGGAAAACGAGAGTGGAAGGACCCGCGCGACGGTGCTCGCAAATCCGACCCGCTCTACGACGGAACCGTCTTCCACCGCATCATCCCGAACTTCATGATCCAGGGCGGCGACCCGCTGGGCACAGGCACGGGTGGCCCGGGATACCGTTTCGAAGACGAAGTAGGCCCGGGATCGCCTCGCTTCGACAGGCCCGGTCTTCTCGCCATGGCAAACGCAGGCCCCGGAACAAACGGCTCGCAGTTCTTCGTCACGGTCGCGGCGACTTCGTGGCTCACAGGCAAGCACACGATCTTTGGTGAAGTGACCGAGGGAATGGACGTCGTCATGAAGATCGCCGAGTTACCCACCGATGCCGGCGACCGACCCCTGGAAGACGTCGTCCTCGAAAGGATCGAGATCAGCGAGGAGGACTCCTAGGGGGTCTCCGCGGCTGCGTCTTCGGGGATGTCGAGGTTCGAGAAGTCAGACATTATGGGTTCGCCGGGGAGTCTTTTCTTGTTGAACCCGTCGGGATCCTTCACGGCCTTTCCCATCACGAAGACCCATTCCACGCCTTTCGAGTACTGCGATGGATCGGTCACGGTGGCCCGATCCGAAATGGTCTCGGGGTCAAAGATCGTGATGTCGGCGTGCGCTCCGATCTGAAGGCGACCTTTGAGCTGCAGGGCCGGCGCCTGCTCCTCGAGTAAACGGGCAGGTTGGATGGTCATCTTCGAGAGACCCTCCATGAGCGAGATAACCTTCTCCTCGCGGACGTACTTGCCGAGCACTCTCGAGAACGTGCCCGCCGCTCGGGGATGGTTGTTGTCTCCGGGCTCGAGGATGGCGTCGCTGCCGATCATGACGTGATCGGACTGTAAGGCAGTCCGCACATCCTTCTCGGGGATCGCGTAAGCCGCGGCGAGGTCATTGTTCGCCTGGTGGATCTCGAACGTCTCCTCGGTCAACCGCTCGCCCGTGCCGGGGATGACCAGATCCTCGTAGTCGATTCGGAACCGTTCTTGCCAACCAGGGGCGAAACGCTCCGAAGCCAGCGTCGTTGCCCAGAAGTTGTACGGATACTCATCTGCTGTGATCTCGACGCCCTCGGCTCGCGCGGCCTCGAGTTGGGCCAACGAATCCTCCATCGTGTAGGTGCCTCCGGTGCTGTTGATGTGGAGGACGTGGACCTTTGCTCCCGTATCCCGTCCGGTCTGGATGACCTCCTCCATCGTTTCCTGGTTCGTACCGGGAGGGTCCGGGTCCGAGTAGCGCCCGTGGAAGAAGACTGGGACGTTGTAGTCCGCCGCCACCTGTGAGACCGCCACGATCTCCTCGTAAGAGATGCCGGGGGCGTACTCGGGCGCGAATTCGATCCCGATGAAACCGTCCTCCAATCCCTGCTTGGCCGCCTCGACGAGCTCATCGATCTGTGCAGGAGTTGCTTCGTCGCTCACGCCGAGCTCCATGCCGTCGGGACGCTGGCGGTACCAGTTGTCGTCAAAAGCGCCGCCGAAGTGGGCCGGTGACCCGACGGCCGTCCACTGCTGATACCACTCGTCGGCAAAGCCGTTCGTCCCGTGCATCCCGAGGTTCGTCGTGACGCCGTCGGCGATCTTGTACCAGATGCCATAGGGATTGGGGTCGTAGGACTCGAGGTCGATGAAGCCGGGCGCAACCACCAGGCCGGAGGCGTCGACCTCCTTCTTGCCCTGGATCGCGGCGTCGGTTATCTCGGTGACCGTGCCGTCGTCGATGCCAACGTTAGCCATCTCGTCGTAGCCCGAGTCCGGATCCATCACACGGCCCCCGGTGATGGCGACGTCGTAGACGTGGTCGTCAGCCGGCGGAGGGGCCGTGGTGGCGGCGCTTTCGAGCCTCGGCGGCTCCTGAGGGATCGCCTCGACCTGCTCCTCGATCGCCCGGGCATCGAGGGGTGTGGAGAAATCGAAGACATCGGGCTCGACGATCGTGGCCGCGATTGTGAAGACCACGGCCGCAAGGGTCAGCTCCACGAACCAGACCTGCGCCGCCGATCCTTTTCGCCTTCTCGAACCGGAGATCGTTGCCATCGACCCCGCCGATGCTATCCGCGGCCCCCCCTTAAGAGGCGACGGGGGCATGACAAAAGTAAAGAGCAGTAAAGACGCGACCTGCCCCGGAGGCTCAAACTGAACCTCCATTTGGCCACCTGGGGTTTGCATGCAGGGAGGGAGGGGACTGAGGCGAATCTTTAGACGACAAGGTGCACCTATCGGAGGGGTGGTTGGATCATGGGGTCGTCAGTTTCAGCGCAGCGCGTCCGTACGGGATCGTGGATCCTGGCGGGGGTCATCCTGGCTTCATCGTTTTACCCGGGCGCGCCCGCCGATGCAGGCGGAGGAGCCGCCCGGGTCGAGAGCGCCGTGACGATCATCTACTCGCAAAGGGCCAATGCCTTCCGCGGCACAGTTTCCTCGGCCGAGGACCGCTGTGAGCGTGATCGGAAGGTCCTGGTGAAGAAGGTGCGCAAGGGAACGAACCGGCTAGTGGCATCAGACCTAACGGGGAGCCAGGGTCGCTGGCGCACGGGCGGCTTCCCCTCTCCAAGGGGGCGCTTCTACGCGGTGGCGAAGCGCAAGGAGATCACTCCCCCCGGCGTCGTCAATCCGACGATCATCTGCGTCAGGGCCCGTTCCGCCACGATCAGGCCCTAACCCGGGCCTTTGGGCCCGACCGTTCAGCCTCTATCAGGCGGCCGAGTCCGACCAGCGTCAGCGGTGCGGTCAGGCGTTCGCTACTGTTTCAGGACCGGCCCCATCGTCTAGCCAGGTCAGGACGCCGCCCTTTCAAGGCGGTAGCACGGGTTCGAATCCCGTTGGGGCCACGGGCTCGGCCTCAGAGGAGTTAAGGCTTGGTGGACTAGCGCGCCAGACATTTTGTTCGTGGTTTTTCAAAACAGCTTCTAGCGACGTCTCTGTTGTCATTCAACGTTATCTCTTGTCATGATGCCCGCATGATCCATACTGCACGTCTCTACCTTCGCCCGATCAAGCCGGAAGATAAGCAGCAATTGCTGAATCTCTTTGCTGATGCAAAAGTCATGCAATTTAGTGACGAGGGCAAGCCCCAGACTCCGGAGTGGGTTAACCAATGGGTTGATGAAGCCGTTCGTGATTATCAAGAGCTTGGTTACGGAGTGATGATTGTCGAAGATCGCCAGAGTGGCGACTTACTCGGCTACTGTGGCTTGTTCCGCCACAATGACATCGACGGGCGAGCCGAAACAGAACTCGGATACCGGCTGGTAGGTACCTCGTGGGGAAAAGGCTACGCCACTGAAGCAGCCAAGGCAGTGCTCGATCATGCTCATGTCAAATCGGGGCTTGAACGAGTTGTGGCAATGGTAGACCCCGATAACGCTGCATCGCGAAGAGTCGCCGAGAAGATCGGGATGGAGTATGAGAAAGACATCATGATGGATGGCTATAGCCACCCAGATCAATTATTTGTCTCACATCGATGAGGGCCGTGAAGTCAGTTGCTGCAATCATTTGTGGCGTCATAGTGGTCCTCGTGCTCTTTCCCTTCGAAGGGGTAACAGGATGTGGAGACGGCCCGAGGGGCGGCCGCTGCGATCTTGGTCCACCATGGCCGCCACCCTCTAAGGGTCTGTGAGTTTCCTCACGGCCCTTTCCCTTTTCTTGGGGGAGACCGATCGGAAAACACGAAAACGACTATTTACCCTGGTGGATGGCCCTAAGCTGCGCTCTAAAGTGCGGGTTCGAGAGCCGTCCTATTAGGACCACATCAATTGCGGCGTCCTTCAACCGGCACCGCCCTGGCAAGGCGGTAGCACGGGTTCGAATCCCGTTGGGGCCACCGATGAAGAAATCTGCAGTCGTTTTACCTGGTAAGGCTCGGGGTTCGAGCTCCATCCCATCTGCGTGCATCACACTGCGACTTGAAGGCTAAGCGCTTCCTTAGCCGTCCGCCGTACGTGGAGGACCAGACGGATGCCCGTGCCGCGTTACCGTGCCGAGGCGTTATCCCTGCAAGCTATGTCCACACATCGTGGGGGCTCCGGGCCTCTGTGGCCGCGGATCGCGAGAAGGGAGTTGATGCTGGGTGGGCGCTAGCCCTTGGTTCGCTGCCTGCTCCTTGCCCTACTGGAGGAACTTCCTAATCGCCGTGCGGAACTCGAGCAGCCGCCAGTAGTCATCATCCGTGAGGTCGCTTTTTCGAGACATGCACTTACCCTTGAGCTCGTCGTTCCGAAGTGTCCCAGGTTGCACAGGGCCACAGCTGGGCCGTCGTCAGCTACCGAGATCGTTAATCCGCTATTTACCCTGGTAGATGGCCTTTAGTGCCCGTCTAAAGTGCGGGTCGAGCGGCGTCCCGTTAGGACCACCGATCATGGAAATGCGGATGATGGGTAGTTCTCGTGCACACCTTGCTGAACATCCACGCCACAGGAAGTTTCTGACAATTCCTTCACCTCGTCGGGTCTAGGGAGCCTCTACTTCGGAACGGCAGGCGCGTCCATGGCGAAATCGTCGCCCAGGACCGCCTAATTCAGATCTGCCGTGTTCCTTCGAGCACGAAAAAGGGCATAACCACTTTTCCCGAAGCTGAAGGAGAGAGATGGATCCCAAAGATCGAATAGAAGCCGTCGTGAAGACGAAGGTAGGAGCACAGCAGGAAAAAGGTGCCAGTGGGTCTGAGCCGGCGCCGGGGAGTCATTACGAACTCACGCAGGGGCAAGTCGAGGCCATTATCGAAGACTGGCCGCCAGCACCCAAGAAGATCGTGCCAGAAACGATCAAGAAGTACGGCCTTCCAAACGAGGCGTCGCCGACGATGCTCATATGGCACGACAGCGGTCCGTGGAAGCGCACGATCATCACGAGCGACGAGACTGCGCACGATTTCCCGACGCCCCACACGGACTACATCTCGCAGACGATCAACTATGACGTTCCGGTGGAGAAGTTGCCGGAAGTCGCGCAATTCGACGGCAGCCTTATCGTTTACCGTACTGCCGGTCAAGTGACTGCGTCGTGCGATAACGAACCGGCCAACTTCCTCGCTATAAACCTGCTGCACGACATCGTCACTGGGGCGAAGACAGCCGATGAAGCCCGTCACGAGTTCGGCGAGCAGACAGCGGCGTGGATGCTCAACCGCGAAGCTCCTTACACCGAAGGCGTACGGTTCACTCAGCCGAACGAATCAGACACGGGTTACCGGGATGAGCCGGTGATGAAGGAGCCGACGTTGCATCAAACCGTCGAGAAGGTAAAAGACGTTCTGGGCGTCGGCGACAAAGACAGCTGACCCCTCGAATCCCAAGCTTTTACCTTTCGGCTACTGATCAACGATGTAGTCGAGCGAGACGCCGCCGACCGTATCGCTCAACTACACGGGCAGGATCCGGCTACACGGGCGGGGATACAACCTGCGCGACGTCGCAGAGGTGCTCCAAAAGGAGGGGCGGCCGACGAGGGCGGCGGACGAAGCGAGTCAGGACGACGTGGAACCGGAATCAAGTTCGTCGCGTCGTGCAGCGCCTAGGGGCCGCATAGGCCGTAGCGTTCGCCCCCGTTCGAACCCTATGTCTGCCCGGCAATGCGATGCTCGACCATTGGAAGCAAAAAAGCCCCCGCTGGAGGCATGAAGCATTGCAGCTAGGCAGCTAGGGATCGTCTCGGGGCCGGATATCCGCTTAGGTACGCGATAAGCCAAATACCCGCTACGGCAATTCCGCCCGTCAGAAGGCCAGCCCACTTAGCTGGGGTCTGTTGGCACTCACTTTCGATCTCTGCGATGCCATCGGCTCGCGAACCCAACGTCTGAGACTCAGACTTCGACACTCGAAGAGTCTCCGTTTGTCCGTCCCTGTGCCGAATGGTCTTGGAGCACACGAATTCTCCGCCTGCCGCAAGGGGCACCAGGCCCGCAAGACCTAGAGAAAACCCCAGGAGAGCCACGATGATGGCGGGAACACGAGAATACGAACTGCCGATTTGGCCATAGCCAATGAGGTACAGAACACCCGGAATCAGCAGCGGAAGCGTCGCTCCGGCAAGCGAAAGCGCTGCCAGGGGGAAGCTCACCATCCCCGCAGCAAGCAAGCACGAGGACGACGAAGCCCTATGGTCCCGAGCACGACCGGCATCGTCACCGCCACAACGAGAGGAAGATAGGTGATCGGTCCTTCCAGAACGGGGTCCGAATTTCCGTGACCAAGACCGACAGGACCACCGCGATTGCTCCACCTAGAAAGAGCCCGACTACGGCGAGCAAGGGAGCCTTATTTCGCATTCTCACCTCCGAGATCAAGGAGCTCTTTCAAGTGTCACCTCGCAGACAGTTGCCGGCAAGCTTGAGCGTGTCGCCCGCATCGAGGAGGAGCGAGCGAGCGGAAGAGGCCGAACCGAGTATTCACCCTGGGGAATCGCCCTAGGTTGCGTTCTGAAGCGCGGGTTCGAGAGCCGTCCTATTAGGAGCACAAAATCTCGATCCCTCCCAAAGCGGGATCTCATGTCGACATTTCAGGTCAAAACCGGAAGCACCTCTTCGGGTGTATTGGGACAAACGACTAGCGAGGAGCGAACGCTATGACCTCACCACCTCGGGTCCTGTGTGCCCTAACGGTCCTATGTGCCCTGACCGCCTTCTGGGCCCCCACCGCCGGAGCCCTCGAGACGACCTGCTACGGCCGAGCCGCCACCATCGTCGGCACGGAGGAAAACGACACCATCCCGGGCACTCCGCGCGCCGACGTCATCATCGGGCTCGGAGGCAAAGACGAGATCAGGGGCCTGGGCGGCAACGACCGGATCTGCGGGGATGACGGCGACGCCGGAGCCAGGGGCGTCCGGGACACGATCTTCGGCGGGGACGGTCACGACCGGCTCGACGGCGAAGCGGGAGACGACCTCGTCAGCGGGCAGGACGGATGGGATCGCCTGCGCGGCGGGAGCGGTGGTGGAGACAGCTGGCCGAACGAGCTGAAGGGCGGCAAGGGAGACGACCGGCTCATCGGCGGCGAGGCGGGAGACCTGTTCTTCATGGGCCCGGGCGACGACGTCGCCATCGGTCACGGGGACAATTCCGTCATCGAGGACACGCTCTACTTCACGAAGAACAAGCGCGGCGTCGAGGTCAACATGTCGACCCATACGGTCAGAGGTCAAGGACACGACCGCATCCGCGCGATCGACGACGTCTTCGGCTCTCTCCATCGCGATGTCCTGGTCGGTGACTCAGACGACAACTACCTGTACGGTGAGTGCGCCGACGCTTACGGGTACTGCAGGCAGACGTCGACGAAGGGTGCCGGCGATGTGATCCGGGGACAAGGCGGTGATGACGTTCTGGACGGTCGCGCCGGCAACGACGGAGTCTTCGGCGGTCCTGGAGACGATCTCGTGTTCGGCGGAAGAGGCACCGACCGGTGCTCCGGGGAAGACGTGAACGAGTGCGAGAGGCGCTCCTGAGGGACCCGGCCCCTCTACTACCTGTCGCTTACCAGATCGAACGGATCAGCTTGGTCGCGGAACGCTCGTCCAGTGCGTGCTGCTCGAGGATCGTGAAGCGTCCCGGACGCATCTCGGGAGCCGCCAACAAGATCGTCACCAGGTCCCTTTCCGAGAGACCGAGGTGCTTGGGATGGTGAGGAAGCCCGAGATGCGCGAGCTGCACTCTGAACTCCTCGACATCGAGTGCGTACATAGCCACCGAGATCAAAGACCCGAAAGCCACTTGGGCTCCGTGTAGAGCACGCGGTCCGAAGAGGTGGTCGATTGCATGAGAGATCTTGTGCTCGGCCCCCGAAGCGGGGCGCGAGCTGCCGGCGCTGATCATCGCCAGACCCGAGTTAGCCAGCGCGTGCGCGAGCAGGCCCATCATGCGCGGATCGCGAACCTCTTCTTCGAGATCACTCGCCAGCAAGCGCTCAATGAGATGGAACGACTCGACGGATAGGTGCCAGGCGCCCTCGTCGATGTCCTCGAGCCCCCGGCTTGCGGCGAGCTCCCAGTCCCGAAGCGCCAGAGGATTGGAGATGAGATCCCCCAGCCCGGCGCGGATCGAAGACAACGGTTGGTTCGCAAGAATGGGCAAGGAGAAGAACGCTGCAAAGGGAGCGACCGCTTCGACGCTCTCGGGGATGCCTCCGTCTTTCGGTATGACGGCAACCGGCGAGCAGATCCCGTCGTGGGAGAGCTGGGTAGGCACCGCGATCAACGGAAGGCCAGAGCCTGCGGCGGCGAGCTTGGCGATGTCGAGACATCTGCCCCCACCGATGGCAACGATGACGTCGCCTCCCGACCTCTGGATCACCGGCCCAAGCGACGCCGCCCACCCCTGGGTGGCGTCCTTCGCGGGAAGCTCCCATCCCGCTATGTCGGATAGCGAGCTCACGAGAGCTTGGGCGCGCTCCGAGCCGATGACGAAGGGCCTTTCGTACCCGCGGCGCAATAACCAACCGCCGAACTTGCTCGAGGCGGAGCTGAGCTCTCCGAGCCAGCCCGACACCTTCACGCGAGGGACGTTGAGGACGCGCAAAGTGGTCGACGGAGGCATCGAAGGGCTCGGAACGGGAGCGGTAGGAGAGCCATAGACACTCGCATTCTTCTTGGCGACGAACCCCTCACGATTACGCATCTGCATCAAGCCTCTTGATCGTCCACAGCATGCGGTAGAGAGCGGTGGCCAGACCGAGCACGGCCACAACGGCGAGACCCTGGAAGATGAAGCCGGAAAGACCCGCGATCACGAGGATGAGCATGCGGGCGTCGCGGCTCGCAAGGCCTACCTGGCAATCGGTCCCTACCGCCTGAGCTTTGGTGCGCGCGTAGCTGGTCATGAAGGTGCCAACGAGGGCAAAGATGCCGACGCCGGCGAACTCGGGCAGATCGGAGAAGGTCAGCCCGATGATGAGGGCCGAGTCGGTCCACCTATCGAGGACGTGGTCGAGATACGAGCCCGACTTCGATGAGCGACCCGAAACCCTCGCGAGGTCGCCGTCCACGCAGTCTGTGATCGATCCCAGCAGCGTCAGAACGGCGCCGAGGACGTACGCCCTCAGGGCGAACGCGGCTCCTCCACCAAACGACAGCAGAGCGCTCACGTATGTAACGTGCGTCGGGGTGATGCGTGTCTTCGCCAGCACCGCGGCCACCGGAATGGAGACGGGCCGGTAGACATAC
This sequence comes from Actinomycetota bacterium, assembly GCA_030863485.1. Next base: position 44,069 of record JALZBR010000287.1, read on the forward strand.
CGCGTAAGGGGATACCTGAGCTCCATCTGCCCTCCCTCGATCGTCCTTGACCGGTTAATGAACGCGCCGACCCTTGCGGACCGACGTGCAGGGACCTAAGCCGTGGGAGCAGGCAGGCAGGTTCCACGCAAGCGTTCGCGCTTCTTGCCACCCGGTGGCTTCTAGCAGAACCTCTGGGCGGAGCCGCATCTTACCCTCAAAGGCGACATAACGAGCGGGGAGGCCCAATCAAGTCACGCCCTTCAAAGGCGGGCCGCCGTTTATTCCGTCCCCTTCGGGGCAGGCTAGTAGGACCGGTTGAGATCTCAGCCTGAGGGGGTGGAGACGCACCGCAAGCTTCCCGCCTCCTTCATCCACTATCACGAAAAGGAGTCAAGCCCATGGCGCAATCCCCATCGCAGATGCAGGGCCAAGGCGGCCAGGTCAAGGACAAGGTCCAGGACCTCGCCGGACAAGCGGGCGACCAGATGCAGCAGGTCGCCGGACAGGCCCAAGAGCAGGTGACGAGCCAAGTCGACGCGCGCTCGACGCAGCTCGGCGAGCAGATCGGATCCACCGCAGACGATCTTCGCTCCGTTGCCAAGGAGCTCCGCAACTCGGATAAGGAGCAGCCGGCGAAGCTTGCGGACCAAGTTGCAGACAAAGCGGAACAGGTGGCCGACTACCTCAAGCGTTCCGATGGACAGACGATCCTCAGCGACGTCGAGAACTTCGGTCGACGTCAGCCCTGGGCCGTGGTCGCCGGCGGCATGGCAATCGGCTTCCTCGCCTCCCGCTTCCTGAAGTCCTCGAGCACCAACCGCTACCGTTCCGGCTCCTCGCTTAGCTCCGGGGGCGGGCGCCTCGAGTACGACGGACCCCGCGACGTAGACATCCCAAGCAGCACGTACATCCCACCCGTCGACGAGCCCGCGCTTCCCGCGACGGGTGCGGTGTCCGGCTCGAGACCGGAATCAGGGATCGGCGCAGGTCCCGGAGGAACCAGGATCTCCGCGACTCCTCCTCCCGGCGGAAGCAGCGCGCCGGCTCCGCCTGCTCCAGGTGCGGTCACGGGTACGACGGCGGCGGGCACCGTCGACACCCCCGGAAACGACCGGGATGACTTTGGCGCACCCGGCAATCCCCCGTTCGGTTCGTGAGCACCTCCCAGCCGGGAGGCGATGACCTCCGCGAACGCCCGATAGGAGAGCTGCTCAAGGAGTTGTCTCAGCAGACGACGACTTTGATGAAGCAGGAGCTCGAGCTCGCCAAAGCAGAGATCTCGGAGAAGGGCAAGAAGGCCGGAGCGGGTGCCGGGATGTTCGGTGGGGCCGGCGTGGCCGGTCTTGCCGCCCTTGGGGCCTTCACCGCCTTCTTGATCCTCGTCTTGAACGAGTTCATGCCCGCATGGCTGGCCGCCGGGATCGTCACCGTGCTCTACGCGATCCCCGCCGCGGTACTCGCCCTGCAGGGTCGGAACAAGCTGAAGGAAGCAGCGCCACTCGCCCCCGAACAAACCGTTGAGACAGTCAAGGAGGACGTCGAATGGGCCAAGCACCCGACGAGATCCGCCAGCAGATAGAACAGACGCGCGAGCAGATGAGCAACACGGCCGAGGCCATCGGTTACAAAGCCGACGTCCCCGCGCGGACGAAGGAATCCATCACCAACAAAAAGGACCAGCTAATGGGAGCCATCTCCAACCAGAAGGACAGGGTCACGTCTGCCATCGCCGGAACAGCGGACAGCGCCAGCTCGACCGCAAGCGACGCAGCTTCCTCCATCCGGGGAAGCGCTTCGTCTGCCACCGATAGCGCCAAGCAGGCGGCGGGACTCGCACAAGAGAATCCGCTCGGCCTCGCGGTCGGCTCCGTTGCAGTGGGGTTCCTGCTGGGGCTAATGGTCCCCGCCACGAGGATCGAGAACCAGAAGATCGGCCCCGTCGCCGATCAGCTAAAGGAAAAGGCGCGCGAGGCCGGACAAGAGGCGGTGTCACACGGAAAGCAGGTTGCCCAGGAGGTCGTCCAGAGCGCGACCGAGACGGCGATATCCAGCGCACAGGAGCACGGTCAGGAAGTGCAGTCGTCGGTTCAGGACAAAGCTCAGGAGATAAGGCCCAGCTAAAAGGCCAATCGCAACAAGAAAAGAGAGGGGCGGTGACACCTCCGCCTCTCTCTTCGCGTATAGCCTGACACTTCACGACAATCTCAGAGACAGAGGTGATGGATGTGACGCGCTGGAACGAGTCAAACGTACGTTATCCGGGACGATCCCCTCGCCGCTCGAAGATCGCGGCTTTGGCGATGGCCCTCGTCTTCGTTCTTGGAGCGTGCGGGGGAGACGACGAAGAAGAGATCCCCACTACTACCGAAAGCACGCCCGCTACGGAGAGCTCCTCGCCGGCGGCCTCGACGGTAAGCGCTCAGGAGTACGTCTCCACCCTTTGCACGGAGATGCAGAACTGGCTCACGGCGCTGCAAGAGGGCCAGGCCGAGGTCCAGGAGACAGTCCAGCCCGGAGCCGAGCCGGCAGAGGGGCAGGCCGCTCTCGCGACGTTCTTCGACGGGGCGATAACAGCTACCCAGGACCTCGTCACCGCGATCCAGGAGGCCGGGGTGCCGGACGTCGAGGGCGGAGAGGAGATCTCCGCCGATCTCCTCGGCAAGTTCGAGGAGGCCCAGGCCGCCCTGGAGGACGCTCGGGCCCAGGTGGACACGCTTCCCGTGGACGATCGTACGGCTTTTGCCGAAGCGGCGACCCAGCTGGGGACCACCATCCAAACGCAGCTTCAGGCGATCGGAGATGCGCTGTCCAGTCTCAGTCAGCCCGAGTTGGACGAAGCGGCCGCAGCGGATCCTGCGTGCACACAGCTCTCGCCCACCGGTGGTTGATCGGGTAAGGCGGGGTGCTCGGGAGCATTGCAGCGGCCCGCCCCGAGGACACACGTCGGCTTTGGAGCGCCCCAGACCGGACTTGAACCGGCGACCTTCTCCTTGACAGGGAGATGAGCACTCCTGACTGCTCCACTGGGGCCCGAGAACGGCGAGGCTAACAGAACCGCCTGTACCCGGCGGCCGTCAGCACCGCGACGGCGACCGCCGGGCGGTTGCTATCCTCACCCCTTCCGGCGAGGTAGCTCAGTTGGCAGAGCACGCGACTGAAAATCGCGGTGTCGGCAGTTCGATTCTGCCCCTCGCCACCCACAACAAAAACGAGCGCCCGTCGAGGCGCTCGTTTCGAAAAGACCTTTTGACGACGATGGTCGAGACGATCGTCGAAAGTGAACGTCACCGTCCGCTAGGACATGCCGACGTACGTCTCTCCCGCCTGCTTGGCACCGTCCAGGAACTTCCGGACCTCGTCGGCGCGATAGCGCCTGTGGCCCCCGAGCGTCCTGATCGACGACAGCTTTCCCGCCTTGGCCCAACGCGTCACCGTCTTCGGATCCACCCTGAACAGGGCCGCAACCTCGGCGGGCGTGAGAAGGGCATCGTCCTTCTGTGCCATCTCGCCTCCCAATGTCTAGACCGCTGAGGCCGGGCGTTGCGCCGGTCAACGGTGGGCAATTTGCCCTTGTTTCCCTGTCCCTATGATCGACCGAGACGGCCCCGGAACGTAATGGCCCATTCGGGCTATTTTTCGCCACTTTGAGGACCCAAATGACTAGTCCTTTGTGACTAGCCTCAGAAGAGAAAAATGCTGTCAGAAGCGGACAAATTGCCTCACGCAAGAGCGAGCAAATCGCCCGAATCGACTAGTTGACGACCTCCAGAGCCCGGATCTCCGTCCACCGCTCAGTGAGCATCTCGAAGGTCTCCCCGGCCCGGTCGTAATCTCCGGCCGCAAGAGCATCCAGACAGGTCCAGACATCGCCCGCCGACTGGTCGTTGACGAGATCGTCCTCGTGGAACGCGGCGGCCACCCCACCGTAATCGAGCTCCAGCAGGCCCTCCTGGGGGAATTCCTCGAGCCAGCCGGATAGCTCGCGAACGGCCTCCGGGACGCCCTCGTCGATGGGCGAGTTATCGAGCACCTCGAGAGCCCTGGATACCCGGGCGCGCGCCTTGCCGAGTGGCGCTTCATAGCGGATACGCAAGCCCCGGCGATCCTCGATCAGGATCCGCTCGGCGGGGTCGAAAGCGGCAAACCACCGCAGGGGCACGTGCCAGTTCGCGTGCAGGATATGTGACCTGATCTCGGGATCGTTCTCGCCCATCGCCGCCAGCTCCTTGGCCGCACGCGCGGCTTCCTCCTCGGGAACGAAAGCGTCGGCGACCTCCTCCGGGACGCTGCCCCGGAAGGCGAGGAGACCGGCGAGCATGCGAAGCCGCGTCCTCCAGGGGCATACGAAGACCCGATCCTCGATCTTGCGTACGAAACAACCCTCACTAAGCTGACGGCCCAAGCCCCCGGCCGGGAGAGCGGACGAGACGAGCCAGCTCCGCAGACCTCCGGGTGGCGAATCGTCTCCGTCTTCCGAGTAAGCGGTCCACCGCGTCTTCTCGCTCTCGGAAAAAGAGTCGAGCGGTTGGTAGACGCGCAAGTAAGAGGTCCTGATCACGCCCCCATGCTAACGATAGGGGGCCGAGCCCCGTTGTTTGGGGAGCGGTACCATCAGTTAGATCACTAAGGCGCAGCGAGTGCGCCCCGTCGCAAGGAGCCAACACAATGAGCGTGTTCGAGCACATCAACGGAGATGGCTACGAGCAAATCGTTTTTTGTTCGGATGATCAGTCCGGTCTGCGAGCGATAATCGCGATCCACTCCACGGCTCTGGGCCCCGCGCTCGGGGGGACGAGGTTCTATCCCTACCCGACCGAAGAGGAAGCTCTCGTGGACGTCCTTCGTCTCGCAAAGGGCATGACTTACAAGGCCGCGGCCGCGGGATTGGACCTCGGCGGCGGGAAGGCAGTCATCATCGGAGACTCAAGGCGGCACAAGACCGAGGAGCTCTTGCGCGCCTACGGACGCTTCGTCGAGACACTCGGCGGGCGCTACATAACCGCCGAGGACGTCGGCACCGCCCTCGAGGACATGGACATCGCCCGGCGGGAGTCCCGGTGGGTGACCGGCTGCTCTCACACCTATGGGGGCTCGGGCGATCCCTCACCGGTTACGGCGTACGGCGTGCTGCAAGGTATTAAGGCGTGCGCTTTGGAGGTCTTCGGAAACGCGGACCTGGAGGGCCGGACCGTTGCCCTGCAGGGGGTAGGCAAGGTCGGCCACGCGCTGTGCGGATACCTCGTCAAAGAGGGAGCAAAAGTCACTGTCGCCGACGCTGACGTTGACAACCTTGCCCGGGCGGTTTCGGACCACGGGGTCGACACGGCCCCCCCGGAGAAAATCCATGCGCTGGAAACGGACATCTTTGCCCCGTGCGCCCTAGGTGCAGTCATCAACGACGACACGATCGCCGACCTGAACTGCAGGATCGTCGCGGGGGCCGCTAACAACCAGCTTGCGAGCGAGGAGCACGGCGACAAGCTGCGCGACCTCGGCATCTTGTACGCGCCGGACTTCGTGATTAATGCCGGGGGGCTCATCAATGTCGAGGACGAGTTGCGTGGCTACGACCGGGGGCGCGCGATGAAGAGAGTCGAAGGCATCTACAAGCAACTGCAGCACATCTTTGCGATGTCCCGCGAGCGAGGGACGTCGACATCGCAAGCAGCCAGGGAGTACGCCGAAGACCGCATCCGGAAGATCAGCCGGATACGACTGGTCCGGACGACCGAGTACGGACCTCTTTCGAGCCACCAGTCTTGATGAGCCAAATGCTTCGCATAATCGGCAACGGAAGCGACATACCCGACGCTCCCGTTCCCGACGGCCTCGGGGAGAAGGACCTCGTCGAGCTATTCCGCTGGCTCGTGTTGTTGCGGACCTTCGACACCCGGGCCATCGCCCTGCAGCGACAGGGACGGATAGGGACCTACGCGCTCTACTACGGCGAGGAGGGGACGCAGGCTGGGGCGCTGTATGCGTGCGAGGACCGTGACTGGGTCTTCCCTTCCTACCGCCAGAACGCGATCGGGATCCTTCGGGGCGTGCCCGCCGCAACCATCCTCGGGTGGTGGCGGGGCTTCGGTGGCGAGCACGGGTTCTGGAACTCGCGCGAGCACCGGGTGGGACCGATCACGGTCCCCATCGCCACGCACGTCCCGCACGCCGTCGGTCTGGCGTGGGCAGCCAAGATCCGCAAGGATCCGACCGCCTCATTGAGCTGGTTCGGTGACGGCGCAACGTCCGAAGGCGACTTCCACGAGGCCATGAACTTCGCCTCCGTGTTCAAGGTTGCGACCGTGTTCTTCTGCGTGAACAACCAGTGGGCCATATCGACTCCCATCCGCAGGCAGATGGCCACTCGGACGATCGTCGAGAAGGCCGCCGCCTACGGCATGCCCGGTGTGCGCGTCGACGGCTTCGATCCCCTGGCTTGCTGGAAGGCAACGAAGGACGCTCTCGACCGCGGCCGCGCCGGCGAGGGACCCACGCTGATCGAAGCGTTCTGTTACCGCCTCGGCCCCCACGGAACCGCGGATGACCCGAGGCTGTATCGCGACGAGGCCGAGGTCGAACGCTGGAAGCCACTCGAGCCGGTGGGCCGCATGGCACGCTTTCTTATGAGACTGGGCATTCTCGACGAGGCCGAACAAGCGCAGATCGCACAGGATGCGAAGGACTCGATTGCTGCATCCGTAAAAGAGATGGAGGCAATCGACCAACCCGATCAGGAGATCCTCTTCGAGCACGTCTACGCGTCGGAGAGGCCCTGGACCTTCGACGAAGGCCTCGCCGAGCTCAGAGCGGTGGACAGGCCTCCGGAGGTCAAGCCGTTAGGCCCCCAGAAGCGGCCGTCGACGGGAGACCATGAGAACCCGCCGGCTGATCCTCCCCAGGAGAGAACGTGACCGAGCTGACGATGGTCGAGGCTCTCAATCGGGCACTCGATCAAGCCATGGAAGTAGACGACCGAGTCGTGATCTTGGGTGAAGACGTCGCCAAGACCGGCGGCGTATTCCGCGTCACCGCCGGTCTTCTTGATCGATACGGCGAAGACCGCGTCGTCGATACGCCTCTCGCAGAGGCAGGGATCGTCGGGAGCGCGATCGGGATGTCGTTCTACGGTCTCCTTCCCGTGGTGGAGATCCAATTCGACGTCTTCGTGTACCCGGGGTTCGAACAGATCGTCACCCACGCAGCCCGGCTGGCCTGGCGCACCAAAGGCGAGGTACCGGCGTCGATCGTCATCCGGATCCCCTACGGTGGCGGGGTGCGAGCACCCGAGTTGCACTCGGACTCCCCCGAAGCCCTCTTCTGTCACGTCCCCGGATTGAAAGTCGTGTGTCCGACGACTCCGCACGACGCTCGCGACATGATGCTCGCTGCGATCGCCCATCCGGACCCCGTGATCTTCATGGAACCCAAGAGGATCTATCGCGCCGGCCGGCAAAGCGTTCCGGACGAAATGCCTTTCGATTTCGTCAACGCCAACGGGGCCACTACGGAGTTGCTGTCGAAGGCGCGCGTCGCTCGAGAGGGAGACGACCTGGCGTTGATCACCTACGGAGCCACTCTGCCGCTGTCCCTACAGGCTGCCGACAAGCTCGCGGAGGAGCGGGGTCTCGAGACGCGCGTCGTCGATCTGCGCTCGCTTTATCCACTGGACGTCGATGCCTTCGTCGAGGCAGCTCGTGCATGCGGTCGCGCTCTCGTCGTTCACGAGGCACCCCGTACCGCCGGGCTGGGGGCCGAGATCTCGAGTCTGATCCACGAGCGGGCGATCCTCGATCTCGAGGCTCCCGTGATGCGCGTGACCGGCTTCGACGTGCCCTTCCCCCAGTTCGCCAACGAAGACGACTATCTGCCGTCGGTTGATCGCATCCTCGCCGGCATGCGCAAGGTGCTGGACTTCTAGAGCCGTGCCCGAATTCAAGCTGCCCGACTTGGGCGAGGGGGTCACCGAAGCCGAAGTAGACCGGTGGCTGGTCAAAGAGGGCGACGTCATCGCCGAAGACGACCCGCTTGTCGAAGTCATCACGGACAAGGCCAGCGCCGAGATCCCATCTCCGTTCGAGGGCGTGGTGGCCCAGATCCACGTTCAGGCGGGAGAGGTCGTAACCGTGGGCACGGCCCTGGTCACGATCGGCGAGGCCGATCCCTCCTCGGCGAACGGTGACCAGGCGGATCCCGGAACCGACGTGGCCCCGGGGACCCAACCGTGGGTTGCGGCCGCGGAGCAGGTCGGAAAAGCTCCATCGCCCCCTCCCCCTCCAGCTCCGCCCACGTCCGCGGATCGCCCTTCGCCGGCCTCCGTGGGAGCCACGAACGGATCGACCGGCACCGCGCGGGTGAAGGCCATGCCCCCTGTGCGCAAGCTGGCTCGGGAGATGGGGATAGACCTCACGACCGTGACGGGAAGCGGTCCTCAGGGACGGATCCTTCGCCGGGATCTGGAGACGGTCGGATCCACACGCTCAGTCACTTCGCCGGCGACAGACGAAAGCCCCACTTCGGCCGGTCGCCGCGAGGCCATGCGGGGAGTCCGGCGCCGGATAGCGGAGCGCATGAGCGAGGCTCATCGCATCATCCCTCCAGTCACGCACGTCGAGGAATGTGACGTAACCGAGCTCGACGCCACGCGACGACTCGCCAACGAGCGGGACCCGGAAGCACCCAGATTGACTTTCTTGCCCTTCATCGTCAAAGCCGTGGTTGCCGGACTGAAGGACTATCCGGCTCTCAATGCATCCCTCGACGAAGAGGCCGGCGAGATCGTCTTCCACGACACCTATGACATCGGGGTCGCCGTCGATACACCCGCGGGCCTGACGGTTCCCGTCGTTAAAGACGCCGACGCCAAGCGCCTGCGTGAGATAGCAAGTGAAATCGAGCGACTGGCTCGAGCGGCGCGCGAAGGCAAGCTGCAGACGGCCGATCTCCGCGGCGGAACGTTCACGGTCACCAGCCCAGGCCCCTTCGGCGGTCTGATGGCCACGCCAATCGTCATGTGGCCGCAATCCGGCATCCTCGGCGTCCACCGAGCGATCGACCGGCCGGTAGTGCGCGACGGACAGATCGTCATCCGGAAGATCATGAACCTGTCGGTGACGTTCGACCATCGCATCCTCGACGGCATGACCGCGGCGAAGTTCGTTCTCGACGTCGTAAAGCTCCTGGAGCACCCTGCGGTCCTCGCTCTAGAGAGCTAGACGAGCAAGCGCGCACTATGGGGGCCGAGGCTGAGTGCACGTGTCGGTATAAGGGGCGGTCTGCGATTGGAACCGCTCACCTGGAGACCGATGAGCTGCTCTTCGCGGGAGAGTTCCAGCTCGCCATCCCGTACAAGAGCGTGACCTCGGCGACCGCCGCGACCGGTCAACTCACGATCATCTTCAGCGGTGGCAAGGCGATCTTCGACCTCGGAGAGCAAGAAGCCGAGCAGTGGGCGACGAAGATCGTTCCCGGGGCTCGACGTTGAGCGAGCTGCACCGCCCCGACGTAGAGGTGCTCACCACCAAGCGCCTTCGCTTGGAGCCCAACGATCTGAGACATTCGGAGGAGATGTGGATCTCGGCCCAAGAGTCCATGAGCGAGCTGCGTCCGTGGCTGCGTTGGACGGTCGATGCCTCACTCGAAGAGATCCGCACGTGGGCGAGGATCTGTAAGAAGAAATGGGCGGACAACCAAGGGTGGGTGTTCGCGATCCTTTTCGAGGGCCGACCCATAGGGGTCATCGGGATCGACGACGTAGACCACCAAACGCTGCGCGGAGAGCTCGGCTACTGGATGCACAGTGCGTATTCCGGTAGAGGTTTGATGACCGAAGCGGGGGCGACGGTCGTGTCCTTTGGGTTCGACGTGGTCGGCCTGCACCGGATGCAACTCGATGCCGGCGTCGACAATGTAGGAAGCGTGCGAGTTGCAGAGAAGATCGGGTTCAAGCGCGAGGGGATCGGACGGGACTCGTGTCGGGGCGCAGACGGCTTCTATGACGCCTTCCGCTTCGGTCTCCTGTCGACCGATCCGCGACCCTTCGCGAATGCCTGATCTCGGCATCGGGAGAACGATTGTCTACACTGCCATCGGGTTCTCGACCGAGGTCGCCTTCTCGGCGCTTCACGACGCCGGGCGGGGCCGCAAGGTGCGGATGCGGACGAGTCCATGGATGTTGCCGATCTACGCGCTCATTCGGCCGCTGTACGAGCCCCTGCATGATCGGATGCGCGGGATGCCGGTACCAGCACGCGCCACGGTCTACGGCCTGGGCTTCATGACCATCGAGTACGCGAGCGGGAGAGCGCTGAGAGCCCTTCGAGGCCACGCGCCGTGGGACTACTCGTATGCAAGGCGCCACCTCGACGGCCTCGTGCGCCTCGACTACTTCCCGTTGTGGGCCACGGGCGGACTGGCCCTCGAGAGTCTCCACGACCGGCTGGTCGGACGCACCCACTCCGGCTGATCCGGCTTTCGGACCCATCGGGCTGAATCTAGCCCCAGCCGAGCTCCTCGAGACGATCCTCGTCCATGCCGAAATGGTGTCCTATCTCGTGCATCACCGTTCGGCGGACCTGCTCCCTTATGCCGTTGGGCGTACGCTCCATGCGCTCGATCGGGCCCTTGAAGATGGAGATCTTGTCGGGCAAAGCGCCCTCGTAATTCATACCTCGAGCGGTCAGGGGAAACCCGCGGTACTCGCCCAACAGCGTGCCTCCGCGCGGCAGCCGCGCAAGCGATTCGGCCGGGGGCTCGTCCTCGACGACTACCTCGACGTTCTCCATCAGAGCCGTTATGTCTTCGGGCAGGGAGTCGAGCGCGTCCGCAACAAGATCCCGGAACGCCTCCTCGGTCATCGTCATGATCCATCCAGCCTAAGCAGAGCCCACGCCAACGCGGGCCGCGTCCTCACCCCTCGGAGGGCTCGAGTCTTCCCCATGGTGCGTAGGGCTCGTCGCCGCCCCGTTGGTCACGGTCGAAGACCTACGACGTTGCGCAGGGTCCCTATCCTCTCGATCTCCAGTTCCACGAGGTCGCCCGGTTCGAGCTTTCGTCCCAGATCGAGCCCGCAACAACCGCCGGGGGTGCCCGACCCATAGACATCGGTAGGATAGATGTCCTCGGAGATAGAGACGTAGGCGATCATGTCGCTCCACGACCAGTGTTTCGAGCCCGAACGCCCGCGGCCCCACTCCTCGCCGTTCACCCTGCAGATCATCTCGAGGTCCGGTTCGGTGCCGATCTCGTCTGCGGTCACGATGCAGGGCCCGAGCGCGTTCGCGAAGTCCTTGCCCTTGGCCGGACCAAGCCACGCGGTGACCTCTTTCATCTGCACGTCGCGGGCGGAGAAGTCGTTCAGTATCGTGAATCCGAAGATGTGCTCGGCCGCCGTCTCCTTCGGGATGTCACTACCGGGTCGACCGACGATCATCGCCAGCTCCAGCTCGAAGTCGAAGAAATCTGTGTACGGGGGCCAGGGACACTGTGCCTCGGGGTCGACCCACTGACGGTGATTGCCCTTGTAGTAGACGGGGGCCTCGTACCAGTAGTCGGGGACCTCGCCGCCGCGTCTCCGCGCGCCGTTCTGCACGTGGTCCTCGAAGGCGAGGAAATCGCGCAACGAGGCGCACCGATCCAGCGGAGAGAGCAACTCGATCCTTGGATCGCCCAAGTCGACGGACAACTCTGGGTCCGAACCGGCTCCCTCTACGATTTGATGGGCAAAGGACCAGAGCTCCGGCCCGGCCTCCACGAACTCCGCCAGCGAGGTCGACACAGACGGTGGGACCTCCCCGGACCGATCGGAGCGCTCGAGGACCTCGTCGAGGCGGACGACGGGCCCGTCGGCCACGGCGACGGCTAGGCGAGCGGCACGGGACCCCACGGCCATCCCGGGCTGGAGCACCTCCCGGTAGCGATAGATCCTCATCTAAGCGAGCGTCCGTGAGACCGAAGAGACCGGTCCGCGTCACACCTTGGACGACTCAGGAGCCGGGCTTGGTCGTGAGGTTTGTTAATCGTCGAGGAGTCCCATACCGCGCGCCCACGATGTCTCGTACTCGGTGA
>JALZBR010000226.1 GCA_030863485.1 Actinomycetota bacterium
CTATCCGCAAGCACATCATCACCGACGTTGTTCCATTCGAGGAAGCTCCGGCGTTCCTTGCGGATGTAGCCGAGAGGCGGCGGCAAATCATCCAGGCCGTCTTCGAGGTCAACAGCTAGGCTTCGAAAGCTCTCAATACGTTCTCGTGGTCAGTCCCAAATACCTCCGCGGCGTGAGCCCGGGCGAGAGGTGGTCTTCGACCGCCCTTCTAGACTCCTGGGGTTGATCTCGTCTACGTCGGAGGTACCTGGCGAACTCCTCCTCGGCCCTACCACCTCGAGGCGATCGTGGATCACGTCGAGGTCGCCAATGCGCTAGCTACTCGCTTGAATCTGCTTCTTTACAGCCTCGATTGTGTCCTCGTAATCGAGTTCGTAGATCGCATGCACATTCCAGCTCACGAGGTCCATGTACGGCTCCAGCATCGCGGTCAGCTCGCCAACGTCGTCGGTCTCGACGAGCATGAAGCCCGCTCCTCCACCCACCAGGTTGTACCAGCCTCGGATGTTCTCGGGGTGATTGGTTCCTGCCTCGTGCTGCTCGAGGACGCGACGCCGTACCTGGTCTACCTTCGTTCCGGGATACCACTTGAAGCGGCAATACCAGAGCATAAGAAACCTCCTTCCAGACCCAGACCTGACAAAGCTCTCACAACTGCCGTCGCCGAGGACGAAGCTGCTAACGCTCCCCCTCAGGCCGTCATTGTCGCTTACCCGGGGTGTCCGCTCGACCTGTCCCCTCCGCCTCGGGTTGAGCAAGCTCGAACGCTTCGTTTCACGAGGTCCTCCCCCCAGCGCCCCAGGGGGCTTGTATAGCGGGCAGGAGGTGTCGCCCCCGCGGTTCTCCTCGGCGCCTCAAACTCAAACGGTGATGATGACCTTTCCTTGAGCATGTCCGGTCTCTAGGTACCGCATAGCGTCACGGGCGTCGCTCAGCGTGTAAGTCCTACCGATGACGGGTGTGACCTTGCCCGCTTCTACGAGTTCCGTAAGAACAGCCAGGTCACCGTTGCTTTCCCTCGAAATGAAGGGGCGCAGCTTCTGGTGCAAGAAGGGGGACATCACGCGTGCCTTGATAGTGCGACCCAAAGTTCCAAACCAACGACCACCCGCCGTCCCATTGTTCGGTACAAGCGTTCCTCTTGGTGCGAGGGCGCGTCTCAATTCCGACAAGGAGTGATTAGCCACGTTGCCCAAGGTGAAGTCGAAGCGCTGCCCGGTTTGCGTGAAGTCTTCCTGCGTGTAGTCGATGACGTGATCTGCGCCGATCGATCGAACCATGTCGACGTTTCTTGTACTGCAGACACCCGTTACTTCCGCTCCCAGTGATTTGGCGATCTGAACGGCGAACGTCCCCACCCCTCCCGACGCCCCGTTGATCAACACCTTTTACCCCGGCTGAACCTTCCCGTGATCGCGAAGAGCCCGCAGGGCGACGAGTCCAGAGATCGGCACCGCGGCGGCTTGCTCGAACGTTAGGTTGGCCGGCTTCACCGCCAACTTGTCTTCGGATACGGACACGTATTCGGCAAGGGCACCTTTGCAGACGCCGAATACCTCATCACGAGGTTGTAACTGACTCACGTCTCCACCGACCGTCTCCACATGTCCTGCCACTGCAAATCCCGGAATCTTTTTCTTTGGTCTGCGCAGGCCGAATCCGAGAAGACGAAGGATGTACGGGATGCCTCTCATGATCAGAACATCACCTGGATGGACCGCAGCCGCGTGAACGCGTACCAGCACTTCATCCTCTTTAACGGGACGGTCGTCCACGTCTTTGAGTTCCAGGAGGTCTGGTGGGCCGTAAGTGTCTTGGATGATTGCCCTCACGCCTTCCTCCTCAACCGTCGCGTCTCACGAAGTAACGACGATCCTTTCATCCTCGCGAACCCAGCTTCGAGACCTCGATCGGCAGGTCGAATTCGCGTCAGGCGCAAATTCTTAACTGCTGTCGTCGCTTAGCGGTCGCGCCGCGTTCATAGACGCAGAGGCTAGTAGGCGAGACCGCTCGTGTGCGAACATATGTTCGATGCACAACGACGCGACGATCCTGCATGCCGACGTGGACTCCTTTTACGCCTCGGTCGAGCAGCGGGACAACCCAGAGCTGCGCGGGCGGCCGGTGATCGTGGCAGCCGGCGTTGTGCTGGCCGCCAGCTACGAGGCAAAGGCATACGGCGTCCGCACGGCAATGAGCGGCGCAGTCGCCCGCCGGCTGTGTCCGCAAGCGGTCGTGGTTCCGCCCCGGATGGATGCCTACAGCAAAGCAAGCAAGGCGCTGTTCGACGTGTTCGATCAGACCACCCCCTTCGTCGAGGGTCTGTCGATCGATGAGGCGTTCCTCGACGTGGGAGGACTGAGACGGATCGCGGGCACCCCCCCAGAGATTGCCGCGCGGTTGCGCAGAGACGTCCGCGAGAAGGTCGGCCTTCCGGTGACGGTTGGAGTGGCGAGGACGAAGTTCCTCGCCAAGGTGGCGAGCGGCGTGGCCAAGCCCGACGGTCTGCTCGTGGTGCCACCCGGCAGCGAGCTTGACTTCCTGTATCCCCTCCCGGTCGAACGCCTATGGGGCGTCGGGCCGGCCACGGCAGCCGGACTGCGGGAGCGCGGCATCACGACGGTGGAACAGGTCGCTCAACTGGGCGAGGCGGCATCGGTCAAGATCCTCGGCCAGGCCGCGGGTCGCCATATTCACGCCCTCTCGCACAATCGCGATCCGCGCCCGGTCAAGGTGCGCCCGCGTCGCCGCTCGATGGGGGCCCAGAGGGCGCTCGGGCGTAAACCTAGGTCGCTCGAAGCGCTCGACGCCGACCTCGTCGCCCTGGTCGACCGCCTCGCCCGCCGGTTGCGGGCAGCGAACCGTGTGAGCCGCACGGTCGTACTTCGGCTCCGCTTTGACGACTTCGCGCGCGCCACTCGGTCGCATACATTGGCGGAGGCGACAGCAGAGACTCGGACGATCCTAGGTGCAGCGAGAATGCTCTTGGCGACCGCCCTGCCGATCATCCAAAGCCGTGGGATCACTCTCATCGGAGTGACGCTCACGAACCTCGACGAGGACTCGATCATTCAGCTCGTGCTGCCGTTCGAAAGTTCGGGCGAGCAGGCGATCGACAACGCCGTCGACAGGGTTCGGGACCGGTTTGGATCCGCAACCGTCATCAGGGCCGTGCTCCTCGGCCGAAGACCCGACCTTACTGTGCCCCTGCTCCCCGACTAAACGTTACCGGCATCCGGGCGGAGTACGCCATGCAGGAGGTAATTGATGCGGCCCGGCGCATAACCGAGGAAGTCACATCGTGGCCCGCCGTGGAGGCGGGTAACGGACCCCGCGGGGAGTTCGGCTTCCAGGTCAACGCGCGCGAGCTCGGGCATCTGCACGGAAATGTTGCGGCCCACTTCTCGTTTCCAAAGGAAATCGGACTGAGGTTGAGGGACGAGGGGCCAGTCGTGGACCACCCTGCCTTTCCTGGCGCGCCTGGCCCGGTGGCTCGACATATTCGCGACGACGAGGACATTCTCGACGTCATCGCGATGATGTGGATCAACTACGACCGCATTGCCGCTCGACGCCTTTTGCAGGAAACGCATCGGGAAGAAGCTTCCTGACCGAAGGGTCGTCGATGCTCTCGCGGCTCGTGTCTCTCCCCGACGGCGGACAACCCTCACCCGTGGTTGCCGCGCCCCGGAACCATCGAAGAAACTTGCCGAGCTGCCGGGAAGGGAGGGGTTTATGGCTGAGGTGGACGATTTCTTGGACCAGGTGCTGCCGGCTCTACTGGAAGCGGACACCACGTTTCACAATGGGGACGTCGCCCCCCGCATGGCAATTTGGACTCGGAATGAGCCTGTCACCGTTTTCGGCGCTGTCATGACGAAGACCGGGTGGCGCGAGATTGAACCAGCGTTCGAGCGGCTGGCGTCACGATTCTCTAACTGCTCGTCGTTTGAGTATGAAGTGATCGCGGCAGGCGCTAGCGGCGACCTCGCATACATCGCCGGAATCGAGCACACCACCGCGTCGGTCGGTGGCGCACCGTCGCAGGCATATGAGCTACGGGTTACAACGATCTTCCGGCGAGAAAACGGCGGGTGGAAAGTCGTGCACCGGCATGCCGATCCGACGCCCGAAAGTGGTTCCGCAAACGATCAGCTCGCCCGTTTCTGCGAGGAGCGCCCCAAGTGACCAAGGCGCGATCACACGAAGCCACGAGGCTCGCAAGGCATCCTTGTGATCAGCACCCGAACCCTACATAGGCAATGGTCGCGCCAAGTGCTACCACGCAGCCGGCACCCTCGGTCGGGAAACAAGTGGCGAGACCTCCGAGGATCGCCAGGCCGAGCAATTTGCAACCAGTGCTATGGGCGGTCTCCGGATCGAGTACGCCCTGGTCCCGGAGCGCAAAGGCCTGGTCGCGAAGCTCGAGGCGTTCCGTGGAGACTTGATGGATGAACGACTCGCAGAGAGTCTTGCCATGGCCAGCGAAGTCATTGTCTTCCACTTTCAGGACCTGCCGGACCTTTTCGGAGTCGGCAGCATTCAGATGCTCGCTTTCGAGGGCGGCCCGCACGCGATCGTTTACCCAGTCCGGATAGTCGTCGAAGATTCGGCGAAGGAAGTCGGCTTGTTTCTTCGCCGAAGCGAGCTCCTCTTCCAGCCTGACGCTGATACCGACCAGAGTCTCGAGGTCCCGGCCCGTGAGCTCGTCGGCCGGTTTCTTCGCGCTTCCAAGGTAGGTTGCCTCTCGAAGCGCCGCTCGGTGCAGTTCGATAGCTGCTTCGGAAATATCTAGTTGAAGCGCAAACGGGGGTGTCCTCACCCCATCTTCAGGAATAGACATTTGGCTCTCCCCTTGCGTCACTGGGACATCTCAGCCGCAGTTCGCGTCCCATTCGTCAGCGTCGTCGGAACGTGGCCCCCTTTCGAATTTTGAAACCGCTCCCGGCTCTTGGATCTTAGTCAAAGGTCTTCCGACCCGCAGCGGCGATCGGATTACTGACTCATGTCTCCTCCCGAGAACGGGAGTGCTTGCATTTGGTAAGCAATGAACGCTATCGCCGGCTTCACCCGCGAAGAGTACGAGTGGTGGGGTAAGTTCATCGGCGAAGAAGGAATCTCGCCTGACGCCATAGGTCGTGTTCGCGGCCTCAGGTTCCCCCAAGCGGCCTGGGAGTAGGATTTCAGCCCCTCGGACCTACCCGTGACGTGGCTTCAAGCATCGAGAAGGGAGGTTGCTTGATGAAGGTCGACGAGACGACAACCGGTGAGG
>JALZBR010000321.1 GCA_030863485.1 Actinomycetota bacterium
CCCGGCGGCTCGGGCCTAAACTCCCCCGCTTGCACGCCTGCACGATCGTCGCCCGCAACTATCTCCCCTACGCGCGGGTCCTCGCCGAGTCGTTTCTGGAGTATCACCCCGAGGGCCGTTTTACAACGCTCGTCATCGATCACACAGAGGCGAGCCCGATCGAAGAGCCGTTTGAGGTACTCGGACCCCATGACATCGGGATAGCTCGCGCCGAGGTTCACCGCATGGCGATGATCTACGACCTCAAGGAGTTCGCCACCGCCGTCAAGCCCTGGTTCCTGAAGAGGCTGCTCGCCACGGGAAGCCCTGACGTCGCCTACTTCGACCCCGACATCCAGGTCTTTACGCCCCTCGATGACATCTCACTTGCTGCGCGCCAAAGCTCCATCGTGCTCACTCCGCACACCACCGAGCCGCTCCCTCGAGACGGCCGCCTTCCCGACGACCGGATGATCCTTCACGCGGGCGTCTACAACCTCGGTTTCATCGCCGTTGGCGAGCGGGCCGTCCCCTTCCTCGACTGGTGGTCCGAGCGGCTTTCGCGGGAGTGCCTGGTCGCCATCGAGCGCGGCCTCTTCGTCGATCAGCGCTGGATCGACATGGTCCCGGCCCTGTTCGAGCACGAGGTCCTGCGCGACCCCGGGTGCAACGTCGCCTACTGGAACCTCCATACCAGGCGGGTGGAGTCGACGCAGGCGGGAGTCGAAGTGAACGGTCGACCCCTTCGCTTCTTTCACTTCAGCGGCTACAGCGCCGCAAAGCCTGGGCTGATGAGCAGCCACATGGGGCACCGGCCGCGGATCTCCCTCCGTCGGGCACCGGAGCTCCAGGGCCTGTACCGCGACTACGCCCGCAGGCTCGAGCAGCACATGGACCGGGAAGGCCCCAGTACGCCGTACGTCTTCGGCAGGCTCCCGAGCGGGGTAAGGATCGACCGGCGCATGCGCCGGCTCTTTCGCGAGGCGCTCGTCCGGGCCGAGCAGGGCAGGGGGCCGAACCCCCCGGCCCCGTTCGATCCTGTTTCCGAAGGTGCGCTTCTCGATTGGCTGCGAGAGCCGGTCAGGGGACGCAATTCCGGCGCGGCCATCTCCCGCTACCTGTACGCCCTCTACCTCGAGCGCCAGAACCTCCAGGTCACCTTTCCCGACATCGAGGGGTCCGACGCGGCGCGCTACCTCGACTGGGTTGCCAGGTTCGGCCGGATCGAGGAGGAGATCCCCGCGGAGCTTCTACCCGGCGGCGGGGAGGGGCCGAGTGCAACGCCTCCAACACGGACTGCAACGTCTCCAGCGCCGAGCCTCCGCGCGAGGGCGGAGGCCACCGCACGAAGGTTTGTGCGCGCACACCCGGCCCTCGCCCGGTCGAGAGTCGTACGGCAGGCCGGTCGCCGGGCCCTTCGGGTCATGTCCTCGTCCCCTGTCACCCGGGCGATGATGAGCGCGGATGACTCTTACTGGAAGCAGGAGTACTCGCTGGAAGTGGCGGCGGACCCGGCCCCGGGAGTCAACGTAGTCGGCTACTTCCGGGCCGAGCTCGGCATCGCCGAGGTTGCCCGCAAGCTGATCGGTGGCGTCGAGCGGGCCGGCATCGACGTGGCGACCATCGCCTACGGCCGCACGGTCAGCCGCCAGGAGCATCCCTTCGAGGTGAGGCAGGCGCAGTCGGTCCCTTACGACACCAACATCATCTGCGTAAACGCTGACCAGCTCGAGGTCTTCAGAAACGACGTGGGAAGGGACTTCTTTTCGAACCGCTACTCCGTAGGAGTGTGGTTTTGGGAGCTCGCACACTTTCCGGCTAGCTCCCATCCCGCGCTCGAGCTCGTCGACGAGGTATGGGTCGGCAGCGAATTCGTCCAGGGCGCGATCTCGGCCGCGACCTCCAAGCCCGTGAACGTCGTTCCCCTGCCGCTCGAGGAGCCCTCTCCCCCGACCCCGTCGCGGGCGGACCTAGGGTTGCCGGAGGGGTTTTTGTTCCTCTTCAGCTTCGACTTCCTGAGCGTCTTCGAGCGAAAGAACCCCCTCGGAGTGGTCGAGGCCTTCAAGCGCGCGTTCCGCCCGCACGAGGGGCCCGTCCTGGTGGTGAAGAGCATCAACGGGGATCTGGACCCCTCGTCGCTCGAGCGCCTCCGCTTGGCCGCCGGGGGGCGGGAGGACATCCGGATCCTCGACGGGTACATGCCGGCCGAGGAGAATGAGGCGCTGACCGCGGCTTGCGACTGTTACGTGTCGCTGCACCGCAGCGAGGGCTACGGTTTGACCATGGCGGAGGCCATGACCCATGGCAAGCCGGTGATTGCCACCGCCTATGCGGGCAACCTCGAGTTTATGACAGAGGAGAACAGCTATCTCGTCCCGTACCGGCTTACGCGGGTCCCGAGCGGCTGCGACCCCTACCCCGCGGGGGTCGAGTGGGCAGACCCCGACCTCGACAAGGGGGCCGAGCTCATGCGTGGGGTGTACGAGCGACAGGATGAGGCGAGGAGCCGGGGCGAGCTTGCCCGGCGCGACGTCCTCTCGCGATTCTCGCTCGACCGCACGGCGGGCTTCATCGCCGCCAGGCTCTCCGAGATCCGGGTGCTACGGGACTCGAGCTCGCGGGCGGAGTCCCAAGTGGTCGCGTCCTCAGCGGGGGAAGCCCTCAGCGGTCGCTAGCCGGGAGTCGCGGTAGGCCCCTGCAGGGCCTTTGAGGGCGGTACGGGCAGCTCACCGGGGGGCACCCGATCGCCGAGAGTGGCAATATGAAGCCCCTTGCGGCGTCCAGGACTGTCTTCACCGATCACTGCCACAGGACTCCGAGCTTTCGGTGAGTGGCGGTCGCGCCTTGCGGCGACCGCGGCGGCAGGTCCCGCCGCATGAGCCTTGCCAAAGAGGTCGATGAAGTCGGGTCCGATGGGAAACAGGCTGCGGCCCGACGGGGGTTAGCCAAAGGCCTGCCCGCCGAAGGGCCGTTCCGGCGGGGACGCGCCGGCAGGGTCGCGCGCCGGTTGGCACGACCGGTCTTGCGGCCGGTTAGGGTTGTACAGCGAGAGCTCGACGACGCCTTGGCCGGCGCGGTTCTCGAGGTGCGAGAAAAGGCCGATGCGCTAGACGAGAGGCTGTCCGAGGTAGTAGCCGGCATGGACGTGGGCTCCGTGCCGGCCCGGGAGACGCACTACCTAGGGCACCCCTTCGTGTACCCGTACGACAGCTCGATCGGCGAGACCATAGACAGTGGGCGGGAGTGGGACGCCGTCCTGCGCACCATCGCCTCGGAGCTCCTCCCGGACGAGGAGCCGACGATCTGCGAGGTGGGCAGCAACATCGGCGCCAGCCTGCGACAGATCCTCAAGGGTAAGCCGCGCGCCCGGGTGGTGGCCTTCGAGCCGTGTGGCCGCTTCCGTCCGTTCCTGCAACGCAACCTCGAGTTGGCAGGAGCCAGCGAGGTCGAGGTCATCCCGCAGGCGGTTGGAAGCAAACGAGGATCGATGTGGCTCTACAAGTACAACACCACTGCTTCGGTGGCTAATGTCGCGCACTTGGGCGTGGAGCCTCTCGGCCGGGAGTTAGTGGAGGTAACGACCCTCGACGATGTCTTCAGGCATCGTGGGCCCGTAAGCCTCATCAAGATCGATGCAGACGGCCTCGACTTCGGGGTACTACGGGGGGCGGAGGGCACACTGGCCCGCGATGGTCCGGTAGTGCACTTCGAGCTCGTGCCGTACACGCTCGACGAATTCCGCTCATACGTACCGGTCGAGGGCCTGGGCTGGCTACAAGGCACTGGGTACCGGCGGCTCACCTGCTTCCAACCCAACGGTGAGGTGATCGAGACAACTGAGGATCCCGCGCAGGTAATCGCCTGGGCCGAGCAACACGGCTACTGCGATGTCCTCTCCTGCCCCGCCGGCTCTGCGTACGAAGCGCACGTGGCAGGTGTGAAGTTCGTAAGTCCGTAGTGACCAGTCCTACTCGTACTGAGGGACCGAAGGTTGCCCGGTGCAGGCCGCAAGCTTGCTGGTGAGCTGTCCCCTTTTGCCAAACGGCCTTTCGCTATGGTGGCCGGGGTGAGCGTCCCCACCACCAACCTCCGGCTCTGCAAGGTGTGTGACCTACCCGATTGGGAGGACCCGGAGTTCCTGGCCATGCTGGACGAGCTCAACCTCTCGTGGGCAAAGGAGCGCAAGCATCGGAAGGCTTGGGAGTTCGCCCAAGGGGTCAGGGTCCTGAACCACCTCGGCGCTCTCACACCGGACGCGGTCGCGCTTGGTGTCGGCGCGGGGCATGAAGCCCCGTTGTTCTATTTCGCGAACCGTGTACGGGAGGTCCATGCGACCGATATCTACGGCGACGGTCCCTTTGCGGAGGGGGAGGGCTCTGCCGAGATGCTGACCGATCCTGCGCGGTTTGCCCCCTTTCCGTACCGCGAAGACCATCTCGTGGTCAAGTACATGGACGGTCGCGATCTCCGCTACCCGGACAGCTCCTTCGACATGGCGTTCTCCTTCTCATCCATCGAGCACTTTGGCGGCCATCAGGCCGCTTCCCGCTCTATGCAGGAGATCTCGCGGGTCCTTCGCCCCGGCGGGACGGCGCTCATCACCACGGAGGTGATCCTAAATGAGGTGCCGCATGAGGAGTTCTTCTTGCCCGCGGAGCTACATGAGTGGCTCGTTTACCCCACCGGCTTGGAGCTCGTGGAGGACATCGACCTGACGATCTCTCCCTCGCTCCTGCATAACCCGGTTAACATGGACGCTTTCCTCGATGAGATAGATGAGCTATGGGCCTTCGCGCGCTGCGACCGCATGCTCGACAATCCCGGGTGGAGCGCTGGCTACAGAGACCGGCTCCTTCCTTACGTCGTCCTCCAGAGCGGCCCGGTGGTATTCACGTCGGTCATCATGGCTCTCCAGAAGACCGGTGGCCGAGATGGCCATGGCGCTGCAAGGCCCTCGCCCCCCCGAAGTACTTCCCCATCCCCGTCCCCGCCCCTGCCCTCGGCCGGTCCGGAGGGAGACGCCGACTTCCGAGACGGCGGTCGCCCGGACAGGACCCTGCAGGGAAGGCTCCAAGCCCGCGCCCGCCGCGCGCTGCCCGAAGTCGCCGCCAAGGCGTCGTCGACCCTTGGAGCTGTGGCGGGGCTGCCGCGGCGTTTGGGTCGGCGGGGCTTAAGCCACCTTCTCGGCCAGCGCAACGCCCCGCTTCTGGCGACCCTTCGAGAAGTCACCCAGCAGCTGGACGCACTCGATTCGAAGCTCTCCGAGGTAGTAGCCGGCATGGAGCTTGGCTCGGTGCCGTCCCGGGAGACCCGCTACCTCGGGCGTCCCTTCGTATACCCGTACGACAGCACGATCGGCGAGGCCATAGACGGTGGCCGCGAGTGGGACGCCGTCCTGCGCACGATCGTCTCAGGCCTCGTACCCCAGGAGGAGCCGACGATCTGCGAGGTCGGCAGCAACATCGGCGCCAGCCTGCTCCAAATTCTCGCGGCCAAGCCGCGCGCTCGCGTGGTGGCCATCGAGCCCTCCGCTCGCTTCCGCCCCTTCCTCAGCCGCAACCTGGAGCTTGCAGGGTTCGGGGAAGTCGAGGTCCTGCCCGTGGCCGTAGGGAGCTCACCGGGCTCGGTGCGGCTGCACAAATACAACACGACCGCCTCGACGGTTAGCGAGAGCCTCCCCGGACTGAAGCCCCTCGGACCGGAGGTGGTGGACGTAACGACCCTCGACGAGCTTTTCCGCGATCGTTCGCCGGTGCATTTCATAAAGGTCGATACCGACGGCTTGGACTTCGAGGTGCTACGAGGTGCGGAGGCCAGGCTGGCTCGCGATCGGCCGGTCCTGCACTTTGAGCTCGCGCCCTACTGCCTGGCGGAGCTGGCGCCTACAGCGGCAGTGGATGGCCTAACTTGGTTGCAAGGTCAGGGCTACCGGCGATTTGCCTGCTTGAACCCGGCTGGCCAACTCGTCGGGAGGACCGAAGACCCCGACGAGGCGATTGCCTGGGCCGATGACAACGTGTACTGCGATGTGGTCGTGTGCCCCACCGGGTCCTCTTCGGAAGCCCTCCTCGCAGGGATGGAGTTCGGCTGATCCTTCGGGGATGGGCTTCGGGCGTAGCACCCCGACAGCGGTCTCGCCTCGCCAGTGTGGCCCCTCAGGCCCCTCTCCGCAGCGCCAGGTGCACGCTCGTCCACAGATGCTCTCCCTCACATAGAACGACGTGGGGAAACCTATCGATGCCCGCGATGGCCTCGGACCAAATTACCGGGGATGCCCTCGACGCGGGAGAGCTGAACAGATCGAGAGGACCTACAAGCGACCAGTCCCCAGCGGCGATGATGGCGTCGTGGAGCTGGACCGCGTCGAAAAGGAGCGTACCTGGAAGGCCTGCGCCCGGGCCGTTGAGCCGGAACTCGGTCGAGAGAGTTGCTATCCCTCCTGGACGAAGGACCCTGCACATCTCCTGGGCGGCGCGGTAAACGTCCTCGAGCTGTCCGAAGTGCTCGATCGAGCTCGAGGAGAAGACGCCGGCAAACGACTCGTCCTCGTACCGTAGGTCGAGGGCGTTCATGTGCTGGACGACAAGGCGCCGCGGATTCCACGGGCCCTCGCTGTGCCGCCCCGGATCCGTCAGCATCGAAGGAGCCGCGGTGTCGGCCCATATACCCGGCTCCAGGTAGAGATCCGTGGCGAAAACCCGGCGGGCCTTCGTCGTAAGCCAGAAGATCGTGGGCTCGTCACCAGCGCCCACGCCGAGGATCTCCGCGTCCTCGTCGAGGGCGCCGAGGTCGGAGAGCGTCTTGGCCGCCATGGCGACTTCCCAGAGCTTGCGGTGTTCATGGCCCTTGGGAAAGTCCGGGTCCTCGAGGGTCTTGGTCCCGTAAACGCTGCGAATGGACGAGAGGAGCGCGGGACTACGAAAATCCTCGACGTTACAGAGCTTGTTGTAGCCTAGCCGGTCGGACACATTCCCCCGATCGGGCCGAGGAGGCCTACCAAAGTGGAGCGAGTCATCCTATCGGGAGTACACCTTCCTTTAAGACCAGGTCCTTCGCCTGCGACCGAGTCGCCCCACCTCGGACGTGCCCGGCACCCAGATAGTTCAGCTTATGTACAATGGCACGGCCCCCGGCAGCAATGTGGCGATTCGGAGGACCCCTCCGGCTATTCCCATGCGAGGGACGCTCCCGGCCGCACCACCGCTCGAGTGGACTTATCATGAAGAGGATACTCAACGCCCTCCTGCGGAAGGCCATGTGGCCGGCTCGGCGCTTTTTCGACCCGAGGTTCGCCGCGCTGCAGAACCTGATCGCCGCCGAAGTGGCCACCCGGACCGAGGCGCTTGAACTTACGGGCCGTGCGCTTCATGAGCTTTTGGGGCGTGCCGAAGAAGCGGAGCGGGCACTGGCAAGGTTGACCCTCGGCTTCCCCGAGATCCGCGAGGAGTGGCTCGATCGAGCCACGAGCGGGACGGTCGAGGACATCGACGACAGCCTCGCACGGATCCTCAACTACGCTGCAAGTCACACCGGCTTCGCAGCCCAGGCGCACCTTTGGTTCAACCCTCCGGTGCTTGTGATGTACGCACCGCGGCACGTCTTTCTGGCGCACGTCAACGAGCGCATATGTGAGGTGCCTTATGCCTTCCGCGCGCTGGCAGGAGTCGGACCGGGTGCCAGGGTCCTCGACGTGGGAGCCACCGAGAGCACGTTGTGCCTCTCGCTGGCCTCGCTGGGCTACCAGGTGACTGCCGTTGATCCGCGTCCCAACCCTCTCACGCACCCTCTGCTTCATGTGGTTGTCGGTCAGATCGACGAGCTAGAAGAGGCACCTTTCGACGCCGTCATGTGCGTGTCGACCATAGAGCACATCGGCCTGGCGGCGTACGAGCAGCCGGGCGAGGACGGCCGTGCGGACCTCGCGGCGATGCGAAGGATCCGGGAGCTGACCAAGCCGGGGGGTCTGTTGGTCCTGACCGTCCCCTACGGTCCCGCCAAGGTCGACGAGCAGTCGCGCCGCTATGACGCGGCGGGGCTCGAGGAACTGCTCGGGGGGTGGCTGGTCGAGGACCGAACCTTTGTCGCGCATCGCGACCCGGTCACGTGGGTGGCCGCCGACCACCCTCCCGACGGCGGGGAGGGTGAAGAAGAAGCCGTCGCCCTGGTGACGGCCCGGCGAGAGTCCTGACGCAAACGTCGCCCGGATGTCCGTCCTGCTCGATGTCCAGGCGGTCCAGAACCCCTTGCTATCCGCGGAGCGGGGCATCGGCCGTTACACCTTCGAGCTGGCACGGGCCATGGAGCGGTGGCATCCCGGAAGGGTCTTCCGGTTCCTGCTCAGCCCGGATCTACCGGTGCCGAGGCGGGTCGTCGAGGGCCTATCGGCAAGCGGTCGGCTCGCCTTCCAGCACGAGGTCGCCGCCGCGCCGGACGGCGTCTTCCACGTGGCGTCCCCACTGGAGGGAAGCCGGCTGCAGCGAATCTGGCCGGCGCAGTTCCGCGACATGCGCCTTGCCGTGACGCTCCTCGACTTGATACCGGCTCGGTGGCCGGAGTTCTACATGCCCGACCCCGCAATCCAGCGCGCCTACTCATCACGGCTGAACCTCTTCAGGATCGCCGACCGCGTGATCACCATCTCGGAGGCGTCGGCGCGGGACGCGGTCGACCTCCTGGGCCTCCGCCGAGAGCGGGTCGTCGTCGCGGGCGCCGGGGTGTCCGAGCACTTCCAGCCCCCGACTGAGCCAGCAAGCGCTCTGCGAGCCGTGGAGGAGCGCAGGCCCTCGGTCGGCGCGGGCTACATCCTTTACACGGGAGGTGCCGATTACCGCAAGAACATGGACGGTCTTCTGACCGCCTACGCCGGGCTCCCTGAGGACCTCAAGGCCCGGCACCAGCTCGTGATCGTCGGGCGCCTGTCCGCAGATGAGGGGAGCAACCCCTTCCGGGAGCGCCTCGAGGAGCTCGGCATCTCGCACCGGGTGGTCCTCCTCGGCTTTGTCCCCGAGGACGAGCTCGTCCTCCTGTACCAGGCGTGCGAGCTCTTCGTCTTTCCCTCGCTCTACGAGGGGTTCGGCCTTCCCGTGCTGGAGGCCATGGCCTGCGGAGCGCCCGCCATCGCGGGTCGGAACTCCTCGCTCGTCGAGCTGATCGAGGAAGAGGATGCTCTCTTCGACGCGGCCAACCCGAACTCCATCCGCGCAGCGCTCGAGCGGTCGTTGACCGACGATGCGCTTCTCGCACGGCTCAGGCAGTCGAGGCTCCCCGAGCGACACACCTGGCGAAAGGTCGCCGACACCACCGCAGCGGTCTACGAGGATCTTCTGGGGAAGCCACGACGTGGCCGCCGAAGGCAACGGATTGGCTACGTCGCCCCCCTCCTGGCCCAGGCCTCTCAGGAAAGCGAAGAGGTCTATGGCCTGCTCGGCGCCTTGCGGCGGCATTTCCAGGTGGATCCCTTCTTCTATCAGGCCTCGGGGGAGGTCAGCGGACTCGAGGCTTACCGCCTCGCCATGTTCGAGACGGTGGAAGAAGTGCGAGGAGGCTACGACGCCGTGCTCCTCTGGCTCGGCAACACGCACCTGTATGCGGGGGCGCTCGATCTTCTGCGACGGCGCTCTAGCATCGTCCTGGCGCGCGACGTCAGGCTTACGGACCTGTACGCGTGGTGTGCTCGCGAGCGACCCGACATCGAGCCCCGCGGGTTTTACGGAGCGGTGCAGGAGATGTACTCTCGCCGCGTGCCCCCTTTCGTCGGCGAAGACGGGGGACTAGACCCCGACCAGGCCGACCGGTACGGCATCCTGATGGCACGCGAGGCGATCCGGCTGTCCCGACGGTTCTTCGTGCGCTCGCACCTCGATGCCAAGTTGGCGCGCCTCGACGCGGGCACCGAGGACTCCGACAAGGTGTCGGTCCTGCCGTCGTGGGGAGAGCTTGACGGCCAGGGAGGGGCGAATGCTTCCCGCTGGCAGGTCCCCGGCCGTCCCTACGTAAAGATGGCTGAGCGTCTGCATCAGGAGATCCTGCTCATGCGCGACGCAGCCACTGCCTAGAAGGGCCCCACGGGTCTCACGGACCACGGGCGTCGGGACTGGACCTCCTCGGAGAAGACAAGCTGGGCAACCCCACTCCCTCACGACGTCATCGGCCCGTCAAGGGCAGGCCGTCCCCGGAGGAGGCGACCGAGTATCTGCGCCGCTCGACCTTCGTCTGGCACCAGCGCTTCGAGCTCGCACCGGGAGTCTGGACGCCGGGCACAAGCGATACCGCCGAACTGCTGAAGATGGCGGAGATCCCCCGAGACCTTTCCGGCAAGGCCGTCCTCGACGTGGGGACGGCGAACGGGGCTTCGGCGTTCGAGGTCGAGCGGCGCGGCGCCGCGAGGGTGGTAGGAGTGGACATCTATCCACCCGACTGGTTTGGCTTTGCCTCTCTCAGGGACTTTCTCGGCTCGAAGGTGGAGTATGTCCAAGCCAGCGTTTACAACCTGTCAGGGATCCTCGATGATGCGGAGTTTGACTTCATCCTCTTCTTCGGAGTGCTCTACCACCTGCGCCACCCCTTGCTCGCCCTCGACAATCTCTGGGCGGTCAGCGCGGAGGGCGGCCTTACGCTGATCGAGACGGCCGTAGCCGACCATGAGCTCGACCGCTCGCAGAAGAGAGCCCTCGTCCGCTTCTACCGGCGCGGAGAGCTCAAGGGCGACGGCAGCAACTGGTTTGCCCCGACGATCGCCGCGCTGCTTGACTGGTGCGCCTCCTCCGGCTTCGAGCCCCGACTCCTCCGCCCCTGGCCTCGCAAGCGCCCCGAACGCTGCATGGTGCAGGCGACGAAGGTTCCCACGCGAGAGTTTGAACTGCTCTCCTACGAGCAGCCACTTCGAGGCGTCCCGCTGGCCGACGGATAGCTACCGGAGGCGGCGCAGGAGATAGGCGTCTCTTCCGAGGTGGCCGGCGGGGTTGCTGGCGTCGACGGAGAAGAGCCCTTCCACCGTCCTTCTCACATAGTCCTCCGCTACGAAGGCGTGCGTACGCCCCGCCTCGTCGGTGACCGACGCGTACCCGCGGTCACGCAGCGCCTCCGCCGCCTCTTTGTCCTCTATCTCGGCCAGCGTGGGGCCGTTGGTGGTGATGTAGACCAAGCCGCCCGGTGCCAGCAGCCGATGAAGCTCCACAAACCACGGACGGTGCGACCGCGGGTGGACTCGCCGCAACATCTCGAGGGAGAAGACCCCTCCGAAGATACCGTCGTCGTAGGGCAGGGGGGGCTCATCTGCGCATACCTCCAGCCGAAGTGGTCGTTGTGAGGAAAGCCAGCTGATGGCCTCCTCCTCGTGGTCGCAGCCGTAGTAGTTCCTCTGCCACTCCGGATAGCAGGACAGCCATCGGACAACTCGTCCGCCGCGGCATCCCCATTCGAGCACGGGCTTTGACGGCGACTTGCCGATCATCTCCAGTACGAAGTCCGCGTCGACCAAACCCCACGTCAGAAAGTCGGGCTCTGACTCCGGAGCCCCCGTGCCATTCCGAAGGTGAGGCGGCGGGACGGGCAGCTCGTCGTAGTGACGCCGGGTGAGAACCTTGGTCATCAACTTTCGCAGCTCAAGCTCCCGCTCGTGCTCGAGGATCTTCTCGGCGGCAGGATCCAAGTCGAGATGCTCGGCCCCCGGCAGCTTGCCGCTGGTCGAGAATGCGGTTTTGGCGGCGCGGATCCTTTCCTGCTCGACATAGTCACCGGCCACCTCGTCCGAGGGACCGATCGCCTGCACCACACCCTCACGAAGGAGCAGGCTGCGGTGACAGAAGCGGCGAACCGACGCGAGGTCATGGGTTACGAAGACGACCGTCTTCCCGCTCTCGCGCATGGCTTCGAAGGTGGCGAAGCACTTCTCCTGGAAGTTCTGGTCTCCGACTGCCAGCACCTCGTCGAGCAGGAGAATGTCGAAGGGCACCTGGATGGCGATCGAGTAAGCGAGCCGGATCCGCATGCCGGAGGAGTAGTTTTTGAGCTTGCGGTCCACGAACCGCTCCAGCTCGGCGAACTCGATGATCTCGTCGAACCGCTCGTCCAGCTCCCGGGGTGACAGCCCCAGCAGCGTCGCGTTGATGCGCACGTTGTCCCGCGCGTTGAGCTCATCGTTGAAGCCGACGCCGAGCTCGATGAACGGGGACAGCTTGCCGTTGACCTCCACCGTGCCCGCATCGGGGCGGTAGATGCCGGCGAGCAGCTTGAGCAACGTGCTCTTGCCGCTTCCGTTCGGACCGATGACGCCGAAGAACTCGCCCCGGGGTATCGAGAGGCTGACGTCCACCAAGGCCCTCTGCTCCTCGTAGAGGGTGCGGCGAAACGGGTGGACCACGTAGTCGCGAAGGGTCGTGCGCCGCTCGTGCGGTAGGCGATAGCTCTTTGACAGCCCGACGGCCCGGATCGCCACGGGGCTGTCTTCGGGAAAGACGTTGTCGGCGAAAAAGGAGGTCTCGCCCGGGACGCCGCTGTGGCCCGGAACGGTGCTGGCCCCGGGAGCGGCGCTGTCCTCGCGAGGGGTGCCGTCCTCGGGACGGGCGCTCCCCCCGTGAGCGGTGCTGTCCTCGCGGACGGGGCTGTCGCTGCCCTGGGACGCGGTCACAGGCGCTCCGCAAACCAGGGCTGCTGTCGCCGAAAGAAGGCTATGGCGATCAGAAAGAGCCCCGCGGTGATAGCCAGTGGCCACACATAGCCGATCGGCCCACCGAGAAGGTCGGCCGCCGTGAGCGCGTCGTGCGGGGGGAGGACGAGGGCGCGGACATCCTGCATTACCTGCCCGAAGGGGATGACCAGCGTCAGCCGCTCAGCCCAGGCGGGCAGCAGCTGGACTGGAAAGAAGATGGCGGACGCGTAGAAGAAGATCCGGGTCACGAGCTCCCAGATCGCCTCCATGTCCCGGAAGCGGGCGTGGAGCGTCCCGAGGATCATCGAAACCGCGAGTGTGAAGACGTAGAGCTCGAGCATGAGGGGGATCAGCAGCAGCCAGCTGAAGTTCGGCGCGATGCCGCTCCCTGCAACAAAGACGGTGAGCGCCACCAGGTTGAGCCCGAAGTTGATCAGGGAGAAGACGGTCGCGGCGATGACGATCACCAGCGGCGGAAACGCCACCCTGCGCAGGAGCGGGCCCTGTTCGACTATCGAGCTCATGGTCCTGCTGGTGGCCTCGGAGAAGAAGAAGAACAGAACGAGCCCGAGGAGGAGGAAGATGGGGTAGTTCGGGACCATGTGCTCCAGGCGAAACGCAAGCCCGAAGACCACATACAGGACGGCGAACAGGCCGAGTGGCCGCGCCAGCGACCAGAAATAGCCGAGGGCGGTGTCCGTGTACCTAACTTTGAACGCGGTGGCGGCAAGGACCTTGACCATGCGCGCCTGCTGGATGAGGGCGCCCGAGCGCCCGGTCCGGGCGGGGACCGCTGGAAAGCTGACGCTCATGGTGTCGGCGAGCCTAGCGGGCCCCTTGCCACGGGCCAGCGCCGTGGACGGGCGCAGGCCGGGAGCGTCGCCTGTCGAGCCCGGGCGCGTCTACGCTCCCGGCCCGGGGCGGCGTCAGGCGCCGTCGTTGACCCTGAAAGTGCGGCTCAGGGCTGAAGCCCCCGGCGGCCTCTCCCAGCACCCCCTCGATGCGCACCGGAACTAGAACCAGCGCCGATCCCAGAGTTTCGGTAGTCGTACCGAACTGGAACGGTCTGCGGTTTCTGCCTTCATGCCTCGAATCGGTGCTGTCCCAGCAGCGAGTCGAGGTGGAGCTCCTGGTCATCGACAACGGGTCCCGCGACGGCTCGCGAGACTTCCTCGAGACCAAAGGAATCGAGCATATTGCGCTCGACCGCAACCTCGGCTTCGCGCGGGCCGTCAACCTGGGAATTGAAGGCACCCGGGCCCCCTTCGTGTTGGTGTTGAACGTGGACACGATCGTCGCGGCTGACTGCTTGCGGCGGCTGGCCGCGGAGCTTGGTACTGACGAGACGGTCGGCGGGGTTCAACCGCGGATTCTGCAGGCAGGCGACCAGGTGCCACTCAACGGGGGAGCCCCTGAGGACCTCGGCCGGTTAGGGGCAGGTGAACCAGCCCGGATCTACAGCGCCGGGCAGATTCTGCTGGGGGACGGCCGGGCCTTCGAGCGCGGTACCGGGGAGATCGACGGCCCGCGGTATCGCGCCGCCGGGGAAGTTTTCGGCGTCTCCGGGGCGGCCTGCCTGCTCAGGCGCGAGCTGCTCGCCTCGCTCGACGGCTACGACGAGCGGTACTTCAGCTTCTACGAGGACGTGGACCTGAACGCACGGGCACGCTTGCACGGCTGGGGGTTTCGCTACGTCCCCGACGCGGTAGTCCTCCACGCCGGCAACGCCCTGTGGAAGGAGGGGGCCGAGCGCCCGTCGGCCTTCAACGCCCGCCTCGTCGCACGCAACCGCCCGGCCACAGCCCTAAAGACGCTGCCGCCCCGTTCGCTGCCCCGGGTGCTCGCGGCGGAGCTGGGATCGCTGGTGCGCAGCGCCGGCCGTGGAACCTTCCGGGCCACCCTGTCCGGCAAGCTCGCCGTCATCCCCTGGCTGCCCGACCTGCTCGCGGAGCGGCGCGGGCTGCGCCGGGAAGGCCGGCCGGAAGCCCTGGAGCGATGGCTCGACCGCCAACCGTAGCGGTCGTCCTCAACTACAACGCGGGTGAGTCGCTCGCAACCTGCGTGGCCGCGCTCGCCCGCGCCCGCGACGAGGGCGCGGTGGCCGAGCTGCTCGTGCTCGACAACGGCTCGCACGACGGCAGCTTCGACCCGGACGCGATCCGGCGAGCCGGCGGCCAGCCCCTTGCCCTCGGCAGCAACCTCGGGTTCGCGGCCGCCCACAACGTCGCCCTGCGGCGCCTGGCCGACCGCAACGTGCTCCTTGTCAACCCCGACGCGGTGGTCGTCCCAAGCGGCATCCGCGCCATGCGGGCGGTGCTCGAGGAGGAGCCGGCGGTCGCCGCCGTGGGCGGCGCCCTCCAGCTTCCCGACGGAACCTTCCAGCCCTCCGCCTTCCCGGAGCCCTCCCTGGGGTGGGCGCTGGCCCACCTCCTCAACCTGAAGGCCTCAACGGGCCTGCGGCGCCTGGCGGGTGCCGTCCCGGCGCTGGGGCGGACGGCCCGGCCGTATGTGGCGGCCCACGCGGGAGAGGCTCGCGACGTCGACTGGGTCGTGGGGGCCTGCCTGCTGTTGCGGTCAGAGGCTCTGGCCGACGTGGGGGGCTTCGACGAGCGGTTCTTTCTCTACTTCGAGGAGATCGACTGGTGC
>JALZBR010000333.1 GCA_030863485.1 Actinomycetota bacterium
TCACCGAGCTGCTCGGGCTCGAGCTCTTCGGCCGCATGGCCCAGAGATCGAACGAGATAGCGCGCGACGCGCGCAGCGCCGTCGAAGCCAACGAGCGCGTCGTGGAAGCCGAGTACGCGCGCATCGACGAGGACGCCGTCCAACGAGCTCGAGATGAAGCGAAGGGTCTCGAGGCGGCTGCCGCGAGGGCCTCGGAAGCGGAGGCCACGCTCGAACAACTCGAAGACGAGTGGGCCGAGCAAACCGATTCAGCGGAGGTGCTCGAGGATCTCGCAGCGGAGATCGCGGATCGTCGCTCCTCGTACGGGACACATGCAACGACGCTCGAGCGGCAGGCACGAGATCTGAAGGGGGCGACCGAGGCCGCGCAGGCGGCAAGAAGAAGACTGGATTCGCTGCGCGAGGAAAGCGACCTGGTGGCCGCGGAACGCTCTCGCCTGGAGGAGACCGAGGGGACGCTCGAAGATCTCGCAACCCTGAGAAGCAATGTCGAGTCGCTGCGCGCCCTCGAACGCGAAGTCAAAAAGGCACAGAAGACCGCTCTCGAGCAGAAGTCGATCCACGAAAAGGCGAAGAAAGACCTCGAGCGACATGACGAGGCCGTTCGAGCCGCAGATTCCGAGCTGACCGACGCGCAGAACGAGCTCGACGTGCGCGAGACGGAGCACGAGCACGCCCGACGGGCCGACCTCGTGGGCGCACTCACCCACAGCCTTCACGCCGGCGACCCTTGTCCCATCTGCGATCGACCACTCGAAACGCTCCCGACATCCGACGCCTCCGACGTGAAGGAGGCGGCCGAAGCTCGTGCCGCTGCTCAGAAGAGAGCGCGACTCGCCCAGGAGGCCGCTTCGTCGCGGCGGGTAGCCCAGGCCAGGGGGGCCGAGGCGGTCGAGGCGACCGCTCGCCGCTGTTCCGAGTGCGCCACGGAGGCGGAGCTCAAGAAGGAGCAGCTCGAGGACGCCCGCTCGCAGATCGAGGACCGGATCTCCGGAGACCCCGAACAGCAGCTGAAGGAGATCGCCCGCAGAGTCGCCGCGCTCAAGGACCTCCTCGCCGCTGAGAAGAAAGCGGCCGCCGCCTACTCCTCGGCCACTCAAGAGGTCAGCACACAGCAGGAAACGCTTTCGGAGATCACGACGAAGATAGCCACCGTCCGCGGGGCAATCGAAGGTGCCCCGATCAAACCCCTGCTCGTGAAGGTCAAACGAGCGCTCGGCCGAGCCCGCAAGATCTCGTTTCCGGCTGAGCTCCCGGAGGCACCGCAGGAGCTCGCCGGGGTCGTCCGTAGGGTCTCCGAGCAGCTCGAGGCCGTTGAGGTCGACCTAACCGAGGAGGTCCGGGCGCGACGAGAGCAGGCCTCTGCCCTCGTACAAAAGGCGCGCGACATGTTGCCGGACGGAGTAGACGTGGACGGCGGAGGGATCAAGCTCATGCTGCAAGGCCTGCGCGGCGCCTGCCGCGCGCTTTCCCGGCAGGCCGTCCTGGCTGCCGAGGAAGCAAAGAACGTCGAGAAGAAGTTGGCGACGAAGCGAGAGCTCGCGGCCGCCATCGCTGTGCGGCGCCAGGAACAGACCGTCTACGCGCAGCTACACCGCGAGTTGAAGAACGATCGCATCGTGCAGTTCCTGCAGGCCGAAGCGCTCGGCCTCCTGGCTGCTGCGGCGGGCGAGCACCTTCGCGAGCTCTCCGACGGCCGCTACGACCTTGTCTTCGAGGACGACCGGTTCTACGTCATCGACGCATGGAACGGCAACGAGCAGCGAAGCGTCCGGACCCTGTCGGGGGGCGAGACTTTCCTGGCATCCCTCGGACTGGCGCTTGCGCTGTCGGAACAAGTGCAGCTACTCGCCGTCACCGAGCGGGCCAGATTGCAGAGCCTGTTCCTCGACGAAGGCTTCGGGACCCTCGATGCAGAGACGCTCGACGTCGTGGTGGGAGCGATCAGCCGGTTGGGAAGCGACGGAAGGTTGGTGGGCGTCATCACACACGTTGCCGAACTCGCCGAAGCGATGCCGGTGCGCATCCAGGTGCGCAAGGGTCCGCGGGGGAGCTTGATCGAGATGGAACAGGCCGAAGCGCTGGCCCCGTAACCTGAGGACCGTTCTTCACTCCGAACGGACGAGCCCCGCCGTGGACAACCGACCTCTCAGGAGAAATCCGTCAAAGCTCAACTAACCCGGGTAAACGGGTAGGGTCGCTGAAGCGGACGCCGCCTAGTCAACTTGAACATCCGTGATGTCCTCATCCAGGAGGCACTCGTTCATGCATTCTCGCCGCTCCCCCGGCGCCAAGAATCCAGCTGCGCGCGAAGAGGGAGGCAGTGGTGGTCGGGGAGCCGCCGGCCGTCCAGTAAATGTTGACGATCGTGACGATGCGGCGCTTCTTGCCGGCATTGCCCGTCGTGACGAGGAGGCGTTCCGCACGATCGTAAGTAGGCATGGGTCGGGCGTATACGGTGTTGCCCTCCGGTTGCTCAAAGATCCGACCCTTGCAGAGGAAGTCGCTCAAGACGCCCTTGTTGCTCTTTGGCTGCATCCCGAACGCGTGAAGCCAGCACGAGGGAATCTCCAAACCTTTCTGCGCGGTGTAGCGCGCTTTAAGGCAATCGATTCGATCCGCCAAGAGGAAGCCCGACGCGGCCGCGAAGCGACGGAGGTCCGGTCGGGACTGGTGGAGGACTTCTCTGGGGACACGGTGGACCAACTCCATTATCAGCAGCAGGTTCATCACGCATTGAGCCGCCTCTCGAAAGTGCAGCGCGACATGATCATCTTGACCTACTACAATGGCATCACGTGCAGGGATGCGGCCGAGACCCTCGGCATCCCTCTCGGGACTGCAAAGACCAGGCTCAGAGACGCCATGACGAATCTGCGGCGGGTTCTGGTCCATACATGAACAAGCTAAGGGAACCGATCCCGCCCCGTTCAGACGCATGTTGCGAGTGTGGAGGCGCGTGAAGTCACGTGGAGAGGAAAGATCATGCGCCTGACACACGACGAGATGAAGAGGCTGATAGGCCCGTACGCAGTCAGAGAGCTCCCTCCTCAGGCGATCCCGGGAATCCGAGAACACCTCGGGAGATGCGAGGAGTGCGCCCGGGAGGCTGAGGCGGTCTCGATACTCCTCGCGGAGTTGAACTCCAGCCAGCCCGTCGAGCCCCCATCTGGTTTCTCCAGCAGGGTCATCGCTTCAGCTCGTCACCGCATCTCCGTACGCACCCGGGCCCTGGCGCTCGGCGTCGCGCTCATCGTCGTGTTGGGTGCAGTAGCAGGCTGGGCGTCGTGGCGCACGAGTGCGTTGGACGGGCGGATTGAGCGATACCAGCAAGCGCTGGGATCGGTCCTCGGATCCGAAGATGGGTTCGCGCTCGACGGCTCGGATAGGAAACTGGCGGCGCGCGTGATGGTGGGACCCGACGGACCTCAGCTCGTGGCCGTCGGCCTTCCCCGGCTCCCGGACGATAAGACCTACCAATTGTGGTTGACGAACGATCAGAAGACCGTCAGCGCAGCGCTGTTCAAAGCAACGGATGAGGTATCCGTCATCGAGATCGGTCGCTCAATCGATGGCTTTGATCGGGCGCTCGTCACCGAGGAGCCTCTCGGCGGCTCCCCCAAGCCAACCGGCCAGCCCATCGTGGGCTCTCAGACCTGACGCCTCGGACCTCAAGACCAATCCCCCGACCGCACCGGCTCCGAATCACCGTCACGTGCCTATCGGCGCGCTATCGGGCGACAACGGGAGGAAGTGCGTGGCGAAGACCGAACGAGAGCTGTTCGACGGCAAGCCTGTGATCGAGTTTCATGACGAGAACGACCGCAGGAAGTTCCTCAGCATGGCCGCAAAGGTCGGCGTCGGCGGAGCTCTGGCGTTCGCCGGAGTGGCCTGCACCGACGATGGAGGTGGTGGCGGCAACGGCTCCGGAGCGGGCCCCGGGAACGAAACTCCTTCGGAGCCCAACCAAGCATCACCCGGCGAGGGAGACACCGCCGATGTCCCGAGCGGTGACATAGACATCTTGAACTACGCCCTCACACTCGAGTACCTCGAGACCGATTTTTACACACAGGGCACCGACGGCAACACGCTCAGTGGACGAGAGCTGGAGATCGTCGAAGCCATCCGCGCGCACGAGGCTGCGCATGTCAAAGCGCTCTCGACGACGATCGAAGATCTCGGCGGACAGCCCGTCAAGCAGCCGAAATTCAAGTACCCGGCGGGAACTTTCGACAGCCGGGACAAGTTCCTCCAGACGGCATCCACCTTCGAAGAGCTCGGCGTGACCGCCTATCACGGTCAGGTCGGGAACATCCAGACACCCGATCTGCTCGCTGCGGCCGCGGCGATCGCAGGCGTCGAGTCCCGCCACGCCGCAGTGCTCGCCCGCCTCATCGAGGGTGAAGCGTTCCCGGCCCCCTTCGAGAAGGCCCAGCCCATGGAGGCGGTTCTCAAGGCCGCCAAACCCTTCATCCAGAGCTAAAGGAGCAGCAGCATATGTCCATGACAGCATTCGACAGACGGGTCTTTCTCAAGGGAACCGCGGCGACGATCCCGGCTGCAGCGGCGTTGCAGCTGCTCGGCGGACGTTGGGCGTGGGCACAGGCGGCGGACTTCAAGGACGATGTCGATGTCCTCAACTTCGCCCTGACGCTCGAGTTCCTCGAGGCAACGTTCTACGAGCAGGCAAACGGCATGAACCTGGTGACGGGTGTTGAGTCCGAGCTCTTCCAGACGATCGAAGCCGATGAGAAGGCCCATGTCGAGGCCCTCACCGCCACCATCAAGGACCTCGGGGGCAAGCCGGTAGCGGCACCGAAGGTGGACTTCGGTGGAGCGTTCAACAGCCGCGAGAGCTTCCTCAAGCTGAGTCACACGTTCGAGAACACCGGCGTCCAAGCCTACCTGGGAGCAGCCGGCTTCATCAAGGATACGGCGATCCTGACCGCAGCCGCCAGCATCTTCGGCGTCGAGGCCCGGCACGCCGCCGTGGTCGGCAACCTCCTCGAGCTGGAGGTGGAAGGTGGCGTCTTCATGGGCGCAACCGAAACTCCGAAGACGAAGGACCAGGTGCTGAAAGCGGTCATGCCCTTCGTCAAGTAGGGCCGCGACCTTACGAACCACCAGAGGGAGGCGACGTCGCGCCTCCCTCTGGCGCGCTTTGCGCTGCTCAAGGGCCGGAGGCTCGCCCGCGCGATGCCTCGATCTCCTTCCACGCCGCGTCGACTCCCTCGAATCCGTGGGTCGACGTCTTCTTTTTCTCGAGCGCCTTGTAGACCTCGAAGAAGTGCTCTATTTCGCTGCGGACGGCTGCGGGTAGCTGGTCGATGTCCCGGACGTGATCCCACAGGGGGTCGCGGGCCACGAAGCAGATGATCTTCGCGTCGGGGCCCTTTTCGTCCTCCATCCAAAAGACCCCTACCGGGCGGGCCGCCACCAGGCAGCCGGGGAAAGTGGGCTCATCCAAAAGGATCAAAGCGTCGAGAGGATCGCCGTCCCCGCTGAGAGTGTTCGGAAGGTAGCCGTAGTCGGCGGGGTAGGTGGTGGCCGACAGCAGTCGTCGATCGAGGCGCATCACGTGACGCTCGTGGTCCATCTCGTACTTGTTGCGGCTCCCTTTCGGGATCTCGACTAGTACCTCGATGGTTCTGTCGTCGTCTCTCTCATCGGACATCCGAGAAGCCTACCGAGCGAGTCCTCCTCGGCACTGCACCGACCCGGCGGGGACCAGGTTGCATCGATAGGATCGCTCAATGGCCAGCTGGCAGGAGGTCGTGACCGAGGCCCCCGAGCTCGCCGATCGGGCGCGGGCCGTGTTCGATCTTCGCAAGCACAAAGCGCTCGCGACGCTCCGACGGGACGGCTCGCCGCGCATCAGCGGCATCGAGGTCGAGTTCGACGCGGACGAGGTGTGGCTCGGCATGATGCCTGGTTCCCTCAAGGCTTGTGACGTCCGACGCGATCCCCGTATCGCGCTGCAGGCGATGTCCGACGACCCACCCGAGCACGACCCCGGTGAATGGCTGGGCGACGCCAAGATCGCGGGCGTTGCCGTCGAGGTCGCCGGCGAGAACCCCCAGGGAGGTCATCGCTTCAAAGTCGACGTGACCGAAGTGGTCCTCACCCGCGTCGGCACCCCGCCCGACCATCTCCTCATCGAGTCGTGGCACGAGGGCCGAGGCTTCAGCGAGCACAAGCGCCACTGAGGGCCTTCGGCGAAGGCCGCCCGCATAACACCCGAGGTCAAAAAGACGACAGGTCCCCTGTCGGGGAGCCGACAGCGACGGCCCTCGAGTTGAGAAAACATGGGCGCCGGAAGCCACGCGGCCTCCCTAAGGCGCCCTGCCCTCAACAACCACGAAAGGTGGAAGACGCGATGGCCTCCCGCACGAAGCCGACCCGGCTCTCGCTCGCGATCTCCCTCGCACTCGTGATGGTTGCGCCGCAGGCCGCCGCCGGCGGCGAGACCTTCTCAGCGGCGGAGACGGCGCGCACGCATCGGGTCGATTCGTCTGCCCGGGAGACGAGGAACTTCTGGAGCGAGGGTCGCATGCGGGCCGCCGAATCGAACGACCTGGATTCGGGGGCCGACTCCGGGCACGACACGGTCGACGAATCGACGACCACCGCCCCTTCGACCACGATCGAGCCCACCGGCCCCTCATCGGGGGGAAGTGACGAGCCCCGGGTTCTGACTAGCTCCTCGCAGGAGACGCTCATCCCTTACACGCTCGAGAAGTTCTCGAGCGAGAGCGGGGACTCCCACACCACCGAAGGCAGGATCTTCTTCAGGTCTGACGGGGTCTCGTACTCGTGCTCCGGCACGGTCGTAACGAGCGCGAACAAGAGCGTGGTCTGGACGGCGGGGCATTGCGTGAACCACGGCGGCTCGAACTGGGCCAACAAGTGGGTTTTCGTCCCGGGCTATGAGGACGGCGAGGCACCCTATGGGAAGTGGACCGCGGCACGCCTCGCGGCACCCCGAGGCTGGACCAACCGGCAATCGTCCGCGTACGACATCGGCGCCGCGATCCTCCACCCCAACGGGGACGGCGAGCGGATCGCGGACGTGGTCGGGTCGCAGGGCATCGCCTGGAACCTTTCTCGAAAGCAGCAGTTCAGTGCGTATGGATACCCGTCGGCCGGCTCCTTCGATGGAGAGAGCCTGTGGGCGTGCCACTCGCGCTTTGGCTGGTCGGATCCCATCCCGGGCCCCAATCCTTTGGCCATCGGCTGCAACATGACCTACGGATCGAGCGGAGGAGGGTGGATCGTTGAGCTCGAGAGCGGGTCATATCTGAACTCCGTGACGAGCTACTCCCACCCCGGCGAACGGCACGTCGTATATGGACCCTATTTCGGAGACGCAGCGGCAAGCCTGTACTCCGCCGTAAACGGATAAGCCCTAGAGAGCAGCCTTCACCCCGGCCAGCACGCGCTCCACCATCTCCTCCGAAGCGGTCCGACCCATGAGGCCCACCCGGATCGCCCTTCCCATCGTCGGGGTCAGCCCGCCCGAGATCATGATGCCCTCGTTTTGGAGCAGGTGCTTCTGGATGCGGTGGGGATCGTCGCACCAGGCGGCCACCACTAGGTTAGCTTCGGCGCCCGCCTGCGGGACGGGCTCCAATCCAAGCTCTCGCAGGCCTTCCCTGCATCTCTTGGCCAGCTCGGCGCGGCGCGCGACCCACGAGTCGATCCCGATCTCGAGGATGCGACGCAGGCTGGCGCTCAAAGCAAGGATCAGGCTGGTGGGCATCGTCACGGGGTGCGGGTGCCAGTCCCCCCACTCGTCTCTGTACTTGTCCCAAATCTTCAGATCGAGGTACCAGGCGTTCGGTCGCTCACTGCGGGCTTCGAGCCGAGCGCGTCCACGTTCCGAGAGCGCAATGACCCCCAGCCCGGGAGGCGCCTCCATGCCCTTCTGGGTGCCCGTGACGAGGGCGTCGATACCCATCGAGTCGACCCGTGCGATCTCGCCTCCCACCGAGGCGATCCCGTCGACGATGTAGGTCACGCCGACGTCGCGTGCAACCTGGGCTATCTCTGCAATCGGATGGCGCACCCCCGTCGCCGTCTCGACGTGGACGGTCAGCACACCGTCCGCGCCGCCGGCCGCGTCTCGGATCAGGTCGGGCTCTATGGGCGCCCCCACCTCGACCGGCACCTCCACCACCTCGAGACGGTGAGCGCGAGCGATCTCACCTAGCCGCGTCCCAAAGAACCCGGTGTTCGCCACGACCACTCGTTGACCCGGCTCGAAGAGGTTTGCCACCGCCGCATCAAGACACGTCGTGCCGGTTCCGGGGATCAGGAAAGGAGAATCGGACGAGTCGAGCAGCCGGCCGACGAGGTCGACGGTCTGGTTGTGGATCGTCGTCCAGACATCGCCGTAGTGAGCGATGACCTGGCGCCCGAGGACGTCGAGGTCTTCCCCGTGCAGCTCGCCGGGCCCGGCGATCATTAGCTCGGGCATGTCCGGCAGCTTTCGCGGGTCGATGTCGGTCACTGAACCCCCACCTCCTTGTGCGGGCCGGTCAATGGGGCCCACAAATGGTACTCGTCTGAGCTCCCGACCGACTTCCGCCAAACTCATTCAGATCAGGAGCCGGTTTCTCCCCCGCGCCCGCACACCTCGAGGCCGTACGCCTCCGCCGCCTCGTCGGCCCGGTCGTCGAGCTCCTCTTGGACCACGACCATCCGTTGGAACAGCGAACCGTTTCCTTCTTCGGCGGCCTCGATCATCGCGACGGTGGTCTCTACGATCCCGTCACGGGCCTCGAACCACCTGAGAAAGATCTCGCGCCCGTCGGCGGGGGGATCGCCCAACTGCCTTATGTCATCGAGCTGGCCCCGGATAACAGGCAAGACCTTGCGCAGAAAGGGACCCGTCTCGGCCAGGCTCTCGGGCGCCTCGAGGCCCGTCAGGCGGTTGTCCTCACGCGCGCACACGGCGTCGACGCGCTCGATGAACTCAGCGCGAGTGACCTCGCTCGCCGGCGAAGGCGCGTCCGTGGACCCGCTCTCTCCGTTGCAGGCCCCGAGGACGAGCGCTATCGCGACGAGGGCCGCGACCGGCCTCCCCATCACGAGGTCGCGACTCCGGGGCCCTCAACGAGATCCATAGAACCATTCTGCCTGCAGCCGGGGCTACGGGAACACGCGATCTAGCGGCCCTTCCGAAGTGGAGAGAAAGTCCCTAGTTGTCTGCGTCGCCGAGGATCTCGACGACGTGGTTGTGGGTCCCGCGGTTCTGCCAGGGGATTCGCTCGACGGAACCGGCCCCCAGATTCATGAAGTCGATCCATTCGGCATCCGCTTTCCATTGGGACATGTCCTGGCCCTGGTCCTTGCGGATGTCGTCGAGTGCGCCGAGCAACGACGACAGAACGACGTTCGCACATGTCTCGGTGCCGTTGGTCTTGACGTCATCGCAGTAGTTACGGGCCATGCCCTCGCGAGCCCTGCGATTGAAGACGTTCTTCAGATAGGACGAGAAGTCAAACCACATGTCGTGGTCGAAGACGGGGGCCGGAACCCGCCCCGGCGCCTCTCCCCCGAGCTCATCGGCGAATACCGCGTCGGCCAACCTGTC
Source organism: Actinomycetota bacterium (assembly GCA_030863485.1). The sequence continues at coordinate 9,599 of JALZBR010000333.1, forward strand.
GAACCAACGATCGAAGATCACGACGCCCGCGCTGTCGTCGAGGTAGTCGTCGCGGTCATGGTTGATGCGATGGGCTCCGGCCCGGATCCAGTCCCTCACCAGCCCAAGCGCGGCCTGCTCGTTCTCGCCCAATCCAGAGGTCTTCTGGGCGAGGGAGATCATCCTCTTGCCGAGCCGCACGCCCCGAACGTCTTGCGTGGCGGCCACGCGGACGACGTCGACGAGGTCGGAGAGCTGTGCCTTGCGCGGCCCCCGCAGCAACTTTCGCATCTGTCGGGCGAGCAACTGCACGCGGTGAACGGGGCCCCACTTGGCTCCGTCATACGAGTCCCATCCCGCAGCGGGCTTGTTGTTCCAGTTGGCGATCCAACCCTGCTCGGGATCGACGATCTTCGGATGTCTCTTGAAGGGTAGGCGTCCGCGCCATTCCCAGCGCCCCGTTCCCCAGGACGGAAGAGCGGGATGAACCCCTCTGGCGCGCCTCGGGTACCGACCGACATGGAAATAGCCGGTGCGCTTCGAGTCGGCATAAAAGGTGTTGAAGCTCATCGTGAACTCCGCCGCCGCCGCCCTGAAGTCGGCCAGCGAATCTGCCTCGACGTTCCACCTGTAGAACGGAGGCACCGAATCGAGCTCCTTCTTCCAGAAGAACCGTTCCTTCACGAAGGCGACGGGCTTGCCTCCAACCGTGCCCCGATCGAAAACGGGTCCGTGGATGGTGCGCTCGAAGACGCGCTCCTCGATCTTGCCCTCTGGATCGGTCGGTTGGGGCTTCTGAACGAACGTCTCGGTGCGCGACTTCATCTCTCGGCACTCGCCTTTGAACATGTATCCGTTGGAGTCTTGCGTGGGCTCACCGCCTTCCGGCTCGCAAAGGAGCTCGGCCCGAACGTCTACCGCATCCGAGTAACCCGTCGTCAAGGTCCATGCGTAATCGCTCCCGCGTCCCAGCGGCACGAGCGCGCTGGCCCCCGGCACAGCGGGACCGCGGAAGTCCGCCACACCGGGGACGTGAACGTCCATATCCATGAAGAAGGCCGGGTTCGCGTATCCCACCTGGGGTGCACCGATCTGCAGGGGGTTACCGGTTGCGGATTCCTCGGCCGAGACGAGAAGGGCGTTGGAGGCCGGTGTCTTGAAACCGAGGTCGGCAAAAAGGCGATCCTTGAGCGCCTCGACGCGCGCCTCCTCCTCGGCCATCTCCTCGGCCTCGTCCGGGATCGCCAGTGCCGCCTTCTTAACGGCGCCGAGGTCCTGGCTCGGGAAGCGGCCCTCCCGACCGGGGATCGAGGGGTACGAGCGACGCTCGTTCTGCTTCAAGAAATCCTCGAAGGCGGCGGTGCCCTTCTTTGCTCCCAAAGTCTCCTTGAGCTGCGAGAGAAGGGCAGCATTCTGGAGCTCCCCTCCGGCCGTCTCGCCGAATGTCCGCAGTTGCAAGATGACGAGGAAGAGCGTGTCGGTGACCGTCCATTCTCTGGGGTGCACCGGTGGAGAGTTCTCTGTCGCAGCGTACTCGACCGGCATCTCGTCGGCCCTGGTGGTCTTGAGCTCGTGGATGTGCTCGTTTATGCCGTCGACGTAGTTCTCGAGACCTTCCTGGATGGCCTTGCCGCGCGCCCCGAACCGCTCGTCGAAACGATCGAACATCCTCTGGACCTCTTCTTCCGTGTAGCTCTCGCGTCGCGTTGCTATATCAACCGGCAGGTAGTCGGGGTCGGCGAACTCGGCGATCCGTCCGCGCGCCGCGTGGCGCAACACATCCATCTGCCACATCCGGTCCTCGGCGGTGACGTAACCCATGGCGAAGCTCGCCTTGTTCATGGACTCGGCGTAGATGTGGGGGATGCCGAAGGAGTCGCGATAGACCGTGGCGCCCTCTATGGGCGAGTACTCGCGCTCGATCTGCCCTTCCGGGCCGAACTGCATGGAGTGGAAATAGGTGGGCAGCTCCTTCTCCGTGACGTCTCCGTCGTCAATCAGGGAGGCGTACATCTCGAGCTGGTCGGAATAGTGGGGCCCGTAATCCCCGGACGCGAACTCCTCCGCCGTCACATCGCCCTCTTGGCCTGGCGGCACGATCGAGTACGCCCGCAAGTGGTCCTCTAGTGTCGGGGGATCGGCCGCGGCAGACGGAGCGACGAGGCCTGCGGCGACCAAGACGAAAGAAATGGAGGCGGCGGCAAGACGGAACGACCGAATACCACAACGCATAGAAACGACTCCCCTGATCGATCTGGCGGTGTTGCCTAAGGATTTCAACGAGGGGTTGCCCCAATCCTTCCTCGCGCGCCTCACGCGGCCCGTAACATCGAGGGATGAACAAGGGCGAGCTCATACAAGGCCGATACCTCCTCGAGGAACGTCTCGGCAACGGCGGCATGGGGCAGGTCTGGCGCGCCGTAGACCAGCGGCTCCAGAGAACCGTCGCGGTCAAGCTCATCTCGCCCCAGCTGGCAGAGGAACCAGAGTTCCTCGTCCGCTTCCTGCGCGAGGCGCAGAGCGTCGCCCGGATCTCGCACCCGAACGTGGTGGCAATCCTGGACTTCGGTGAAGCCGACGACAAACCGTTTCTCGTCATGGAGTTTGTCCCGGGCAGGCCGCTCAACGACCTGACCGGGGAGCCTATGGCACCCGAAGAGGCGGTGAGCGTGATCGCTCAGGCGGCCGACGCTGCCGGGGCCGCGCACGCAGAGGGCATCGTCCATCGCGACATCAAGCCGGCCAACATCGTGCTCACGGACGAGGGCCGGGCCAAGCTCGTCGACTTCGGCATCGCATCCCACGAGGACGCCGCCCGCATAACCGCCACCGGCACCGCAATCGGGTCTCCGCATTACATCTCACCCGAGCAGGCCTCCGGTGCGAACGCCACGGCCCGATCCGACGTGTACGCGCTGGGCGTCGTGCTCTTCGAGCTGTTGACGGGTAGAAAACCATTCGAGGGCGATCATGTGGCCGCCGTCGCCATAGCGCATGTGGAGACCGCCCCACCTCGCCCTTCGGAATTCGTGGCGGGGCTCGACCCTCATATCGAGCAAGTTGTGCTCAAGTGCCTCGAGAAGGACCCGGCCGAGCGCTTCGAAGACGGTCGCGCTCTTGCGGCGGCCCTGGCACCGGGTGCGGACGCTCGCACGCTCCTCGTCCCCGCCGCCGGGGCCGCCGCGGCAATGGGATCGACGATGATCATGGGCGCCGACGACGCGGTTCCCTACGAGGAAGATCCTTTCGCCGACGACGAGGAAGGCTCCCCGTGGAAGGCGGCGCTCATCGGCCTCGTCGCGGGGCTCTTGATCCTGGGGTTGATCGTTGGCGCCTACGCGATGCTGACGCGCGACGACGAGACCGCCATTGCCGACGACACGGCATCCGAAGAGCCGTCCGTGGACAGGCCGACCACAAGCCCGAGTGAGAGGGAGACCACCGAGAGTCCGACGGAAGCCCCCGACGACGCGGTCGTCCCCACGACCGCACCGCCTCCATCGTCCGCCCCACCTCCCGAGGAGCCGACGGAGGAGCCGACGGAGCAACCCACGGAGGAACCCACCGAGGAGGAGACCATCGAGACTGACCTAGAGGTCGATCCGGAGGATGAGGGCTCCAACGGGCAGGGGCCGGAAGGCGAGGGGCCACCCGGTCAAGAGAAAGAGAAAAAGACGAAGTAGCTGACTCGGGGGGGTCCGGCTAAAGTCGAGGGGGAGAATGACGACCCCTTGGTCGGGAGCCGCGCTCGCTAGAGCGCTAGGGACGGTCCCAACCAAGGGGCTGTTACATCTTCTCCGATATATCTCCGTTGCGACCCCCTTTAACCTAACCATTTCCTAACGATTCGGGCGGAGTTAAGCGGTAGCCGACACCGCGGACCGTCTGGATCCACTGGGGATCGTGCGGGTCGTCCTCGATCTTGTCGCGGAGCCGCTTCACCATCATCCACAGCGGAGACGATCCGCCAACGAAGTCGTAACCCCACACCGCGGCCAGGAGCTCGTCCCGCTCGACGGTCCGACCCGGATGGGTGGCGAGCTCGGCGAGTAGTTCGAACTCGGTCGCCGTCAGATTCACTTCCGACCCTGCCTTGGAGACCGTTCGGGCATCGAGATCGATCACTACCTCCCCGAGGTCGATTACCCGCCGTGCCTCCCCCCGCTGGCCGTTCCTCGAGCCCGACAGGCCGGCGAGGTCTCGCCCCACGTCGCGCGCCTCGTGATGGAGGTCGTCACCTACCGTGAGGTCCACTGCGACCCCGACCGCCCAAGACACGTTGCCCTCCTCGTCTAGGCCCGGTTCTACGGAGCAGCGGAACTCTCGCCCCTCCCAGACCAGGTCGAAATCGACCGACTCGCCCGCGAGGGCTCGACGGTGGGCGGCTATGGGAGGGAAGTCGGGATCGTCTGTCCCGAAGAACTCGAACAGGTCTCGTCCGACGACGTCGTTCTTCTGCAATCCCAGGGCGGCAAGGCCGGAGCCGGAAGACCATGTAAAGCGCAGGTCGCGGTCTGTGGACCACAGGACGATCGGGATGTTCTTTTCGAGCAGACGCAGGCGCGCCTCTCTCTCCCGGAGGCTCCTCTCCAGAGACTCTTCACTCGTCACGTCTCGGGCCACCCCGTGGATCAGCAGGCGACCGTCGGGGCATCTCTCGATGTCGTTGTGGATCTCGAGGATCAGGGTCTCGCCGCCCTTGGTCCTTATGGGCAGCCGACCGTTCCAGGGCTCCCCTCGCCGCATCGATTCGGCGATCTCTGTCACGGCCGCCTCGTCCTCGGGTGCGACGACACTCCTCCAACCCTCGGGCGACGCGAGCTCCTCGGGGTCATGGCCGTGGAGTCGCAGCAGGTCGGGGCTTCCGGAGACGCGGAGAAGCTCGCCGTCCGGCGTTACCTCCCACTCGTACCGGTAGATCCGTGCTGATGGAGGTTCGAACATGACGCCCCCCCGATCCGTGCCGGTCCAACCCACTTCGGGCCCATTATCACCGATTTGCCCATTTTGTACCGAGCGTCGGCAAAGTACCCCCTGTGTCTAGTCGCTAAACGGGATGCGATAGAAGGGGCGACGGGGCCAGCTGTTCAGCGCTCGCCGGATCTTCAGCCGCAGAGCCGGTCGATCGACCGTGAGTCCACGCTTCTGGCCCAGTCTTTCGACTTCATCGATGATCTTCGTGACGCGGAAGGCTCGGGCGTGACCCTTCCACCCGACCTTGACACCCCCCATCCATGCGTTCCAGCGTTCCGCTATGGCGTTGAAGGGGCCCTCGTCGCGGCCCACGGCAAGGGCCGCCTCGATCGTGGCCGCGCGCCCGGGTGCCCATCCCGCGGCGAGCACGTCATCGGTCGACAGCTCGGGGGCCTGAGGATAGAAGCGGACCTCGACGCCCTGCCCGCCGAGGATGATTTCGTCCTCCAGCATGAGCTGCGCCCTCTCCTTGAGGACGTCGTCGGCCTCGGCCGGAGTCATTCCCCCCACGGCAAGGTCTCCCCGGATCTCGACGCCGTAGTGGATCCGGCCGGCGTTCACCCCGAACTCGACGACGAGCGCGTAACCAAGCAAGGCGACGAGGATCCCCAGGGAGAGCGCTATGCGAGCACCACGGTTGACGGCCACCCCCAAATGCTAAGTGGCGGCTCCCTCGAGGTGAACAATCCCCGGCGGACGGGTCACGGACCGTCGGGGGGTGGAGGGCTGCCAAGTTGCCGAACAAGCGGCTTTACAGGAATTGCTACTCGGAATCCCTAGCGGGTTCGGAACGCAGCTCGAGTTGAGCCTCCGCCCACACGTCACGGACCTGCTCGGTCACCTCCGCCGCCACTTCACTACCTCGGATGCCAGCCTTGATCGCCGCCTTGAGAGCGTTGCGCGGCCCCTCCCGAACGAGTGCCGCCGCTGAGACGACGGTTGTTACTCCCATGACCCATCCTGCGCCTTTTCGTATGCCCTCCCAGACCTCAGATCTTCTCTCTGCACCACTCATGACCCCTCCTTCGCAAATTGACGTCTTCCGGGTGTTTTTCCCAGGAATGGTCGTAGGCCGTTACCCGCAGCAACAACGGTGGTTCCGTTATGAACGACTGCCGCGATAGTTGGTGACAAACCCCTGAAGATTGCTGCACCCCCCGCCACGACGTTCACACCGACGACGATCGCGATGTTCTGCCGGACAAGACGAATAGCATCCCGAGCTTGTGTAATCGCAGTAGGAAGCGCCGACAGATCATCCTTCATCAGCACGACATCAGCCGTCTCTCGGGCGACGGCAGTGGCCCCGCCGAACGACACCGACACATCGGAATAGGCGAGAGCCGGCAGATCGTTGATCCCATCGCCTACGAACGCGACCCTCCGTCCCTGGCGGAGCAGCGCCTGCACCACGGTGGCCTTGTCCTCGGGAAAAAGTTCCCCGTGGACGTTGGCTGGAGACAGGTTGAGGTCGCGCCCCACTGCCTGCGCTGTGTGCGAGTTATCCCCCGTCAGGAGGTGGATTTCGAGCCCGAGCTGATCACGTAACTGCGAGATGACCTGCATCGTTTCGGGCCGGACGAGGTCGGCGTAAGAGATAATGCCGCGCAGGCGAGCGTCTGTTGCAATGTAGAGCCGCGAAAGGTGGCGTGGGCCAGGGTCGACGGCGTTCGGAACCTCGATTCCCGCCCGCTCTAGAAGCCTCTCGCTACCGATCAACACGTCCACATCCCCAATGCGCGCCCGAACGCCGAGACCGATCTCGTAATGCCACGGACCGCGGTGCCCCGGGGTTATGCCTCTGTCAGCGGCATAACCGACGATGGCCTCGGCAACGGGATGTGTAAGTCTCTGCTCCGCGGTGGCCGCGATCTGGAGGACGTCGTGAACATTGAGCTCCGGCGTCACGGCCTCCGCATCCACGATCGCCGGGCGTCCTTGCGTGACCGTACCCGTCTTATCGAAGACGATGGTGTCTACAGCGGCCAATTGCTCGAGCGCTCGTCCGCTACGGATGACCACGCCGGCGTGTGCAGCGCTCGTCATCGCAGCAAGGATGGTTGTTGGCACTGAGACGCGGATGCCGGTCAGGAAGTCGCTGATCAAGATAGAGGCCGCCCTCGTAGGATCGCGAGTCAGGACGAGCACTACCCCTGCCAACAGGAAGGAAGGAAAAACGATCCGGTCGGCTAACTTGGCGGCGTAGTTCTCAATCCGAGTGTCGTGAACCGGAGCCTGTCGCATCAGCTGAACGATGCGCCCCGCCCGAGTTTCCTCACCGACCTGCTCCACGGCGATGTGCAGGTGGCCCTCACGCACTAAAGTGGAGGCGTACACGAGCTGCCCTTCCTCGCGGATCGCAGGCATCGATTCCCCGGTCAGCTCGTGCTCGTCGACTACCGCCTTTCCCTCCAGCACCCGTCCATCCACCGGGATCGGGTCGCCGGGATAAACGACGACTACATCCCCGCGCCTCACTTGTTCGACAGGGATCTGCTGCCTGGAGCTGCCTCGCACCACCCAGGCGGTATCAGAGATCGACTCCAGTAGATCGAGGAGCTCTTGACGAGAGACCCTCGCCGTCCGCTCACGTATGGCCTCGCCGATCTCCACCAAGCCGATGATCGATGCAGGCGCCAGTAGAGAGCCCCGCAAAGACGTAAGGATGATCGCCGTCAGGTCAAGTACGTCGAGAGTGAGCCTGTGGTCGACCGTCACGCTTCGATATGCACGTCGTGCGATGGGGATAGAAGCACTTAGCGCGATTAATGCCCCGACCGGAGCCGGGACCGGAACCCCCAGCGCGGAGCCAAGGACTGCAACGCCGCCCGCCAATGCGGCAAGGACGAGTCTGGGCCGCTGAGCGCCGGCAATCGACGGAAAGGATTCCGCCAAACCGCTGGAGCCTGCGTCTGCGTGCTGCAGGAGCTCCGCCAGCCATTCCCGGCCCCCCTCGAACGCTTGTGAGGGTGCCCACTCGATCGAAACGGATGCGGCAGGCCGCACCACCCGGATCTTCGCCACGCGGTCATCGCTTTCGGCCAGGGCGACCAGACGCCGCGCATAGTTAACGTCTGCTCTTATTCGCCACGATCGGCACCGGATCCGATTAGGGAGCTCGTGAACAACGATGTGGTCTGGAACCTCGTGGCCGCTGCCCGTCAGAGAGATGGATGCCACCAACTTGTCCTGTTCAATTCGAGGCGGAGGGGAAGGCTGTCGCCATCAGAGCGCGGGAAAAGTGCATGATCCCCACGCCTCTGGGATGCGTCATGGATCCTCGATCGGGGAAGGGGGAGGGGTTTCCTTCTCGCGTTGCTCGAGCTTGGAGAATGAAGCCACGGCATACATCGCTAGCACATACCACGGAGCTTCACTCAAGCGGTCCTCGCCGCGGACGAACTGTCGAGCGGATAGCAGACCGAGCGATAGAGGGATGAGGAAGCGAAGGTCCGCCGACGGTACGCGCGCAGCGATAGCTTGGTTGAGAGCACCCGCTGCCTCTCGGATCGTCGCCGCCGAATCAGGCCGAGCCGACTCCTCCCGCCTTGGCGGAGTCGTGATACCGAGTTCCCGCAGTTGTGCCTCCACGATCGCCGCCTCCTGAGGCTCAAAGGTGACAATCAGACTGGCGCTGCGCGGTCTGATCTCTAGCGCAGTGACTTGGGGCAATGGCTCCAGGCTTTGACTCAGCGCGGTCAATTCAGAATAGGCTTGCGTCCCCCGTGCCACACGGACCCGCATTCGGCCGACACTAAAACTGACTATCTGACCCCGCCCTACGCCACCCATTAGAACTCTGAGATCCCCTCAGTTGAGGACAGCGGACGGCCCCCTCCTTGATCAACGACTTCCATGTCCCCTCCCCTTCCGACGAGTTGAACCTGCTACCGCTCCTCGGATCCCTACTCCCCGGTTCGACTGACCGCTCTGAACGACGGTCCACCTCTCGGAACTGGTTCGCATCTCGCTCGAGGTCTGGATGGTCGAATAGCGGCGGCCGCAGCACTTTAACGGCGGCGGTCTTCTCGCCCGGCTCGTGACCACGGTCAACGAGATTCGTCGAGCGCGCCGTATCGACGCAGACTATCCACCCCGGGCGAGCAGTCGGCGTCCCATTGATCCCGATCCTTTCTAGTCGGGCGGTGCGCCCTTAAGCACCCTCTACCGACGCACGAGGAGTTCTGAAAAGTTGATCATGGCCTCCCGTCGCAGGTGTTGGGTGACCAGAAGCCCGCGTTGTTCGCTTCGGCCCTACTCTGAAGATCGGAAAGCAATCTCGAGTGGCGCACGTTAGGCGGGTAGGTGTAGGCCGAGGCGTAGCCGTTGGCGACCAGACGGGCGTTCGCCATCTCGTCGCCGAGATACACGTAGCGCAGTAGGCGCCCGTAGGAGTCGACGTTCTCGACGTCGTCCACCAGCCGAACGGTCCGGCCCTCGAGCAGGGCCTCGGCGGCGCTCGCAGCCTCGCGCCCGAAACACTCGACGGGCGCTCCCGGCTTGACGGATTCGGGTGTGTCGATCCCGATCAGCCGAACGTCGTACTCCTCGCCGACATCGACGGTGCCGGCGCCCGGCCCCTCGTCTACCGAAGAGATCCGGACCTCGATGGTGTCTCCGTCCACGACTCGCTCCACCCGGGCCTGCTCGTAGCCCCCGGGCTCGATATGGAAGGTCGCCGGCGCCTGGCGGTCGAGCACGACTTCGCCGGAACAGCCCGACAACAGGATCAACCCGAACACGTACTGGCGGTACCGCATCCCCACAGCTTTACCGCGACCTGAGACAACACTGTGACGCGGGTCTCCGCCGCCTCTCCGAAGGCCCCTCGGGTCAGCCGAGAGGGAGCAAACCGGGCCAAAAGCGAGACGACGGCACTCCGAGTGATTAAGGTCCCTCTACAAGGACCAGACAGGGAGCATCGACACGGCAATCCCGTTGATATCGCGCGGCACTTCCTATCTCGAGCGACGCACCATGGCCCTCGCCCTCGCGGCCCTTTATGCGGCCGGAGGGTTGCTGACCATCCTGTCGCTCTTGCTCCCGCACCCCGAGCTTGCGAACGAAGCGGGCGCCGCCGCAAACGCCGCTCTGGCCCTCGTGACCGCGACCGCTCTGTGGGCATGGGGGGGGCGCTTGCCGCTGCAAGGCTTTCATGTCCTGATCGCCATCGGGTCCGTCCTGATATCGCTGGGGATCCACTTTGCCGGCTACTTGCCCGGGACCCCCTCCTACGCCTTCTTCTATCTCTGGGTGATCGTCTACTCCTTCAGTTTCTTTCCCGTCACCTGGGCGATGGGCCAATCGGGTGTGGCCGCCGCCGGACATCTGTTGATCCTGTCCCTGGATGATCAAGCGTCGTTTTTGATCGCCGACTGGTCTCTGACCTGGGGTGTCCTCCTGGTGACGGGTTTCGTCGTCGGCTGGTTGTCCGGGCAGGTCGAGGAGCTTGCCGTCACCGACACCCTGACCGGGGTCCGCAACCGCCGGGCCTGGGAAGACGAGCTGACCAGGGAGCTCGCCAAGGCCTCCCGGACACAAGAGGCCGTATCGGTAGTCCTCTTAGACGTCGACGGTCTCAAGCAGGTGAACGACACGGGGGGCCACCAGGCGGGCGATCGCCTGCTGAAGGAGGCGGCGGCCGCCTGGAGCGCCGCTTTGCGAGCGGGCGACTTCATGGCGCGGCTCGGCGGCGACGAATTCGGGATCTTGTTGACCTCCTGCACCGAGTCGGGGGCGAAGCAGACGATCGAGAGGTTGAGGGCCGCCACATCCTTGCCTTTCTCTGCAGGATCAGCGGAGTGGAAGCGCGAGGAGACATCAAAAGAACTGATGCACCGAGCAGACCTCGCTCTCTATCGAAACAAAAGAGCGGTGGCGCAAAGCGCCCAGACCACCGCGCGCTGAACACTCTCCGCGGAGAAGCCTTCACATATGGCCCCCTAGAAGAGAACCCCCGTTCGGGAGACGGTTCCGGTGATCGGGATCCAACTCGTGTTACGCACCGAGGGATGAGGGGTGTAGGTGGCCACGAGCGACGTGTTGAGCTTCGACGGCGCCGTTCCGGTCTGGAGGGCGCCGAGGGTCACCGACAGGATGCGAGTTGAGGGTGTCCATGACACTGTGCTCTTTGCGGTGCCCACGCCACCGAAGGTGGCATCCGCCAAAACGAGCGACGGCGAGCCGAGATCGAGCGACCCAAAATTGGAAGAGCCTCCGCACGTCCCCGCCGCCGGGACGAGCGAGAGAAGATCGTTGCCCAGAAGCGAGGCGTTGTTGGTGATCTTCACGCTGATCGCGTTATCGGTCGCGATCGACTGGTCCATCGCGTCGCCACTCCAGGTCGAGCACATCGAGCTCACGTCAAGCTGCCGTGAGAACGTCACCTGGAAGCTGTCGCCCTGAGCAATGCGGCCCGACCCCCCGTTCCCTCCGCCGTTGGTAATCGTAAGAAGCGTGGGCATCGGAGCAGCGATGTCGACCTTGATGGATGCGGCCGCGCTTTCGCCCGTCCCATCGGTGGCGTGCACCGTGTGTGACCCAGCCGAGGTGCCTCGGGGAATGGTGACACTGAAGGACGCGGAGCCGCTTGACGGGATGGTCACCGGAGTGGTCGAGGCGGACAGCACGGGGCCCGTGACGGCATTGTCGAGTCGGAACGTCAGCGAGCGGCCCGATACGAAGCCGGAGACGTCGCCGTTCAGCACTGCGTCGAGACTCGTCACGTTCGTAGGCGACGAGAAGGAGATGCTGGGTCCCGAGACGGTCGTGGCGGAGCTCGGGCTCGATTCGGTCCCGACCCAGTTGCCCTCTCGGGGAGTCACCGTGTACGCCCAGCTTCCGGCGGGGACCCCCGCCTCGGTGCAGGACAAGCCATCGACGTTCGCGTCGCACGAGCTGTTTACGTTCTGAACGACTCCCGACGACGCGCTGTAACGACGGACCCGGTAGTTCTGCACGCCGCCTCCGCCCGGGAGGGAGCTTTCTCTCCAGGTCACCGTGACCTTCCTGCCCGTCACAGAGGTGCTCGGTGCAACGCCCGACGGCATCACCGCCGCCTTGCCGAACCCCGATCCGGTGGAGCGCAGGCCCCAAGAAGCCGAGGCAGGGGCGGCGAGGGCGCATCCCAGGATGGCCACCAGGGCGACGACGGTCTCCGCGCGCCTCATGGGATCCGCACCGCCTGGCCCCTGAAGCGAAGCGGCCAGCGAGCGAGCTGGCAAGCCGACGCCGCATCCCTGCGAAGGGCCACCGGGTAGGTGGCAATGGCGGTGGTCTTTGCGGGTACGCGCAGAGATACCTTCTTGCGCTTCGGGATCTGAAGTGCAGCAGACGAACACAGGCCACCTGGAGCGCCGGAGGCTCGCACCGCGAGGCTCTTCACCCGAATCGCGAAGCGATTGTTGTTCACGACTCGCAGACGCAAGGACGATCTCTTTCCGGGCGTCAGGCCGAGGACGCTCCCGGTGATCTTGAACCGGGGCTGCAAAGTCGTCGGCGACCTGACTTCGCCGCGCGCTCCCACCGAACCTCGCTCGGACATGAACGCGATGGCCTGCGGTGCGACCGCGAGTCCGCAGAGAGCTATGAATAGTGTTCCGCGAACGACGCCGGCGACCGCACGCCCCGACCGGACATTTGCCCGCATGAGACCTTCCTCCGTAAATAAGTCTTAGCTGCTGGCGGTGAACTCGACCGGGATGCTGAAGACGGCTCCCTGGCAGGCGTTCACGGACTGGTTGCTCATCGTCACGGCGTCCCCTAGGGTCAGAGTCAGCGATCCGTTCGCCGGCACCTCGTTGCCCCCATTCAGGACCTGATCCTGGAATGTGACTCCGGTGTTCTTGGAAGCGTCTCCACCGACGTCAGTGCAGGCCGGGTTGTCCGACGAGATCGCACCATTCGCGTCAACGCCCGTGATGGTGACTGGGAACGGGTTGGGATTATTGACCTTGACCTTCACATCACCAGAGGCGCCGGGATACAACTGGCTGGTGGTGATGGCCCCCACATCGTCGGTCGTAAGTGCCTGCGACTGCTTGGCCTTCGCGTAACCCGACCCGGTCCCCGGTACCAACCAGGCCGCGAACACGACGCTTCCGACGATCAACATGGCGACCGACGCGGCGAGCGTCAGCAGCCGCCTGCGCGACTTCTTCATTCGACTCTCCTCACAAACATGGCGGCCCTCCTGTGAAGGCCCCGTCCCTACAGATGACGTCGGCCGGCTTGTCGCATTCTTCAGTTCCTCTTTTACGTATTTCGCAAAAGGGGTCCTGACCTGCGGCTTTAGACGCCAGGGGAGAAATAGGGTGCCCTTAACAGAGGCTTGCCTCTCGAGGAAACCGTTGTTCAGCTCCTCCCCGAGGACAAGGGACCTGAGCGCGGGAGCGGGGGCGTTCGAAGAGTTCGACTAGACCCGGCGGTCAAGGAATGGCGCCCCGCGTCGTCCTCTTTGACCTGACGGTCAAGTAACCATTCGCTACTTTGGGTGTCCAAACCATCACGACATCAAGCCGAAGGGAGGCGCGCATGACGACGCTCTCGGAACTGTGCGACAAGGGTCTGGTCGACAGGCTCGGAGAACCGCATCTCACCGATAAGGGGCGTGTTTGGCTGAGGGCCCTAGCGGATCTCGAGACCAACGAGGTCGTCGACAACGGCGAGGCGGCCGCCGACCTGGTTCTGTCGACCAACGGCATCTTTAGATAAGGAGCACTATCAAAAAAGGCCCGGCGAACCCGTCGGGCCGTTTTGTTTGCAGCTAACCTCATTCTGGCGTGAGCGTGCCCTTCATGTCGGGATGGATGGTGCAGATGAACCCCATGTCGGCTTCGGGCATGGTGAAGCTCAACTCCGCTGATTGACCTGAGTCGATGCTGCCCGTGTCGCACTCGAGATCGTCGATGGTGAACGTGTGGGGTGCGTCGTCGGTGTTCGTGAACTCGACGGTCACCTGCTCGCCCGCGGCAGCGCTGAACTCGGACGGCTCGAACTGGAAGTCCGAGGCCTCTACCGTGAGCGTCGTTCCTCCGGATCCTCCGCATTCGCCCGAGGCCGCATCGCCCTCACCGGCGGAGTCGCCTTCGTCCGATCCTCCTCCGCAGGCCCCGAAGAGGAGCACTGCCGCGAACATCCCTCCGGCCAGCCGGAACGTCAAGGTCGAGCGATTCAAAGTGGCCCTCCATCTCTATGGGTTGTCGGGTTTCGAGGATACGGGTCGGCAACCGGCTCTCTCCCGGCGGGCCCCCGTGTCCTTTCATTTGATCCCATGTCTCCCACGGGGGCTGGGTGCTGAGTGAGCAGGATGAGGGCCCCCAGCGTGGAACCCCTAGCCCAAGGAAGCGGAGACCCAGGGGGACCACATGTGGCGCATCACGCATACGGCAGTGACGCTCACGGTGCTGGCGGCCTCGTTGACGGTCGCTCCCCCGGCTCAGGCCCTCGATGTCTCGACGGCTCGTCGCGTGGAGCCGATCGTGCTCACCGGCTCCCAGCTGCCCGACTGGTCGCGTCTTCCGGCCGAGGGAGTCGCGGAACCTCATAGGCCCGACAGCAAGGTGCGGGACGCGCACAACGGGAGCCTGGTGGTGCCTCCGGACGCTCGATCGGGCGCTCCGATCGATCAGATCACCGCCTACTCCCGGCAGAACGGCACGTGGAAGGAGATCCCAGTCCAGGTTGACGAACGGTTTCCTTATTTCCTCGCCAACTACCGCTCCAGCTTCGGCCCGTACTCGGGCACCGACAAAGAGCTCACGTACGAGTGGGACATCGAGTCATGGAAGAAGACGGCCGGGGAGTGCGAGGCGACCTACCCGGAGACCGATACGAGCAGACATCCGGGATTCCCCTCGGAGGACCCGGTTTCGACCTTCGACGACGACGACGAGCTGGTCTTCATGGCGTCGGACGCAGGCGAGCAAGTAAGCACGGAAGAGCTCGGCCCCCCCGGGACGACCGACATGCGCTACGAGGTGCGACTAAACGATCCATCGGATCCCAGCCGTGAGAGGTACGTGTACCTCTTCTTGAACGAGGACTCCGGGCCGTCCTTCGACGCCTCGAACGGCTACGTGCGCTACGAGCGGCACGCGAACGCGGACGAGTGGATCGATCGAAACAGCTTCGCGATCGACGACCCCGAGAAGCTCGGCACGTCGAACACCGGCTACGGACCGAACCTGACCGGTACCGTCTGCGATCCCGACGGCACCGTGCGGACATCGACTGATCGCTTCCCGCGCGATGGCGTGACCGTCACGACCGACTCCTACAAGTGGCGCGCCAGCGGACGCTGGATGATCCGCGGCATGCACGTGGCCAAGCCGGGCCAGCCGGGTGTCTTCGGACCCGACCTCGTCGACCGGTGGAAGGGGCGGGCCTTCCAGCAGAGCCCCGGCTCGGAGATCTCGGTCGTCGGCTTCGAAGACGAGCAGGTGAACTGGGAAGCGAACTCCGCACTCCTCGGCGAGCGCATGGGCCCAGTGCGCGCCATTCGTGAGGTCTGGGGCGCGGACTCAGGAACCAATGTCACCAAGACCGAATACTTCTATCGGGACTCAATCGCTTATCGCTACCGAGTGCGCGTGCACCCCATCCCACCCGACGGTCTCTACACCTCGTGGGACTACAACCACGACGCCGTCTCGACGTATTACAACGAGCTCATGACCGAGGACGAGGCTCTGCGACCCGGGGGCGTAGCGATCGACGGTCGCAACGACGACATGGGGAACATCGACTCGATCGGCTACGGCGATGAGCGATTCCCGGCGTTCTTCGACGCCTCGGACCCGACCTTCACGAAGCCCCTCGCGATGTACAACTGGGAACAGGTCTCGGGACGCGGGGACAACGGCTCACTCGTCTACATGTTCGAGCTGAAGAACGCCCAGGCCCTCGAGAACGCGACGGTGGTCCCCTACTATCGCGACGACGCGTGCTTGGACGATGGCACGGGTGACGACCCTTCGCCCCATCCTCACCCCGGCGATCCCTATACCGAGGACGAGAAGAATCGGATCCCCTGCTACACGAACGCTCCCGCGGGTTACGAAGGGCCCTACCGTCAAGGCGCTTTCGGAAGCCACGGCATCCATTACTTCTTCACGGGCGACACGGACAACACGTTCTCCCCGGAGAGAACCACCGAGATAGACGGCCAGCAGTGGCAGTGGGCGGTCCCCACGGAATCCCCGCGCGCGCTCGGAGATGCCTACGCAAACACCGTGAAGACCCCGCTTCAGCCCCTGGTGTCGGCTCAGGACAGCACCCCGGGCCGGTACCCGACCTCGATCGACATCTCGGGAGATCAGTCCGGCCAGGTGACGGACGAGGTGACACTGGAGGCCCGGCTCTCATCGGAGGACGGCCCTCTGGCGGGCAAGGACGTCATCTTCCAATTGGACGGCCAGAACGTCGGGCGGGCCACGACGGACGCAAACGGTCTCGCGGAAGTGAACCTGCGACTGGGCGGACCTGCTCGCGCCGCCACGACGCGTGCGATCTTCCCCGGCGACGAGGAGTACGAATCGTCGGAGGAGGCCGGAAGCATCCAGGTGTTGCACGAAGACAGCGCCATGTCGCTGCAGGTCTCTCGCTACAAGACCGTGACGCTGACGGCCAGACTGCGCGACGCGGACTCCGACGCCGGCCTCGGTTCGAAGCTCGTTCACTTCTATGTGAACGGGCGCGAGAAAGCCTCGGCGACCACCGATGCCTCGGGCACCGCATCGGCGACCTTGCCTCGCAGGAAGGTCAGGCGGGGGGCGCTGGTCCGGGCGAGCTTCGACGGCGATGGGTCCTTCACAAGGTCCTACGCCCAGACATCGCTCCGCTGATCGTCCCCGGGAGCAAAACGGACAAAACCCTCAACGGTCGAGGAACCGGCTGCGCTCCGACGTCGGTCGCTCCAATCCAGGCGTTCCAGGCGTGAAGAAAGGGCTGGGTAAGTCTCGTCGGCCGGTTGTCCGATGCACTTCTCTGAAGGAGCCAGTCGGGGTGACGCCCAGGTCCCGCCTTGTCGAGGTTGCCAAGAAGTCGCTTGGTCACGAGGATTTTGCTGCCCGGACAGAAGAGGCCGTCACGAGCCTGCTCGACGGCCGCGACACCCTCGTGGTCATGCCAACCGGATCGAAGAAATTGGCTATCTACCAGATCGCTGCCGAGATGATCGAGGGGCCGCGGTTGTGGACTCCCCACTGATTGCGCTGCAACAGGACCAGATCGAATCGCCGACATGATGCGCGCCTACGCTGAGACGAAGGACTGTCGCCGGCAGTTCATCTTGAACCACTTCGGCGAGGACTTCGAAGACCCGTGCGACAACTGCGACAACTGCATGACCGGGGCGAACGTCGTCGATCATCCCAAGGATCAGCCCTTTCCCTTGAATTCACAGGTCGTGCACCCCCGCTGGGGTGAAGGAGTCGTTGTTCGCTACGAGGGCGACAAGATGACCGTTCTGTTCGACGAGGCCGGGTCCAAGAGCCTCTCGGCCGCGCTCGTGGTCGAGAACGATCTGCTCGAGAAGGTCTCCGTAATGGAGCAGATGTCTCACGCTCGGGTCCGAAACTGCAAGTAGGCTGATGGTTTGACCACCACCTATTGAGGAGCCGAAGAGATGCCCGAGGCAGTCATCGTTTCAACCGCACGCACCCCCATTGGCCGCGCCAAGAAAGGTGTGCTGGCCGACGAGCGTCCGGACGACCTGATGGCCTTTGCCATCCAGAGCGTGCTCGACAAGGCGGGCGGCGTGGACCCCGGCGAGATCGTCGACGTCATGATCGGCTGCGGCTTCCCCGAGCAGCAACAGGGGATGAATCTCGGCCGCAGGGCGGCCCTGCTGTCGGGTCTACCGGAGCACGTCCCGGGGACGACGGTCAATCGCTTCTGCGCTTCCTCCCTGCAGA
Source organism: Actinomycetota bacterium (assembly GCA_030863485.1). The sequence goes on from JALZBR010000333.1 coordinate 27,466, forward strand.
CCATCCGAATGGCCTTCCACGCGATCAAGGCCGGCGAGGGAGATGCGTTCATCGCAGGCGGGGTCGAATCCATCTCGAAGGTCGACGGCTATCCGAAGGACATGGACGAGTTGCATCCCAAGCTGTTCGGGGACGAAGCCGAGATCGCCAACGTCTACATCCCCATGGGAATGACTGCGGAGAACGTCGCAGACAAGTACGACGTATCGAGAGAGGACATGGACCGCTTCGCCCAGCAGTCCCAGGAGCGAGCGGTGGCTGCGCAACAGTCGGGATTCTTCGGCAAGGAGATCAGTCCCTATAAGAAAGCGGACGGGACGACGGTCGAGGCCGACGACGGCCCCCGACCGAGCTCTTCACTCGAGAAGCTCTCCTCGCTGCCTCCCGCATTCAAGCCCGACGGCAGGGTCACTGCGGGCAACTCGTGCCCGCTCAACGACGGCGCGGCGGCCGTGCTCGTAATGAGCGAAGAGCGAGCCCGCCAGCTCGATCTAAAGCCGCGGGCGCGCATCATTGCGTCGTCGGTTTCCGGACTCGCCCCCGAGATAATGGGTGTCGGACCGATCGAAGCGATCCGCAAGGTCCTCAAGCAGGCGGACATGTCCATCGAGGACATCGACGTCATGGAGCTGAACGAGGCCTTCGCAGCGCAGGTCATCCCCGTATGCCGGGAGGTGGGCGTCGACCCGTTTTCCGACAAGCTGAACCCCAACGGCGGTGCGATCGCTCTCGGCCACCCCTATGGGATGACGGGTGCCCGCATAATGAACACGCTGTTGAACGACCTCGAGACGCGCGATGAGACGCTGGGCCTGGAGACCATGTGCGTCGGTGGCGGCCAGGGCATGGCGATGATCGTCGAGCGCCTCTCCTGACGGCGCTGGGCGAGATCGTCTGGGGGATCTCTCTTCTCCCTGCAGTCCGACGAACGAAGGAGTAGTACGTGCAGCTAGGAGTCGTGGGAACGGGCCACGTAGGTCTCGTGACCTGCGTGACCTTCGCGGAGTTCGGTCACGAGGTTGTCGCGACCGACGAAGATCAGGAGAAGCTCGGACGACTCGAGAGTGGCGAAGCCCCCTTCTTCGAGCCCGGGCTGCAGGAGTTGCTGGACAAACACAGGAACGGCCCCCTCACCTTCTCTCACGACAAGAGGTCTCTCACCGACGCCGAGGCCGTTTTCATCTGCGTGGGAACCCCTCCGCGAGCCACGGGCGAGGCGAACCTGGCCGCGGTCGAAAACTCCGCAAGGGAGTTGGCGGAGCACGCGCGCGGGAGGACGCTCATCGTCGAGAAGTCGACCGTGCCTGCCGGCACCGCAACCCGTCTGAGACGTGTCCTCCGGCATGCCCGCCCGGATCTAGAGAACGATCTCGAAGTGGTATCCAACCCCGAGTTCCTCCGAGAGGGAGCCGCGATCGAGGACTCTCTCAATCCCTCCCGCATCCTGGTGGGAGCAGATTCGGAATGGGCTCGAGAGCGGATGAGAGACGTGTACCGCCCCCTGCTCGAAAGAGGCGTCGAGCTCATAGAGACCGACATAGCGACCGCCGAGTTGTCCAAGCACGCGTGCAACGCGTTCCTGGCGTTGAAGATCTCCTACATCAACGCGATTGCCCGGTTGTGTGAGCGAGCGGGGGCAGACGTCGAGCTCGTTGCGTCCGTCCTGGGGTCCGACGAGCGGATCGGCCCCCACTTCCTCAAAGCGGGGCTCGGGTTCGGGGGCTCTTGCTTCCCCAAGGATCTGAGGGCGTTCGACAAGCTCGCTCACGAGCTCGGTTACGACTTCGCGCTGTTGAGAGACATCGACAAAGTCAACGACGAGGCGGTGGAAGCGGCGGTCGCAAAGATCGCCGACGCCCTTTGGAACCTCGAGGGCAAACGAGTTGCCCTGCTCGGCCTGGCCTTCAAGCCCGGAACCGACGACGTCCGCTTCTCGCCGGCCCTGGAGCTTGCTCGCAAGCTCATCGATCGCGGCGCGACCGTCGTCGGGTACGACCCGCATGCCGGGTCGCCGGCCAAAGCCGAGGTCCCCGAGATCGAGATCGCGCCTTCCGTCGAAGACGCCATCACCGACAGCCATTGCCTCGTGCTGGCAACGGAATGGCCCGAGTTCCGTGAGGTGGACCTCGAGAAAGCACGCAGTGCCATGGCCTACCCGGTGATCGTCGACGCCCGCAACTTCCTCGACGGCGAGTCTTGTGTGGCGGCCGGCTTCACTTACTTGCCGGTGGGTCGCCCCGCCCTGGCTCCTGGTGCGTAAACCCCGGGCTCTGGTCACGGGAGGGGCCGGTTTCCTCGGCTCCCATCTCTGCGAGCGGTTGCTGGTGGAGGGCTGGGAAGTGCTGTGCCTGGACTCATACATTACCGGCGATGAGGCCAACCTTGCCCACATCGCCGACCACGAGAGCTTCAAGCTGCGCGAGTTCGACGTAACCAAAGAGATCGAGGTCGAAGAAGACGTCGACTGGGTCTTCCACTTGGCATCGCCCGCATCGCCGATCGACTACCTCGAGCACCCCATCCACACGCTCAAGGTCGGGGCTCTCGGGACCCTTCACGCGCTAGGCCTGGCCAAGTCGAAGGGCGCCGGCTTCTTTCTCACCTCCACGTCCGAGGTCTACGGCGATCCTCTCGAGCATCCCCAGAACGAGTCCTACTGGGGCAACGTCAACCCCATCGGGCCGCGCGGCGTCTACGACGAGGCAAAGCGTTACGCCGAAGCAATGACGATGGCCTACCACCGCGCGCACGACATTCCCATAAGGATCGTGCGCATCTTCAACACGTACGGCCCCCGCATGCGCCGGCGCGATGGCAGAGCTGTTCCGACCTTCATACGGCAGGCGCTCAGAGGCGAACCTTTGACGGTGCACGGCGACGGTTCGCAGACTCGTTCCCTCTGTTACGTGGACGACCTCATCGAAGGGTTCTGGCGCGTCGTGAACGCGGACATCACCGGCCCGATCAACCTCGGCACCCCCGAAGAGGTCAAGGTGCTCGAGCTCGCCCGGCTCATCGCCGAGGTCGCGGGATCGAGGTCGGACGTCGTGTTCGAGGAGCGCCCGGTCGACGATCCCGAGGTCCGGCGCCCGGACACCGCGTACGCGCGCAGAGCCCTCGGCTGGGAGCCGCAGGTCCCCCTGAGAGAGGGACTCCAGAGGACGGTCGACTGGGCCCGGGAGGCCTGGGCGTAGCGCCCCCTCTCTTTCGATCGGGCGCCGTCGTCGATCGCTCTACGACGCAGGGGTTGCGGGCGGCCTCGCCGAACCTTTGCGGCATGTCTGCTCGGTCCGCTTCGAGCCCATCAAATAGGCCCATTCGGGGGAGGCGTGCCCCCCTGTGCTCGGCTCAAGCTTTTCGCCGATTCGACGATTGATAGGCATGAACTCCCAGCAATTGTCATCGGGCAGACGATCTGGACGGGGCGGGACGAAATGGTTCGTATCCCTCCTGTCGTCGATCGTGCTCTCTTCTCTTCTGGCCACGGCCGGCCCCGCCACCGCGGACATATCGGTTTCCGAGGTCCTCCCTCGCCCCAACATCGCCCCCGAGGTGGGCGCCCTCTTCGGCTCCTACATCAAGCCGTTCAACGGCGGTTGGAACATCGTCGACTGGAAAGCGGCAATGGCCAAGCGCGAGGGCGACATGGGCAGGACCCTCGACGTCAACCACCACTACATGGGGTGGACCACTCGCCTGGTCGATTGGCAGATCGAGTGGGATGCAAGCGCGGGCCGCTACTCGATGATCTCCTGGGACGGGCCGTCGTCGATGTCGGCGATCACCTCCGGCAACCAGGACGCATGGATCAGGACCCAGGCCGACGACGTGCGAGGGTTCGGGAAGCCCCTGCTCATCCGCTGGCTGTGGGAGATGGACACCCGGTCGACGCAGGTGGGCTTGCCCGAGGCGTTCGTCCAGGCCTGGCGCCGGGTGCACGACATCTTCGACGCCCAGGGAGCGACC
>JALZBR010000341.1 GCA_030863485.1 Actinomycetota bacterium
CTCATGTGAAGAGATCACTTAGCGGCTGGGGACTCATGTTCGCGGCCCTTGCCCATCGCCGTCACGATGTCTCTGCCGGAGCTGGTCCCTCGATCGCCCCGGTGCGGATCGCCGCGACGACCTCACGGTCGCGAACCTGTAAGCAGCTGCGCCTCAACGTGTGCGTGCTCGTGATCGTGCACGGGGCTTACGCCTCGGAAGCGTTGGTCCCCGCGATCCCGGTGGTGCTGCTGGTCTCTTCCGGCCGGCGCCCTCTTCGCAGCCGGTGTGAATCCGGCAGTGGAAGAGATGCTGCCGGGGCCGCCTCTCGACGCCCCGTGAGCATGAAGATCCGAACAGCTCCGACGACGCCGCGCACGGGCTATCCTTTAAGCGCATCTACCGTTCGGGAGGTGATTCCCCTTGAGCCTGCGCATCCGAGCGCGCCGACTGCCGGGCCTCGGGTACCGGTACGAGCTTGCGCTGAGAGGCGACTGTCATCTCGTCGTCGTGGTCCAGAACGATGGCCGCTGTCAGATGGGTGTGCTGATGGCCGACGCAGACGAGCCGGAAAGGGTGGTATCCCTCGAACACGACCAAGCGGTCGCCGTGGCATCGCTGCTGACCGGCGCACGCTTCTCGATCGATACGACCACCGACGACCGCGTGCGCGCCGACGAGGTCACGGTGGAAACCGTCACGCTGGGACCCCGGTCTCCAGCCGTAGGGCGCGTCGCGGAGGAGGTCTCCCTCCCGCAGGACGGCGACGCGATGATTCTCGCCGTCATCAGGGGCGAGCGGGGCGAGCTCGTGGAGGAGGAACCCATCGAGCCGTTTCGTCCCGGAGATAGGGTCGTGGTCTCGGTTCGCCGGGATCGCGCGGCGGAGGTCGCTCAGCGGCTCGCGGGTTGAATCGCCAGGCCGTCTGAGGGCATCACGCCCGGCCCTGGATCAATCTGCGCGCGCGCGGGAGCGAGTCCCCGCCGGCGACCAGCAGGACCGTGTCCCCCGGCTTGAGCACGGTCGACCCCTGGGGCACGCGCGACTCGCCGTCTCGCGTGACGAGCACGACCAACGCGCCCCGTGGGAGGTCGAGGTCGACGAGGCGGCGGCCAGCCGCCGGCGATCCCTCCGGAACGATGATCTCGTGGACGTCGGCGGCTCCGCCCTCGGGCTCGACTCGCCCGCGCCCCTGGGCAGGGCCGGGCTCTAGGGGCGCGGCGACGCCCAGCCGGCGAGCCACGACCGGGATGGTCGTTCCCTGCACGAGCACCGAGGTGATCACCACGAAGAACACGACGTTGAAGATCACTTCTCCTTGCGGTATGCCCTCGACCAAGGGGAAGGTCGCCAGCACGATCGGGACGGCGCCGCGAAGGCCGACCCACGCGACCAGGAGAGTTTCTCGCATGTCGAAGCGGGTGAGCCCGAGCAGGGTGATCGTGGCGATTGGGCGCGCGACCAGGATCAACGCGGCGGAGATGAGGAGGCCGCGTCCGGCCACCGGCCAGAGCTCGGACGGGAACACGAGCAGTCCGAGGACGAGGAACATCGTGATCTGCATCAACCACGCGAGCCCGTCGGCGAAGCGTACGAGGCTGTTCTTGTGGACAAGCCGGGCGTGCCCGATCGCGATGCCGGCGACATAGACCGCGAGGAAACCGCTGCCACCAAGCAGGGCGGCGATCCCGTAGGTCAGCAGGACCACCGCTATCAACGCTACCGGATACAGGCCCTCGTAGCCGAGGCGAAGGCGGTTGAACGCAGCCACCGAGCCGACGGCCGCCACATACCCGATCGCGCCCCCGACGGCCATCTGTGTGACGAACAACGGGACGAGCTCGAGCACCGCGGTGTCGGGCGCTGTATAGAGCTCGATGAAGCCGACCGTGAGGAACACCGCCATGGGGTCGTTGCTCCCGGACTCCAACTCGAGCAGGGGACGGAGCCGGGCCTTGAGCCTTACGTTCTTGGAGCGCAGGACGGCGAAGACGGCGGCGGCGTCGGTCGACGAGACGATCGAACCCAGCAGCAGACCGGGTACGAGCGCCACACCAAACAGCCAGCTCGCGGCGAGGCCGGTGATCACAGCGGTGCCGAGCACCCCAAGGGTGGCGAGGAGCACCGCTTGTCGCAGCACCGGCCGGACGCTCGACCACTCGGTGTCGAGGCCGCCAGCGAACAGGATAAAGGCGAGGGCAATGACGCCCACCGTCTGGGCGACCTCGAAGTCGTCAAAGGCGATCCTGCCGATGCCCTCGGACCCGGCGAGCATCCCGATCGCGAGGAACAGCAGCAGAGCCGGCACGCCGAGCCGGTCCGAGACCTTGCTCGCGACGACTCCCAGGAGGATCAGCGCCGCCGCGACCGCCATCGCCAGACCGGGATCAGCCACGCGCAGCTTCCGGTGTCACTGCGTGTGTCGTCGGTGGTGGCCCTATCGTCGACTCTTCCGCGTCGCGCTCAGACCTCCAAGCATCGCTCTTCCTGATGCTCGCGCGAGTCACAAGTTCCTCTCCAGCTTGGTGAGCCAGTTCTTCACGCTCTCGATCTCACTGGGGCCTAGCTCGTGACCGCCGGCCTGCCACTCAACGGAAACGTTGGCACCCGCCCGAGCGAGCATCTGCGCTAGCCTCTCGGCGTGCTGCTGAGGGACCATTGGATCGTGTCGGCCCGCAGTGAGAAGGACGTCGCTCGCCGACAGATCGGGAAGCTCGTCGGGCTCGAAGGGAACCATCGCGTGCAGCAGCGCCGCCGCTCTGAGAAGCCCGGGTCTGAGCAGCAAGAGGCTCGCCGCGATGTTGGCGCCGTTTGAATAGCCGACCGCAACGATCCGGGCCCTGTCGAACTCATAGGCCCCCGCCGCGTCCTCCACGAAACTCGCCAGCTCGTGCGTGCGCGCCTTGAGGTCCTCGACGTCGAAGACCCCCATCGCGAGGCGGCGAAAGAACCGCGGCATTCCGTTCTCCAGCACCTTGCCGCGCGGGCTCAGCAAGTTCGCGCCCGGCGCGAGAGCCCGGCCCAGTCCAAGGAGATCGCTCTCGTTACCCCCGGTTCCGTGCAACAGCAACAGGGTCGTCGCATCGGAGCCCGCGACGAAACGATGCGTGAAGCCGAACTCATCACTCATGACGGCCTCGCCTCCGTTCGCTGTGAGTAGTCCCTCTCCTTGCCTACCGTCTCGCGCACGGCCGGCACGACTTCGTCGCCAAAGACCTCTGCCTGGCGAACGGGTTCCCTGTTGGGGCCAGTAGATAAAGGTATCGACGCCGAACTCGAGCGCGAGCCGAGCCAGCTGGTCGACCACTCGCTTGTGCTGCCCGAGAGACCGCCGCGCGTGGAGGCTCCGATCGCACCGGACATGTGTAGGCGTCGAGCTTCCAAGCAGCCCATAGATCATGCGAAACAGGCACCTGCCCAGCGTGGGCGAGCACGTGTCTCAAGACGCGTGAAGAAGATGGCGGGAAGCCGACGAACAGGATCGCAAAGATGGAGAAGGTCGAGAGCACCAAGCCGGCGAATCCCGCAGTCGCGCGATTGTCGACGTCGTCCATGTCATCAGTATGGTCGGGATCTCGGACGTCCGACGCGTCTCGCCTCAGGTGCGACCAGCGATAAACCCGCACACGGCGAACGGGAGACATGCAACCGCAGCGACGGCGGCCGCCGCGAGCGTGACGATCGTGGGAACCGGCGGGTCGAACAGCTGCAGCCCGGGACCGTCGCCCGTGCAACCGGCTTCCGCCACCAGGTAGGCGAAGCGACGCGGACCGAGCGATCTCCTGACGGCAGGATCTTGTGACGCTGTAAGTTTCAAACGCCATGTGTGCCCTTCTGCGGATTACAGACCTCGATGCTCGAGTTACAGATGAAGAGGCCGTAGTGACTCGAGCATGATCGTACGTAACCTCTCGGCTCTGCTCGGAGAAGGAGTGGCTGGATGAACCACGCAATGCGTCGTCCAGAGCAGCAGGAGGGCGATCGCCCACCCAAGCCGCCCGACGGTCGCGCCGATGTAACTCCCATATCACCTCGGCTCGCCCCGCTGCGCGAGTTCATAGCTACTGAGAACGCCAGCGCCATCGTCCTCCTTGTCGCGAGCGTCGTTGCCGTGGTGTGGGCGAACTCGCCGTGGTCTGCGAGCTACGAAAGCGTGTGGACCACAGAGCTATCGCTGCGACTCGGCGGCGCGGAACTGACGCTCGACCTACGACACTGGATCAACGACGGTTTGATGGCCATGTTCTTCTTCGTCGTCGGACTCGAGATCCGCCGTGAGTTCGACCTCGGCGAGTTACGGGAACGAAGACGCGTTGCGACCCCCGTCCTCGCCGCGATCGGAGGAATGGTCGTTCCCGCACTGATCTATCTCTCGCTCAATGCCACCGAGCCTTCCGCGGGCGGCTGGGGTATCGCGATGCCTACCGACACGGCCTTTGCTCTAGGCGTCCTTGCCCTGATCGGAGGCGCCTCAGCGCGGGCACGGACCTTTCTGCTTACGGTGGTGATCGTCGATGACGTCGTCGCGTTGACGGTGATCGCGCTCGTCTACACTCAGAGTCTCTCGCTCCCGGCGCTCCTTGTAGCCGTCGGCTTGTTCGCGGTCGTCCTGTTGATGCGCCGCGCGGGGATCGCACACGGCGTCGCGTACTTCATCGTCGCGTTTGGAGTGTGGGTGGCGACCCTCAAATCCGGCGTCCATGCGACGATCGCCGGAGTCGTCATCGGGGTCTTGGCCTCTGCGTACCCACCGCGGAGGGAGGCACTTCAACGTGCGGGAGCGATATGGCGGCTCTTCAGAGAAGAACCAACTCCCGACTACGCCCGCCTAGCAAGCCGGACGCTGGCTAGTGCAGTGTCGCCGAATGAACGACTGCAGCGTCTGTTCCATCCGTGGACGAGTTACGTCATCGTCCCGTTGTTCGCGCTCGCAAACGCAGGGGTGGAGTTGAGCACCGATGCGCTTCTCCGCGCGGTGTCCTCGCCGATAACCCTTGGAATTGTCGCAGGGCTGGTCGTTGGCAAGATCGTGGGCATCGTCGGGGTTGCGTGGCTCGCATCATTGCCACGCTTCGGCGGCTTGCCGCTCACGGTCCCGTGGGCGAACCTGGTGACCGTCGCGACGGTCGCGGGGATCGGCTTCACCGTGTCTCTCCTGATCGCAGAGATCACGTTCGAAGGTGACGACCTCGAGGAGGCCAAACTTGGGATCTTCGCCGCCTCGGTGTTGGCGGCGTTGCTCGCCTGGGCTGTCGTCCGCGTGATCGGAAGGTTGCCTCCCGCGGTGCGTTTCGCCGGCGAGGGGCATCTCGCTCCTCCGATCGCCGATCTTGCAGAAGAGGTCGATCCCTTCGTGGACCACATCCGAGGGCCACTCGACGCTCCAGTGACGCTCGTCGAATACGGAGACTTCGAGTGCCCCTACTGCGGGCGGGCTGAACCCGTCATTCGGGATCTCTCTCGAAGCTTCGGCAACGACCTCGCTTTTGTTTTCCGTCACCTTCCTCTCGACGACGTGCACGAGCATGCGCGCCTGGCGGCAGAAGCGGCCGAGGCCGCCGCCGCTCAGGGCTTCTTCTGGGAGATGCATGACGTTTTGATGGCCACCGACGAGCTGTCCGCCAAGGACATCGCCAGGTATGCGGAGGAGATCGGACTCGATGTCGACAGGTTCATGAGCGACTTACAAGAGCGGCGTCACGCGCCGCGCGTCGACCGGGACATATCGAGCGCTGATGAGAGCGGCGCCGCCGGCACGCCCACATTCTTCATCAACGGCCGGCGCTATCAAGGGAGACACGATGCCGCGTCGATGGCAGATGCTGTGAAGAAAGCGTACCAACAGGCGAGCACCACACGGGCGGACTCATCGCTTGGATGAGCGTCCTAGCAAGGAGCGGCGCCGCTCAGCGAGGCTAAAGGACTCACTCGATCCTCAGCAACCTCCGAGAGCAGACACAGGGTCTTCTGAGGTGGTGAGCTGAGACTGATTTCAGGCCGCCGGCCACGCCTCCGCAAGCTCGCGAGGCGCCTGCCCGCGCAGGCCGGCGCCGACGATGGCCCTCTGGATGTCGCGCGGCGACACGATTCCGACCAGGCGGCCGTCGTCGAGCACCAGGGCCCGTCCCTCCGAGCACTGCTCCGTGCGCTCGAGGACGTTCACGAGCAGGTCCTCGGGCGCGACGGTGGCGACCTCGTCCAGCGCGCACGCGACGTCGTGAACGCGTCTACGCCCCCGTCCTTCGGGGGGCAGCTGCTTGACCCGCGAGAGGGTCACGAGCCCGACTGGTTGCCCGGAACGAGCGACGACCGGGAAGGTCGAGAACTTGTGCCGCAGCGCGTACGAGTCGATGAACTGCCTCACGCTCGTGTCTTCGGGGACCGTCACCGGGTCTCGCGACATCACGTCTTGGACCCTTACGTCTCGCAGGGCGGCTCGCAGAAGCGTCTGGCTCTCCTCCGCCTGGGCCGCTCCCAACAGGAACCACCCCAGAAAGACGAACCACAGCCCTCCTAGCGAGGCTGCGAGCGCGAACTCCGCGATGCCGAGCCCGATAAGCACGTAAGCGAGGATCCGCCCAGCCCGCGCCGCGGTCCGGGTTGCGCTCACGCGATCACCTCTTTTGTTCCAGAGCAAGGCGCGCAGGACCCGGCCCCCGTCCAGCGGGAAGCCGGGGAGAAGGTTGAAGACGGCGAGGATGATGTTGATGACGCCGAGCCAGCGCGCCCCGCCGACCACGAGTGGGTGCGCTCCGACCGCGTCCAGCGGAATGGAAAGCGCGAGGAGAATGCCGCCCACGCCGATGCTCGTCGCCGGCCCCGCTGCGGAGATGCGCAGCTCCACCCCGGCGTTCATCGCCTCGCCTCGCAGACGCGCCACCCCGCCGAACAGCCACAACGTGATGCCTTCGACCTCGACGCCGGAGCGGCGCGCCACCAGGGCATGCGCGAGCTCGTGAAGAAGCAGGGAGCCGAAGAACAGCAAGGCCGTCAGGAGCGCGGCGCTCCAGTAGGCGCCGCTGGAGTAACCGGGGACCTGCTCCGGGAAGCTCCCAGCGGCGAGGCTCCACGCGATGAGCCAGAAGACGACCAGCAGGCTCCAGTTGAAGCCGACCTCTATCCCCGCTACCCGCCCGATTCGAACGCTCTCACCCATCGCTCCTCCTTCTCGGGGCCTCCTCGACCCGACCGGCTGACTCCCGGGCCCGGCTGGGCTGGGCGCTGCCCTCGGTCGATCCGCTTCAGCGGCGGTTCGGCTTCAGGGTCCCTCTACCCGCCCTGAGGGTGAAACCACAGAATTCCGACCATTTTTGACGCCCAGGAGGCGCCAACCCCTGATCGAGCTGTGCGCCGCCGGGCGCCATACCAAGCTCCGGCGGGGGCCGGCTATGCACGCCGCATGATGGTGGTGTGCGTATCGAGGGATCGGCGGTGATCGGGAAAAGCCGAGCCACGGCAATCTCCACTGCATCCTTATCATCGCTTGATGCCCAACGGCGTCGGCGCGTTAGAGGCTGGGTAGCCGAAATGGCGGGGGTGAGCGGAGACGTTGTCATGGGCCCCGACGGCCTCGCGCGCTGCTGGTGGTGCGCGGGAGATCCTCTTTACGAGAGCTATCACGACACCGAGTGGGGACGCCCCGTCGACCAAGATGCGCGGCTCTTCGAGAAACTCAGCCTCGAAGGTTTCCAGTCCGGTCTGAGCTGGCTGACGATCCTGCGCAAGCGCGAGAATTTTCGACGAGCGTTCCGCTCGTTCGAGCCGGAATCCGTCGCTCGGTTCAACGCGCGCAGCGTGCAACGGTTGCTGCAGGACTCGGGGATCGTGCGAAACCGAGCCAAGATCGAAGCGACGATCAACAACGCGCGCCGGTGCATCGAGCTGACCCAAGAGTTCGGGAGCCTGGCCGCCTACGTTTGGAGCTTCGAGCCCGATCCGACGACGCGTCCCCAGAAGCTCGACTGGCAGACGCTTGTCAAGATGCCTCCGAGCAAGGAAGCCGTGGCCCTCAGCAAGGACCTTCGCCGCCGAGGCTGGAGATTTGTCGGTCCGACCACCGCCTATTCGTTCATGGAGGGGGTCGGGCTCGTGAACGATCACCTGACGCGCTGCGACTTCCGTGAGGAGGTAGAAAGTCAGCGCGCCAGATTCCAGAGACCGGGATACGAGTCGACGCAGCGCAGCTCGGCTGCGCGCTCTACGTCCTGAAAACACGACGCCTCTAGCGAGAGGGTCCGCTGTGTCTTCGGCTGATCCATCCCTGTGCGTTCGAGAGCATCCTTTTGTCTCTCAGTCTGTGTCTGGGCCCGGAGGCGGCTGACCGTCGAGCGGCAGGCGCAGGGTGAACTTGGCGCCGCCCGAGGGTCTGTTCTCCGCGCTCACGGACCCGCCGTGGCTTCGAACAATGGCGTCGACGATCGCAAGTCCGAGCCCGGCCCCCCCGGTGCCGCGGGAACGGCTGGAATCGCGGCGCCAGAAGCGATCGAACGCGTGCTCGAGCGCCTCGGGATCGAGACCCGGACCTGCGTCTTCGACAGACAGGACCGCCTCGTCTTCTTCTGCCGACAGTCGCAGCGTCACGGGCGTCCCCTCGGGCGTGTGTACGAGCGCGTTGGTTACGAGGTTGCTCAGGGCCTGGCGGAGGCGGTCCTGATCTCCCTCAAGGATGACGTCGGCATGGACGTGCACTTCTATCGGCCGCTGCGGATCCCTCGCGCGCGCGTCGTCGACTGCGTCCTTCACGAGTTCGCCGAGATCGACCGGGCCGCGAACCATCGGTCGCATGCGGTCGGTGTGGGCGAGCAACAACAGCTCGTCGACGAGTATCCCCATGCGAGCCGCCTCGTCTTCGATCCGTCGCATAGACAAGCGCAGGTCCTCGGGTCGTTCGGCAGCGCCCCTGCGGAACAACTCGGCGTACCCCCTGATCGAAGTCAACGGGGTTCTCAGCTCGTGGGACGCGTCCCCGAGGAAGCGACGCATCCCCTCCTCGGAGGCCCGGCGAGCCTCGAAGGCCTGCTCTATGTGCTCGAGCATCCTGTTGAGGGCGCGGCCGAGGCGCCCCACCTCGGTGCGGGGATCGGGCTCGTCGACCCGGCGAGAGAGATCTCCCGCCACGATCTGGGTGGCTGCGCTCGCCATCTCATCGAGGGGCTGCAGCTCCTTTCGGATTATGAGCCAAGCCCCACTGGCGATGGCCGCGAGCAGCACGAGCGCGACCACGATCTCGATGCCCACGAGGCGCCGAAGCGTGTCTTGCACGTCGGCCAGCGGGATGGCCACGATCAAAGTCCCGTCGACGATCGGCGTCGCGAGGACGCGAAATCTATAGGACGGCTCACCGGCGCCGGGGACGGTGAACGGTTCCGCACGAGTCGAGGCGTCGAACGATGCGGGGATATCCGGAAAGAATGCCCCCTCGGCGCCCTCGAGGCCGAACGTCACTCTTTCGATCACATCACCCGTCTCGTCTCGGACCTCTGCATACGAGCCGATGGGGAGGTCGGTCGGTCCTCCGTGAAGAGGCTCTGGGAACCCGCCACCTTTCGCGGACACGACGAGAGCCCTTGTGGCGATCGGTTGGAGCTGAGTCAACTGCGAATCGACCCGTTCGTAGAGGAAGCTCCTGAGAGCGCCGTACGTTGCGACTCCCGACACCGCCAGACCAACGGTGATCAGGATCGCGAGGATCGCGACCAAGCGCGCACGAAGAGTCATCGCGCTTCAGGGGGCAGGCGCAGCGTGTAGCCCATTCCGCGAACGGTATGGATGAGGTGAGGCTCCACGAAATCGATCTTCTTGCGCAGGTAGCTGATATAGGTTTCGAGCACCCTGGCGTCGCCGCCGAAGTCGTAGTCCCACACGTGATCGAGGATCTGGGCGCGGGTTAGCACGCGCCGTGGGTTCAGCATGAGATAGCGGAGCAGCCGGAACTCGGTCGCCGTGAGCTCGATCAAGCGGTCGCCCCGCCAAACCTCTTGAGTGTCGAGGTCCATCACGAGGTCGGCGAACTCGAGGCGCGTCTTCTCACGCCCTCCGGCTCCGACTCGCCAGAGGACGGCGTGAACGCGCGCGACGAGCTCTTCCAGGCTGAACGGTTTCGTGACGTAGTCGTCGCCGCCGATGGTCAGGCCCCGCACCTTGTCCTCCGTCGTGTCCCGGGCCGTCAGAAACAAGATCGGGACGCGCCGCCCGGTCACTGATAGCTGCCTGGCGACCTCGAAGCCATCAAGGTCGGGCAGCATGACGTCGAGTACGATGAGGTCGGGCGGTCGCGCGCGCGCCGCTTCCAGTGCGGCTTTCCCGGAGTCGGCGACGTCCACCTCGAACCCCTCGTAGCGAAGTGCCATCGCCACGAGCTCGGTGATGTTGGTCTCGTCGTCTACGACGAGCACTCGTCCCTTGTCGGTCACCGTCTCAGTATCCGTGCGAATCCTGGGGATTTCCTGAGAAGTACTTGGGAAGACGCCGAGCCCACCCCGGAAGCCGTCTCCGTGTGCGCCTGCTGGAATCTCTCAGCATCCCCTGTGCGGCCACTCAGCTTCGTCTCAGGCCGGTCCTCTTTACTGAGGCATCGAGGCACAAAGGAGGCAACAAAAGATGAACGCTTCTACCGAAAGGCTGATCGCTGCGACAGACCCAGCCGACGAATACGTTCGGGCTGGCCCCGCGGCACCTTCTCTTACCTCTGCGAGGCGAAGGCGTCCCCGTCGGCGCTCGCTGGCTGCGATCGCGCTCGTCGCGGCCGCCAGTGGGGGCTTCGCCGGAGGCAAGCTCACGACCGCGTCGTCGTCCGAGGCTCTCGTGAGGCCCGAGACGGTCAGCGCGCAGAGCGACCAAGGCTCTTCTGATGCCGGCTCGCTTGCGGACACGATCGACAGGGCGATGGACTCGATCGTTTCGGTCCGGGCGCTGCGCGAGACAAGCGGCTTCGGCGGTTACTTCGGGCGCGAGGTCCAGGGCCAGGGGTCCGGGGTCGTCATCCGCCACGACGGCATCGTCCTCACTAACGCACACGTGATCGAGGGGGCGTCGCGCATCGAGGTTACGACCGCAGACGGCGGTCAGACGCTCGAGGCGACAGTCGTGGGCACAGACGCGGCGCACGACCTCGCCGTTCTGAAGGTCGACTCCGACGAGCTCAGCGCCATCGCGATCGGAAGCTCCAATGGACTCGAGCTCGGCGATTCCGTCGTGGCCCTCGGCTTCCCGCTGGGTCTCGGCCCGACCGCGACCCAGGGGATCGTCTCCGGGCTCGACCGAACGATCCAGGTGGGCGACGGCCCCTTCGACGCCAGGGAGCTCACCGGTCTGTTGCAGACCGACGCCGCCATCAACCCCGGCAACTCGGGCGGAGCGCTCGTCGATGCCGGCGGCCGGCTGGTGGGGATCAACACCGCCGCGGCGTCCGCATCGTCGGCCGAGAACATCGGATTCGCGGTGGAGATCGACGAGGCCCTGCCAATCGTCAATGACATGTTGGCCGAGCTGTGACGACGAAGACAGATTCGGCCGGAGCCGCGCGTGGCTCCGGCTCGGGCGGAAGGAGGAGGCAGATGATGGAGGCACACGGATGGGGATTCCCGTGGTGGCAGGGGCTCCTGGGGTCGATCTTGCCCCTGCTGTTTCTAGTCGGCATCGGCGCGCTGGTTCTCTGGGGCGTGCTCCGAGTGACCGAACGCGGGCGTCCGCCGGATGAGCGGTGGTCGACGGCCGCGGCGAGGCCCGGGGACTCCGCGCTGGAGCAGGCTCGGCTGCGGTACGCGAGGGGCGAGATCTCCCGTGAGGAGTTCCTCCAGATCTCGGCGGACCTGGGCGCGCGCTGACTCGCCGCCACCCAGTCGTCCATCGACGGGTCCCGGAAGCCAGGCCCCAGCCGAGGGAGGCTCTAGCCAGGCGACCTAGGGGCTCGGTCAGATAGCGGAGACCCCAAGTTGTGGCGACAACCTTGCATCCTGAAGGTGCTGAGTGCTCGGCGATGCTGCCCCTGGTGAGGCTGCTACGTCCAGGTGCGGGCGCGCTTGAGCCTGGCTCCCAGGGCGGCACCGGCGGCGAGCAGCACGAGGTTCTTGGCGACGAACTCGCCCTCTACGGTCAGCAGCAGAGGGTTTCCCTTCTGGAAGGCGACCTCCGGCTGCACGACGAACACCAGGAAGGTGCCGATCATCTGGAGGGCGAACAGCAGCAGCACCACGCGCATGAGCAGGCCGGTTACGAGGCCGAGGCCGACGAGGATCTCGAACGCACCGAGCAGCGGGACGAACGAGGAGGCATCGAGCCAGTAAACGGTGTTGGCCACGAGATCAGTGACCGGGGTGACTCCCGCTATCTCGAGAGCTCCGAACCATACGAAGACAACGCCCAGCGAAGCCCGTAGC
>JALZBR010000402.1 GCA_030863485.1 Actinomycetota bacterium
AAGTGACCGATCTCGAGGGCAAGCGAGTCACTTTTGCAAAGGCCACCGGTAGGTTTTTCCTAAAGGTCCTTTCCATCTACCCAGTGCCGCTAGTCGGGATCGTTTTGGCGGCATTCACGAAGAGAAAGCAGGCGTTGCACGATGTCCTGTCCGGCTGCCTTGTTGTCAATGCGACCGCAACGCTGGAGAACCCGACAGACGAACGAGACCGCGAGGCTCCGCTAGTGCCGGAAAGCGAGCCGGAGCCTGCAGCTCAACCCGTTGAAGATCCTGCAGTCTCGCCGCAGCTTCCCCATCCAGAGGCTGTACAGCGCTTGTTGTCTGCATATCAGGGAGTACTCGACGCCCTCGAGCACTTGCCCGTTGTCGTGTGGCTCCGGCGCACTTCGACGCTCGGAAGGCGCCTAACGGTTCCCGCCTGCCGTCCACTCGTGCACTTTTTCCTCATTCGACACCTCGGCACGACCTTGGCTGCGGTCGAGCGGCGGTACCACCTCGCGGCAGCTGCGGCGAGTCCGGAGTTGCCGAAGCAGAGAGCTCATCAAGAACGCCTGGAGCACCTCAGGATGGCGTTGCCACCTCCTCGGACACGAGGCATCACGCTGGCCCTCGTTACGCTCTTTGGGCTATTCAACTTGGCAATTTCCGGCGTCGTTGACCGCGTACATCCAAGGCTCGGGGTTTTTCTTCGCAACAGCGCAGGCAACGTAGCCGACCTCGACTTCATTGGCATAACTCGAGAGGTATCCCGTTTGCACGGGGGTGATGAGCTTGATGTACAGGACCTGTTTCTCTTCTATGCCGCCGCCGCGCTGGTGTCACTGGCCTTCTACCTCCCACTCGCGATAGCGGGAGGCTCTTTCCGGTGTAAGCGCCTCATACTCAACTTCTATCCGCGAGCCGCACGCGGACACTCACTACCTGCGGTAGAAGAACAGCTGTACAGAGTGGAGGGCGTCTATCTTATCGAGGTGGAGTGCCTTCGCGGCGCGGGAAACCCCCGTCCAGAAACGCCCCTAGATCTACTTAGCAGTGCAGCCCTGCCTGGATTTCTACTTCTGTGGAGCGTCGTCGGTCTTTCCGGGCTCCTAGATGTAAGAGAAGACGGTCCTTTGTCCGGCGACGGTGCCGTCGGCATGCTCCTCGCTCTGACGTCACTCGTGCCCTTTCTTGTCCTGACAGCAGCTCGAGTCCTATGGGTAATCTGGGCTTGGCGCTGGCGAGTTGCCCTGCTGAGGAGGGAGCGGAGGGGAGAGTATGCCGCACGACGCAGTGGGGGCTGGGCAACTGGCTCGCTCGCATTTGGGATCGCTGGACTCCTGTATTCAGGCCTGGGGGTTTTCCTGGGCCCTGTCGCCATTGTGTTTGCTCGGCGTGGCAAGAAGGAGGTTGATGCTCAGGCGCATCCGAGTGAACGATTTCGATTGCGACTGGGCGAGGTCCTGGGCTGGGTTGACCTCGGTCTAGGGACCCTGCTGATCGTGCTACTAATCGGCTTCTCCTAGTGACGCGCCTCGGGTTACCTGAGCTGAGAATCGGCTCTTCAAGCAGGTGGCCCAAACATGCCTCTGGCCCGACACTGACAGGTCTTCGAGCTGACCAGGTATTCCGGCTCGCTAAGCAGGCGTCATATGACGACGCTCGACCCTGACGGTTCTGGGGCGACACGGGGAGATCGCGGGGGCGGCATCTACGGCTCCAGCAAGCACGGAGCGTTGGCGGTCGCACAGAACGACGGATAGGGCTCTCAGGCGGGCGCCCGCGGGACGGAAGGCGTCAGCCGGATCGAGAAGCGCCGAACTGCCGTTCTGCACCAGGCTGAGGGACCACGACTCCGGTGGAGCGAGGCTCGCATCACGCGATTCGCCGATCGGCGTAGCGTCTCGCGGAGTGACGGCTCGGAAGGCACCGACGCGTCAGGACTGGAGCGACGCGGTGCGGATCGCTCTGGTCGGCATTGCCGCTGGTGCCGATCCCTTCCACGTCGTCGACCAGCTCGCGCCACTCCACCCGAAAGACGACACCTTCCCAGGTGAAGTGCTCCTTGACCTCGCCGCTGACGCCCTCGAGCTCTCGGGCGCATCGCGAGAGGACCCGATTGAGTATGAGGGCATCCGAGAGCGCTACCTATCCGAAGTGGAGTTCAGGGGTAAGAACGAGCACCGTCGGAGCCACTACGCGCTCGGGGCGGCGGCCATGATCCGCGCCGGCATCAAGCCAGCTCTCCTCGACGAGGTCATCTGGTGGCACACGAACGATCTGTTCGCCTGGTCCCTCTTCGCGCTGACCATCTACGTCCGTGTCGCCGCCGAGCGCACCGGTTTGGCTGTCGCCGTGGTGTGCGAGCAGCTGGCTGCCCAACATGGAGTCGAGCTAGCTGATCCCAGCTGACGGTCCATACGCTTCAGTCCCAGCCGCAGAGAGGCTGAGGTGGCGCGGCTCCCACTTCAAGCTGAGGCCAACCATGTATGCAAAATGTATGCATCCTCCGCGCTACGGGGGGTCACACGACGTGACAGCCCGAAACGGCCACGCGGTAAAGTCCAGGTCAGAGGCACCTCGTGGGATTCCCCGTCACCACCGGCGAACGGTCCTTTTATGACTGGGGGTCAAGAGGACGCCGGTTCAAATCCGGCCAGCCCGACGTAAAA
>JALZBR010000406.1 GCA_030863485.1 Actinomycetota bacterium
TATAGACCGGGTTGAAGCACGAGAGCTCAGCGCTCACGACCGCGTCGACTCCAACGCAAGAAGCCTCACCGTCCGGCAGCCGATTCGAATCGAGGTTCGCGGTTGGTTGATGGCTAAGGCATAGCGCCGTAACGACAGCATAGCTGGCGGGCAAAGCGGTGCGGCTACAAGCGCTCCCGACTCGTCGCGAGCCTAGTCGACTACTCCCGACCCAAGAAGGGGCCAAGTCTTTGCGCCGCGACGACTGATATCAATCGTCGTCGACCACGTAAGACAGAAGAGGATTCACGCGGTAGCCACCGAAGAAGCGGTCCACCCAGAACCAGTCATGATCCGTGAGACACTGCAGGAAATCGGGGTCAGCGACGTCGCGAGGTTCGTACATCATCTGGTGACTAGCGGGAGTCGTGATTGAGCGACGGTGATAAACGCCGTGGCGGGCGATGAGATCGCCTAGGTCTCGCTCGAGGTCCGCTCTAATGGCGCTAATGGTGGATGCGACTACCAGCTTGCCATCGCTCTCGATGCTGACCTTAGCGACTAGGTACCTAGTTTCGTCAGAAGGGTCGGCGTTAAAGCCGATGAGATGGAGGGTCTTCATTGAGCTGTTCCTTTAGCTGGTACATGAAATTGTATCTCTCCACGTCCGCTTCCCAAAGGGTCCGCGGTCGGATTGAAAACACGGCGTAGCACTCCGCAAAATCGTCCTGAATGCCGCGGCTAGCCTCATCGTTAATGAAGGCGCGTCTCTCGCGGATATTGCGGTGATGCAGCGCCGCCCAGTGATCGCGTTGCGCCCGCGACAGGACTCGCCGGTGAAGAACGTGCGCAAACTCATGAGCCAACGTAGTTACGAGGTAGGCTCTCTCATCTCTCTCGGTGACACTCTCGAGTCGGCTTGGCCCGATCCGAATGCGCAGGGGCTTTCCTGGTTGATCGAGCCCTTCAGTGAGCCCTCCCGGGGGGCCCCTCTTTTCGCGCCGAACGGTTTCGACATGACGCCAGCCAACCTGCGGCAGCGCGTCCATGATCTCCTCAATCTTCAGCGCATCGATGACGTCACCTTGTTCAAATCCCTCGACACGGGTTGATCGCGCCGTCCGCAGTCGCTCCCGAACGCTGTCAAGCGCCTCATTGGTGCGAAGAAGCGTCGCTCTTAGCGTTTTGAGCTCAGCGAGCGCCGACTTGAGTTCTGCAATTAGTTGATCCTTCTCCTGGTTCAGTCGTTCGCACTCCGCCTGCAGCTCCTTCCCCGAGAGTGAGAGCGCCTTTGCCAGGGCCTTCTCGTCGTTCTCGTAAGCGGCGCGAGCCTCAGCGAACTTCCCGCGGAAGCTCGAGGCCAGGCTGTCGGCGCGGTGACGGAGATCGTGGATGCGTGGGTCGTAGGCGCTTTTGAGGTCGTTGTACCGTTGCTCGAGCGCCCTGACTTCGTCGCGCAGTTCGTCACGGTAACGCTTCAGGTCGGTGAGCGTTTGAAGAAGTTCGCCTCTCAGCATGGTTGAGTGTCATTCCGAAATAGCACGTTTGCTAGCTCTCGCTTTCCGACACGGATCCCCCTCCACTCACTAGAGAGTAGAGGGCGGTCGCCAGTTCGTCATTCGATCAGACGACATTCGGGGGAGCCGCCCCGAAGGGGACTCCGGGCGGCCGGTCAATCGCAATCCCTCGCTCAGTTGCTCCTCCCCAGAGCTCGACGCGATACTTCTCGATTCAGTCCGAGGGTGGCTCGTCGGCGGGTTGCGTCGAATCGACTAACGCGGAGTGCTCGAGCCGCGGGGCGTCGTCGCGATGGCGGATGACGACCGCATAGTAGGCGAGGCCGACGAGGAGAAGCACCGCCGTGACGGTGACCGAGCCCCAGTGGAGATACCAGTGGTCCGTGCCGTACACGAACGCCCGGGGCCAGGCGATGTCGATAACCAGCGCTACGGTGCCTACAACGGCGCCCACGTTCACCGCGAACCCCCAGCGCCCGAGCGAGAAGTACGGACCTTGGCGGGCGGGCGGCCATTGACCCCGCAGGCGTGCCATGAGCATCGGTATAACCACGAACAGGTAGCTGATGTAATAGAGGACGATGCCGACAGCGGCAATGGTCGAGAAAATCCGCGTGTTGCCGTAGTTCAGGATCAGAAGGGTGCAACCCCCGACGCCCAACACTACAAGGGGCGCAATCGGCGTCTTCCTATTCGGCGAGACTCGCGACAGGCTCGAACTGAACGGCAGGCGGTTGTTGCGCGCCATGGCGAAGATCACGCGGCCGGCCGTCGCCTGCAGGGCAGTGATCGCGCCGAGCACGGCGACCCCGACACAGAGGAGAAGGATGTCGCCGAGGGTCTTTCCCAGCGTGGATTGGATGACGTACGGCATCCCTATGGTTCCAAGCTCTGGTGCCCTGATGTTGGGCACGGCCATGAGGGCGAACGTTACGAGCAGCATCGCGGAAAGGACCACCAAGCCGAGTACACGGATCAGCGTCTTGGGCCCCACCGCGCGAGGATTGCGCACCTCCTCGGCGAGGGTCGCTGCGCTCTCGAAACCGAAGTAGCTGTAGCCGCCCATCATTAGCGCGACGAGCAGCGCTCCGAAGTATCCCGTTGTGTAATCCCCTCCCGTTCCGTGCGACTCAAAGATCACTCCAGGGCCGCGATGAATGTTCAAGGCGAATCCCACGACCATGACGCAGGTGGCGATCAGTTCGATGATCACGACCGCCCCCGCGACGCGCGCCGCCCACCGGACGCCGATGATGTTCACGATCGTAGTGAACATCAGACCCACGACGCCGAGGATCATCGCGTTGAGCGCCCCGCCCTTTGTGGTTGAGGTTCCGACGTCCGCGGTTCCGCCCACGAGCTGGAGCCCTTCGAAAACGGGCGTCAGCACCGCCTGCAGCGTCGGACCGATGACCGGCACGACGGTCAGCAAAGCCGCGATGAAGAACCAACCCGTGAGCCAGGGCAGGAGCCGCGAGTGCGTGAGCGCTCGCGTCCACTGATAGAGCGACCCCGTCAGCGGCATCTCTCCCGCCAGCTCGGCGAGGCAGAGGCAGACGAGCACGGTCGGGATCGCCGCGAGCGGATAGCCCCAGACGAAGCCGGGGCCGGCGGCGGCGAACCCGAAGAAGAAGAGCGCCGTCACGGACGTGAGGACCGCGACGAACCCGTACGACATCGCGAACGCGGCAAATGAGCCCAGAGGCCGGGCTAGACGCTGAAGGTAGCCGAACTCCGCGAGCTCTCGCGAGTCTCTTTCGCGCGTGTCCACCCTGAGTACCCCCTGCTCCTCGCGGCGCAGTCGTGCCCCTTGGGGAAAGGCGGGCGACGTGCATTCCGAGCTTCGTGCGTCGTCAGCATACCTACGCGGCGCCAGACAGCCCCGATACTTAGGATGCAGACGTGCCCGCCACCTCGATCGTTTGCCTGGGACCGACCGGTGTTGGCTACTTCTGCGACGTCACAGACTTGCCGATTCAAGACAGGGGCGTGGTAGCGAAGCGCCACGGCGCGTTTCTCGTCTGCGACGCTGCCATTGTGGCGTACATCTGCGCAAAACGTTTTCCTGGACGGGTCCACCTGGTGACGAACAACCTAGGCTCAGTGGCATACGAGTCTCAGCTCATACGCACGAAGCTGGGAACCGGGATCACGATCTACCCAGAGCCGTCACCGTTAAGGGGTGCGCCGCTCGACATGATTTTCGTCGACCGCGGACGAGGGACGCGAAGCTATGTGACGACGAACTACTACCCGTCAAGCTCGCACGCTCTAACGGCGACTCAGGAGCTCGTCGAGTCTCTATCTCCCGAGCTTCCCACAGTCTTTTACGTCGATATCGAAGCGGCTTCGGACAGCGGCAGGGCTGCCCTGGAAGTTTCCCCCCTTCTTGCCATGACCGGCCCCTCGATATGGAACGTGGGCCAAGTGACCCAAGTGTCCGAAGTCGAGGACTGGTTAAGCGGAACCGCGTTACCTGAAAGAGCGATCATTCAGGCGTCGTTGGGGAATTCGAATATGACCGCTCCGGAACTTCGATCTGCATACCGACGGATTTCGTCTGCGGCCAACCAAGGGCTGGTTGTTACGCTCGGGAGTACGGGTGCTGCATGGGCCGATGACCGCAATGCCGAGGTCATCGCCGTCGACCCGGTCTCGAACGCATTCACGCTCGGCGCAGGCGCAGTCTTAGCTAGCTCGCTTGTGATGGCGCTCGCCGGTGAAGAGCCACCGAATGTTCGTGCGATGGTCTCCGGCGCCGTCGCTGCCGCGACCGGGTATGTGCGGGACGCGACCTTAGATGGCGACATGCGAGGTCTCGATTTCTGGGTGGGAAGCCCGTCGCTGCCTGAACCTCGATGAACAACGAACCGCATCACTTCACCATTC
>JALZBR010000407.1 GCA_030863485.1 Actinomycetota bacterium
CCTACGCTTCGAAAACGGCACGATCGGAGTGCTCGACGTCAACTGGCTTACGCCCACGAAGGTGCGTCAGCTCGCAATTCTGGGTGAACGTGGAATGTACCTGGCGGACTACCTCACCCAGGACCTCTATTGGTACAAGAACGACAGCGGAGGCGAGACCTGGGAAATGCTCAGCACATTCAGAGGAGCTTGGGAAGGGGACATGATAAAGATCCGCCTCAATAAGAAGGAGCCACTGCGCGCCGAATTGGAGGCGTTTGTAGCTGCAGTGGTCGACGACCGGGAGCCCCACGTCAGCGGATGGGACGGTCTAGCCGCCATCGAGATCGGGTCGATGATTTTGGAGTCCGGGCGAAAAAACGTGCCGATCTTCCCCCAACACCCTCCTGAACCGGCATGAGTGGCGACCAAGACGAAGTGAGGCTCCAGGGCCGGGGAATCCTCGTGACTGGTGGAGCCGGCTTCATAGCGAGTCATCTGGTGGACCGTCTGATTGCCGAAGAGCCTTCAACCATTGTTGTGGTGGACAACATGTTTCTCGGGAAGGAGGAAAACCTCCAGCTCGCTTTCCAAGCCTTTCCGGCCCTCAAGTTGTACCGCGAGGATGTCTCGGATTACGGAGCGATGCGCCAGATCCTGGCGGCCGAGCAAATCGAGGTCGTCTTCGACCTGGCCGTCATCCCGCTACCAACGTCGTTGGAAAGGCCGCGCTGGACAGTAGACATCAACGTCGGCATGGCGACGTGCATGTGCGAGCTGCTGCGAGAGGGTTTTTTCGAGACGCTGGTTCATTTTTCTTCGTCCGAGGTCTATGGAACCGCCCAGTACATTCCGATGGACGAGCGTCACCCAATCGTTCCGCTTACGCCCTATGCCGCGAGCAAGGCCGCAGCTGATCAAGTGGTCCTTTCCTACCACCACACGTTTGACATCGATGCGGCCATCATTCGCCCCTTCAACACCTTTGGGCCACGCCAAAATGACCGAGCTTATGCCGGCGTCATCCCAAGCGTGGTCGAGCGGGTGCTGCAGGGCCAAGATGCAATCGTTTACGGGGATGGCGAGCAATCCCGGGACTTCAATTACGTAGCCGACGTCGCCGAGGCGGCGGTTCGCGTGTACAAGAATCCAGCTGCGAGAGGCCAGGCCGTGAACGTTGCCAGCGGAACCGAAACTTCGATCAACTCCTTGGTCCGTCAGATGCTCCAGCTGCTCGAAAGCGACGCCGATATTGTCCACGTCGCGCCCCGCTCCGCCGACGTCCGGCGCCACGTCGGCTCCTCTACACTGCTTCGGAAACTCACGGGAGAATGGACCACTCGAACTTTGACCGACGGGCTTCGGGAGACCCTTGCTTGGTATTGCACGGCGCTGCCCAGGCAACAAGCATCTCTCGGGTAGCTCTCGTCTTCTCGGTATGCCCTCGAGCGCGTCAGGAAGGAGGTCAGTTCCCCGACTTCTTGAGCAGCACGAACCAGCCGCCAGCTTCCCTGGCGGCAACAACCTCAACGGACGCACTTCGGAACCACCCCTCGAGATCCTGCCAACCGTAACGATGCTCGACAGGAGCGCTCAGCCGGTCGAAAGTGTCGAGCCAAAGGCTCCGCAGCGGCTTTCCCCGGTAATTGGCGAGCGGCAGCGATTCGAGGCACTCTACGCCCATGCGCTCGCCGAGCTTTCCTGGGATGACGTATGCGGCGTACAACGCGGCCGCCACGGGAATCGAGATCATCCGTAACACGTTCAGCGGAAGGTGAACTGTTACCTTCCGAAGGAGCTCAGCTGCCCGGATCCCGAGCTGGCGCGCCTTCCCGGTCAGCGGCCGGCTGTACAGGTACAGCAGCAGCATCCCGCCTGGGGCAAGAAGGTCCAGCAACGCCCGGAAACCCTGGTAGGGGTCCGAGAGATGGTGGAGAACCCCGAGGCAGGAGATGAAGTCGAAGCTTTCCGGCGCAAAGGGGGCTTCCCGGAGGTCGGCCTTCATCACCAGCACGTTGGACAGCGGGGCCAGGTTTCGGCTTGCTGCTTGAACCGCCTTAGACCCATCCATCGCGACAAGCGCCGCGAGGTGCGGCGCGGTGAGTAGGGCGAAGCGGCCCTTCCCGCAACCAGCATCCAACCCAACCTTTCCCTCGAGCTCCTTCATGGGGACGTCTGCGAAGTACTCCTTCCAAAACTCTGCGTCTTCGGGTTGAACGCGATCGAAGACGTTCCATTCGTAACCGAAGCTCTCGAAGGTCCTTTCGGTTACGGAATCGGGCGCCGAGGAGGAAATATCCAAGTACCCTTCGCGAAGCGCCGTAGCGTGCCCGTTACGGCACATCAATCGATCCTCGCTTTGATCGCCTACCCTCTCGCCGCAGATGTGGCACCTAAGGCGGGCGAGAAGGAGTGGTGGGATTTTCGTTGCCAACGGCCTATGCTCCCATTGCAGTCACACACCTAATGTTATTGATTGCATGAGTCCGTCACGATCGGGCAAAAAACGCGCCTTACCTGCAGTTGGCATCGCCGTCCTCGTACTCGCTGCACTCGTCCTGGTATTCAGGACTTTGAGCGCAGGTCCGAACCAGACCGACACCACTCGGAGTCGCATCTTCGACATTCCCACTTCTATTGCCTCGGACTGCTCAAAGGATGTCGCGGCTGAGCTCAACCAGTTCTTGACCAGAGTTCCCGACGGATCAACCGTTCAGCTTGCGGCTGGGGGCTGCTACGCGCAATCGCGTCCGGTAAGGCTCGACGACAAGAAGAACGTAACCTTGGACGGACGGGGGGCGGCCCTCCAAAACAGGGCTCTCAACGACGGACGCGTCAATAGTCCCAACCTCTTGCTTCTGCGCGGGAGGAATCTGACGGTCAAGAACTTGGCTCTCATCGGCAACTTCCAACTCCAGGGACCGCGATCACAAGCCAGGGTCAACGCCTCGTCTGTCGAACAGCCCTCCACAGGGAACCAGTTCAACGCGGGCCTGAGCATCTATGGCGGGGACGGCATCCAGATAACAGATGTGCGGGCGGCCAGAGTCTTTGGAGACGGCCTGCTCACGGCTCGGTCGGAGTACGTGGAGAATTCCCCTCCATTCGAGACTCCTCGCAATGTGCGAGTTGTTCGTTTCGAAGCCACTTCGGTAGCGAGGCACTGCTTCGCACCCACCAATGTGATCGGATTCTGGCTCATCGACTCTGTGGGGCGGGACTGCTGGTACCACGGCGTCGACGCAGAGCTTGACTCGGTAACGCATAAGCTGCAGGACGTCCACCTCATCGGCAACACGTTCGATGGCTTCTTTGCAGTCGGGGTCGCGTTCCCGGTGGCCGGCGACGGGGACAACACCCGCGACTACGAGATCCTGAATAACCGCTTCCTCACTACTCCCGACGCGAGTCAGTGCAACCCAATCATTCTCATAAACGCCTACCCATCAAATCCCAACACGACGAAGAACGTGGTGGTCGAGAGGAACTCGATGAAGGCCGGGGGGACGGCGATTATCTTCGACCACGTCGTCGGCGGGTCGATCAGGAACAACCGTATCGAGCCAATCACGGGAGTCGGACCAGGCGCTTGCGGCCCTGCCGTCAGCCCCGTGAGGGTTACCAACTCGTCGGGCGTACGCGTGGAGGGCAATGGCTAGGGCCAGCAATTTCAACAAGCAACTCCCCCTCTCCGATGCGATCGCACTCGTTAAGCGATGACGCCGAGTGCTTCCCCGACCTTCGCCATCACGTAGTCCTGCTCGTCATCGGACATCTGGGGGTAGATCGGGAGCGTGATGACGCGCCGCAAGGCATCCTCGGTGTGCGGC